>NZ_JBGSXS010000333.1:0-5856 GCF_041751335.1 Aquiflexum sp.
GAGACTGTTCATTTAAGTGTGTCTGCTAACTTTACACAAGATGAACAATAAAAAGACAATTAAGGATATCTTAAATGATCCTGAGATGAGTGAACGTTTGAAAGAACGTCTTTACAGTAAGAAAGGATTACTGGGAAAAGAGAGTCCTTTCAGTGAGATTTTGCAAGGTATGGTAAATACTCTTCTTGAAGGTGAGATCGATTCATTTCTGACCGAAGAGCGAGCCTCCGGTAATGTTAATAAACGCAATGGGAGAACATCCAAACGAGTTGTGAGCGAAGCTGGGTTCCTAGATATTTCAACACCTCGAGACCGGAACGGAGACTTTGAGCCTGAACTTATCGGCAAACGTGAACGTGAACTCAGCAGCGGTATGGATGACCAGATACTGTCCCTTTATGCCCAAGGGAACTCAGTGGAAGACGTGAGACGTCTTCTGGAGGATATTTATGGAGTGAGTATCTCTGCAGGCCGGATTTCCCAGATTACGGACAAAGTGCTTCCAGAGATCCAGGAATGGCGTACAAGAACCCTTCAAAACTTTTACCCCATCGTGTATCTGGATGCCATACACTTCAAAGTACGCCAAGACGGCAAATACACCAACAGCGCTTTCTACACGGTATATTCGGTGGATTGGGAAGGGAACAGGGACGTATTAGGGCTTTATATCAATTCTGGTGGGGAAGGGGCTAAAAAATGGGGTATGGTGATGGAAGACCTGAAAGCAAGAGGAGTAAGTGATATTCTGGTGGTTTGTACGGATGATCTGCAGGGATTTTCCGATCAGATTCACGAAGCTTTTCCTGCTTCAATTGTCCAGAAGTGTATAGTCCACCAAATGCGGAATTCGCTGAAATATGTGGATGATGTCGACAGAAAGGCTGTAATAAAGGACTTACGTCAGGTTTATACCTCTGTGACTGAAGAGGGAGCGAAAACAGCAATGTCATCCTTTGAAGCCACATGGGGGAAGAAATACAAGTATATAGTCAAACAATGGAGGGAAAACTGGACTGAACTGATGGCCTTTCTGGATTTTCCTTTACCGATGAGAAAAATGATCTATACGACCAATCCGGTAGAGGCACTCCATAGAATCATGCGAAAACTGATAAAAAGCAAAGCCGCATGGACATCAGAAACAGCACTGTTGAAACAGCTCTATTTATCGATAAGCCGGAACGAAAAGTCATGGAGAAGAAAAGCTTATGGATGGACTTCCATCCAGCGAGAAATCATGGAGTTGTACCCGGAGAGGGTACCACAAAAAAACTAGATTTTCAGCCTACCATCTTAGTTGGCTTAAGCCAACTAAGATGGTAGGCTGAAAGAAAGATTTAACCTTAGACACAGTTTAATGAACTATCCCCCCCAAATCTAAAATCTAAAATCTAAAATCTACCCTCTACCCTTATCCCTTCATCCCTCATCCTTCCCAAATCTACAATCTAAAATCTAAAATCTAAAATCTACCCTCTACCCTCTACCCTCTACCTTCTTCTTCCCATACTCATAAGGGAACTTCACATACCTTACCATTAGGATGCCGGGAAAGGCGGCGATGACAATCCAAACGAAAAAGCCAGGGTAGCCAAGGGCTTCTTGGATAAAACCGGAAGCCATTCCAGGAATCATCATTCCCAAAGCCATAAATCCGGTAGCAATGGCATAATGTGAGGTTTTGGATGGTCCTTCCGAAACATATATCAGGTACATCATAAATGCCGCAAAGCCGAATCCATAACCCAATTGCTCAATGACTACGACTACACCGGCATAAAAGGCGGATTCAGGTTGGAAATAAGCTAATAAGTAATAGAAGAAATTTGGAACATTGAGTGCTAAAATCATAGGCAGCATCCATTTTCCTAATCCATCTTTTGAAATCACTATCCCTCCAATGATACCTCCCAAGGAAAGGGCGATAATTCCGAAAGTTCCATAAATTAAACCCACATCACTCGTACTCAAAGCCAAGCCTCCGACTTCCCGACTGTCCAAAAGGAATGGAGAGGCCATTTTTACCAATTGTGATTCACCTAGCCGGTAGAAAAGAATAAAGGCCAGGGCAACCCAGATTTCTTTCTTGCTGAAAAAGCTTTCAAATACTTTCCAGAAAGTCAGGCTTTCTTCTTTGATATAATTTTTTGCTTTTTCAACATTGGGGGTGACTAGGAAATTAACCAAAGTCAGCACAAACATCAAAGCGGCAATCATCACCATGGTAAGCGACCAAGCTTTGGTATTGTCTCCGTATTTTACTTCAAGATATCCTGCAAAAATGACAAACAAACCCTGACCTGTGACCATGGCCACCCTATAGAATGTGCTGCGCAAGCCTATAAAAAAGGACTGTTGGTCTTCTTTTAAAGCCAACAGATAAAAACCGTCCGAAGCGATGTCATTGGTGGCAGAAGCAAAGGAAGCCAGCCAAAAGAAGGCAAGACTGATGACAAAAAACTGATTGGTGGGAAGAGAAAGACCTACTCCTAAAAAAGCAATGGATAACACCAATTGCATGGCAAGGAACCATTTTCTTTTGGTGCCATACAAATCCACAAAGGGGCTCCAAAAAGGTTTGATGACCCAGGGCAAATAGAGAAAGCTGGTATAAAGTCCAATATCCGAATTGTCAACCCCTAGATTTTTGTACATGATGACAGATACCGTAATGATCAGCACGTAGGGTATACCTTCGGTCAAATACAATGGTGGCACCCAATACCAGGGATTGTTGGGGATGGACTTTCTCATGGTTTTTTTCTAATCAGGTTTTGGTAGATACTGATTTCCGATCCTTCAATGATGCTTGCATTTACGGTGTTTTTATAGAAGTCTGCCGGGCCGATTCCACCGATAATGGCATAGGCATAGCCCATTTCTTTCATGGTTTGGAGGCTTTTGATCAATAATATTTTTCCTATTCCTTTTCCCCTCATGCCTTCCAATGTCCCTGTTGGCCCGAAGAAGTTTTTGGCGGTGGATTCAAAACAGGCAAAGCCTAGGATCTCATTGTCCCTCTGCGCAATATAGCAATTGACGGGAAGGTGGGAAAATGCAGCTTCTGTTTCGTTTTTCCAATATTGACCAAAATGCTCAATTACCCAATCACAAACAAAGGATTTTTCAGGTGGAATAGGTCTTCTGAAAACAATATTTTCCTTGGCCAACTGTTGTTCTTTTTCGGAGATATCCGGAAGATCCAACAACCGGACAAGCATGTCTTTCATTTTATGGGGATTGAAGGGTTCTTTGGATTTCAAATACCATCGGTTTGCTTTCTTTACCAAATCTATCCAAAAAACTCAAGGCCACATATTTTGGATTGTTGGGGGTCAGTACGGGAATCAGCATCCTGTTGCTGTCATCAAGATATATTTTTTGGAAAATCGTATTTTCATTTCTCTTTTGGAGATCCTGAATGGTTGGGGAGGAGTATATTACTGCAAATCGAAAATCCGGATCCAGTACCTGTTGAAACTGAAAAGCAAAACCATCCCCATGGGGAATCAAAACCGGGGGCATGGTTTCTTTTGAAGTGGTTGAGGTTTCAAAAATATCAGGAGTCAAAACCTGGTGCTGATAATGGTTTTTGAAGACGAGATCAGCCACATCCCTGTTTTGTATATACAGGGACTTGGCACTGAAATATGCGTTTCCCGATATGTTAGGGGTGATTTTTGACAAACCGATCTGATTGGGGATTTCCATGGGATTGTCCCAGGCTTTGTCTGCATTGTTCCGGATTTTATAGGGACCATTTCCGATATAAATTTTGGTATTGTAGTTGTTTTTAGACCACCAGTTGATCAGTTCCCGGTGGGAAGCCAGATTATAATCCATACTCCAATACAATTGGGGAATGAGGTAATCTATCCAGCCGTTCTTCATCCAGGTCAGGACATCGGCATATAGGTCATCAAAATTGGTCTGACCAGCCCTGGTATTGGAACCATTGGGATCTTTGTCCTTATTTCTCCAAACCCCAAAAGGGCTAATACCAAACTGTACCCAAGGTTTTTCAGCTTTAATGGTCTGTTGCACTTCTTTGACCAATAAGCTTACATTTTCCCTTCTCCAATCATCCAGTTTCTGACCTTGTTTACCATATTTTTTAAAGGTCGCCGCATCATCAAAAATAACTTTGTCCACTTTGTAAGGATAGAAATAATCATCAAAGTGTATGGCATCTACATTGTAATTCTGGACTACCTCTGTGATGATATTGACCAAATGAGACCTGACCTCAGGAAGTCCGGGATTATAGTAATATTTGGTGTCGTACTTGATCATCCAGTTTTTATGTTTGAAAAAATCATGTTCTGCACTCAGGAGTTTGGTGTCAAGATTCATGGTAGCCCGATAGGGATTCAGCCATGCATGAAATTCCAGCCCTCTTCTATGAGCTTCCAATATCATCCAAGAAAGCGGATCTTCTGTTGTATTGGGTTTTTGGCCTTCCTTTCCAGTCAGATATCTGGACCATGGCGCAAAGCCAGAGGGATAAAAAGCATCCCCTGAAGTTCTGATCTGTACAATGACCACATTGAAATTGAGGGATTTATAATAATCCAACAGTTTGATAAAATCTTCTTTTTGCTTGCTGAAAGGGTGGGTAGGACTAGTAGGCCAATCTATATTGGCAACTGTTGCTATCCACACTCCCCTGAACTCCCTCGGACTTGGTGTCAATTCCAGGTCCAATGTCTTGTAAAATTCAGGTTGCACGGGCATTTTCACTGTTTTTGAGGGATAGGTGGTTTCATTGCCCCGGGGACCTGTGCCGCGAATTGTTCCCCGTTCCCGTGGTCCGGTGGTAGTGGAAGCTGTTTTACAAGATTGTAAAAACAAGGTTAAGCATATAAGGTAAGTAAAGATTCTTGAAATTTGAATCAGGAAATTTGGCTTCATTGTTTGGATTAGGGTTTGCTTTTGAGGTTAAGGTCGGTAAGTTTTTTTCTTAGTTGTTTCATGAATTTTTGTCCGGGATCCTGTTTTTGGGTCAGGTAATCGGGGTCTGTTTCTTTCCAAATTTCAGTGCCCTGAAAGTCATAGTATTCGTGATGACCAATCAGGTAGGTCAGCTTATGCTTTTTATGAAGGTATCTTACAAGTGCTGCATTCGCCTTTAATTGAGCCTTTGTAAGCGGGTCATCAGGGCCTCCGATGTTTTCAATACCGATTGCGGTATAATTCAATCCAATCGTATGCCTTCCAAAAGTGGTGTCCGGCAAAAGCCTAAAAATCGTACCATCTCGGTCCACCAGGAAATGAGCAGAAACATTTAAATTGCTGGCAGTGGTCAATTCAGGTCTTCCTCCCAAATGAACCGGGTTGAAGACATCAAAAGTGCCTTCCAAAGTTGGTACCGCTGTCCAATGTACCACCACCATACTTGGTTCAATAGTGGCTGATTCTTTGTCTAATCCATGTCGGACATTTAGGTATTCTATTGAAAGTTTTTCTCTTTCTTCATCGAAAACAATGGGTTTTTCCAAGATTCTGAATGTAGGGGCGTTGCATGAACAAATCAAGAAAAGGTATACCAAAAGAAGATAACCATGCTTTATGTTTCTCATTTGAAATAGAATTTGTGGTGTTTGGACCTTTGTAATAGAATTTTTGCTAAAATACATGAATTTCTTAGAGCATAGTGCAATAATGATTTGCAATTATTTGCTGTTTTAGACTTTTTTTTCCTAATTGATAATTTAATCCCTGCAAAAAACCGAAATCTAAGATCATGCTTAAAGAAGAACGTCAAAAATATATCCTAGACCAAGTTTACTTACATCACAGGGTTTTATTAAATGATTTATCTGAATCTTTGTATGTTTCTATTGACACAGTCAG
>NZ_JBGSXS010000334.1:0-18870 GCF_041751335.1 Aquiflexum sp.
GGCACCTCAAAAGGCGTGTTGTAAGTCTCTAAGAATGGGTTGGTCATATCGTTTTCATTTTCGCTTTGCCCACAGGCCACTAATAAACTGGCGGATACAAAAGCAGCAATCAATTGTTTTTTCATATTGAATTATATTAGGGTTTATCCTGCAAAGATAAAGAGGTTTTTGAGGCTTAAAAATCTTTATCGTTTCTAACAGTATTATAATTTTTAAAGGAATTTATTTTCTTTTTCAATGTGGGGTTGGTTTTTGGTAAATGGAAAATACTAATAAAGTGGAATAGAGAAATTTATTGTGGTTTAATAAAGGAATAACATATATATTGGTATGTTCTCTTCTATTTAGCTAAGTATCACCTGACCTACCTGATAGACAAACTTAAGTGCGAGTATAATAATGCCCCATAAATTTCAATTAAAAAACAAAATAATCTAGGATTTGAATAGAATCATATTGATTTAGAGAGAGATCTAACTTTCAAAATAATCTCATTCCCAAATCTATTTGACACAGTAGAAAACTTCAACATTAATTAAATTATTTCATCATGATACTAAATGAGGTTTCAAATAAAATTCTCGATCAAACCAAAGATCTTATTTGGGTGGTGGACAGCGACCTTACTTTGGTTTATGCCAATAAAGCCTATTTAAGTCTGATGAAGGAAGTCACGGGTATTGATAAAGTATTGAATACCCCGATTTTGGTTGAGGGATTTGGGGAGGGTTATATTGAAAAATGGAAAGCGTATTACCAGCGGGCACTTTCAGGAGAGTATTTTGAAGTAGAAGAACATTATTATAATCCTGAATCTAATGATATTCAATATGGCCAAATTACATTCACACCTGTAATTGGAGATGATGATAGAACCCACTCCGTGGCCTGTCGCTCGACAGATATAACACGGATAGTCAAACATAAATCGGAAGCAAATCAATTGTTGGATGCTTCATTAGATACTTTTTGCACGATCAATGAAGCGGGTAATTTTGTGTTTGTGAGCGCGGCTTCTAAACCCCATTGGGGATACACACCAGAGGAATTAAGAGGCATGTCGTTTTGGGATTTGATTTTGGAAGATGATTTGCCAAAACCAGAGAAATAGCCGAGGCTATTATTAGAGGAAAAGATGTGAAATCATTTGAGAACCGCTATACAAAAAAAGATGGGAGTATCGCCTTTAATTTATGGTCAGCCCGTTGGGATAGTAGTACGAAATTAATGTATTGTGTATCGCGAGATGCGAAGGATAAAATCGAAGAAGAAGCAGAAAAGGAACTGCTCAGACAAATCAGCCTAAGCTTTAATGATGAAGAGGAATTGATTCCGGCCGCCTACCGCCTATGCGAAAATCTATATACCTTCGGTAAGTTTGATTTGATAGAACTCTGGTGCCCCAATATGGAGCAAACCCAAATAAAACTAATAGGCCACAGCACACAGAACCAATATTTCTATGAACTTGAGCCATCGGAAACTTATTTTCAGAAGAATGAGGGATTGCCAGGGAAAGTTTGGGAAAAGGGAAAACAGCTTCTTTGGGATGAAAAACAGATTAAAAAATACTTCATTAGGAAAAAAGGAGCTTTACACTTAGGGCTACAAGCCATACTCGGGATACCCTTGACCTTTAAAGATGAATTGGTTGGGGTATTGCTGATTGGAACCAAACGGGAACCGGATTATTTGGAGCAGCACAGCCTGGTTTTAAGCCGGCTGGAAAAATTCATTGGGTCAGAGATTAACCGTAAGCGACTCGAAAATGACCTCAGAAACGTTTTCGATGCGACTCCTGAAATCCTCTGCGTCACTGACTTTGAGGGGCGATTTTTAAAGATCAACAATGCCGGATGCGCCCTGTTGGGATACGCCCAGGAAGAGGTACTATTTCATTCCATCGATGAATTTACACTTATTGAAGATAAAGGGAAATTCGAGCAAAAAATTAAGGGTATAACAAAAGGTGATTCGGTCTTCACTTTTGAAAACCGCTTCTTGGCTAAGGATGAGCAGGTAATCTGGCTGAGTTGGAACTGTAATCCTGCCTTGGAAGATGGTTTGGTGTATGCTTCGGCAAAGAATATTACCGATAGAATAAAGTCTGAAATTAGCCTTCAGGCGAGTTTAAAATCATTGGAAGATTATAAATTTGCTTTAGATCAAACTGCCATTATTACAATTACTGACACAAAAGGTGTCATCACATCCGTAAACGATCAATTCTGTAAACTTTCTAAATATTCCCGAGAGGAATTGATAGGTAAAACCCATAGCATAATCAACTCTAAGCATCACCCCAAATCATTTTTTGCTGAGTTATGGGGAACAATAGCCAAAGGAAAAGTATTCCGGGGAGAAATAAAGAATCAGGCAAAAGATGGATCATTCTATTGGGTAGATAGCACTATTGTCCCATTTTTAGATGAAAACAACAAACCATTTCAATATGTAGCTATTAGAATTGATATCACTGCTAAAAAACTTGCAAATGAGAAGATAATTGAAATATTAGAAGAAAAGAATAATATTTTAGAGAGTATCGGTGATGGCTTTTTTGCTGTAAACAAAGATTGGACAGTTACTTATTGGAATAAAAAGGCTGAAACTATATTGGGTAGGAATAAGGAGGATGTTCTTGGCAAAAATATATGGGAGACTCACCCTGATGTAATTGATTCAGAATTTTACAGGCAATATCACAAGGCCATGTTAACAGGAGAAACCATAAACTTTGAAGAAAATTATGCCACCTTGGATTTGTGGGTAGAAGTGACGGTTTATCCATCAGAAAACGGATTATCGATTTATTTTAAGGACATCTCTTATAGGAAAAAGACTGATATCCTTTTGTTAAAAGCCAATGAACGTTTTGAGAAAGTTACCCAAGCTACAAATGATGCTATCTGGGATTGGAATATAAGTGAAAATACATTGTTCTGGGGTGAAGGATTTAAAACCTTGTTCGGGTATGATGTCGAGAATATTACACCCACCTTAGATTCATGGATAAAAAATATTTATCCGAGTGATATTGAACGTGTTGAAAAATCTGTATATGAGGCAATTAAAAACAAAAATGTATCTAACTGGCTTGAAGAATATAGGTATAAAAAATCAGACAACAGCTTTGCATATGTTATAGATAAGGGTGTAATAATTAGAGATAGCCAAGGCGTAGCAGTTAGAATGGTGGGAGCTATGGTGGATTTTACAAAACTAAAAGAACAAGAAACAAAATTAGTAGAACTCAATGAATCCCTTAAAAATTACGCAAAAGAACTAGAGCGTTCCAATGAAGAACTGGAGCAATTCGCCTTTGTCACCTCCCACGATTTGCAGGAACCATTGCGGATGATTTCCAGCTTTATGGATCAATTGAAAAGAAAATATGCGGATCAACTTGATGATAAGGCACTTCAATACATTCATTACGCAACGGAAGGCGCAAAGCGGATGAAGCAGATTATATTGGATTTATTGCTTTACTCAAGAGCTAATAAAGCTTTTGAGGAGAAAGAGGAAGTAGATCTGAATGAGATACTTTCGGACTTTAAACAATTAAGGAGAAAACTTATAGCAGAAAAATCAGCAACTATTATTTCTAGAGAGTTGCCTCATTTAAGAACCTTTAGCGCTCCAGTTACCCAAATTTTCCACAGTTTGCTGGATAATGCATTAAAGTATTCAAAAGAAAATATTCCTCTACACATTGAAATATCCACAATTGAAAATGGAACTGAATGGGAGTTTGCTATTAAGGATAATGGTATTGGCATTGATAATCAATTTTTTGATAAAATTTTCATCATCTTTCAAAGACTACACAATAGAGAGCTCTACAGTGGAACCGGTATTGGATTGTCTATTGCAAAAAGAAGTGTGGAATTTATGGGAGGAAGGATTTGGTTAAATTCTGAAGTTGGTCAGGGATCTATATTTCACTTTACAATCCCCAAAAATTAAATAAAATGGACATTAAATTCCCTGTTATTGCGATTGGGGCATCGGCTGGCGGGCTTGAGCCACTTGAACAATTCTTTGAAAATACCACAAATCGCTCAGCGTATGCCTATGTTATCATTCAGCACCTGGCACCCAATCATAAAAGTATGATGGATGAGTTATTGTCCCGGCATACACAGCTTCCTATTCATATCATCGAAGATTCGATGACCATTCAAAAAGGAAATATTTACCTGAATCCCCCAAAGAAATTTGTTGAATTGAAGTCGGGTAAATTTATCCTAAGTGAAAAAGAAGATAGAAAATTGAGTTTTCCCATCAGCAGCTTTTTTGTGTCTTTGGCAGAAAATTTACAGGAGATGGCCTGCGCTATTGTTTTTTCGGGGACAGGTAGTGACGGTTCAGAAGGGATTAAATATATCAAAGAAAAAGCAGGATTGGTGTTGGTACAGGACCCATCTCAGGCCAAATTCAACGGAATGCCGAACATGGCCATCAACTCCGGGGTCGTGGATAAAATTTGCGCCGTGGAAAAAATGCATCAAGAAATTGATACGTTTTTTGCCAATAAAAATATTATCAATAAAAAGAATGAAAATTCCGCAACGGATGGCGCTACTGTTTCCAATATTTTAAATAGGGTAAACAAGCAAATCAATGTAGACTTTACAGGTTATAAACACACAACTTTATTGCGGAGAATCCACCGCAGAATGAGTCTATTGGATTATGTTGAAATAGAAGATTATTACAATTACCTTAAATCTAATCCGGGTGAAGCCCACCTACTTGCTAAAGAATTTCTAATTGGAGTAACCCGATTTTTTAGGGATGAGGAGGCATTCGAAATTCTTAAACTCCAAGTGATACCAAAGTTGGTTGAGGAAAACATGGATTCAAAAACTATCCGGGTTTGGGTGCCAGCTTGTTCTACCGGAGAAGAAGCTTACAGTATTGCTATTTTAATATTAGATTATTTAAGGATTCATAAGTTGCAATTTGATGTCAATATTTTTGCCACCGATTTAGATAAGGAGGCCATTAAATTTGCGGCAAATAGAATATTTTCCGAGAACATCAGAGCGGAAATTCCAATCGAATATTTGAATACATATTTTATTCCTCAAAAAACGGGTTACACTGTTGTTAAGCAAATCAGAGACATGATTATTTTTTCAGCTCATAATGTAATTCAAGATCCGCCATTCAATAAAATTGATTTGATCAGTTGCAGAAATTTCCTCATTTACCTAAATGACGCTGTACAGCAACAATTATTTTCCCTTTTCCAATATTCTCTCAGAACTAATGGTTTTCTTTTCCTTGGTCCCAGTGAAAGCCTCGGTACAGTCATTGAGGAATTTTTTGAATTTAACAATAAGCATAAAATTTTTATCAATAAAGAAAACAAAAAATCTATCCACCGACTGCATGCTACAAATAGTACTTTTAAAAGGACTACGGAAAGTTCCGATAAACCAATTTCTAACATTCGGCCGGTAAGTACAAATGAGGGGAAAATATTAAATGAAATACAGCACGCACTTATTCAGGAATATGTTCCGGATTCTCTGGTAATTGATGAAAATTTCAATTTATTACATACGACAGGAAAAGCCAATAGGTGGCTAAGGATTCCATCAGGAGAAATCAGCTCTAATATTTTAAAAATGCTGCCTGAATCTTTCTCTTTGCCTTTAGAGGTGGTAGCCAAGAAGGTCTTAATTTCAGGTAAGCCTGTAGTTTTGACTAACATCGGAATTCCTTCCGATCTAAATTTTCATTTTGATTCAGCTGAGTTTACAAACATTCAAGTTAGAAAAAAAGAACTTTTGGCAGGGATAGCCCATTTGTTTATCACTTTTGAACCATTAGTGAAAGGTGGGCCGCAAAATACGAATTTTGAAAGTGTCAATATAAATACACTATCTAAAGAGAAGATCAATATCCTAGAACGCGAACTCAGAATCAATAGAGAAACGCTCCAAACTACCATCGAAGAATTAGAATCAAGTAATGAAGAACTTCAGGCAGCAAATGAAGAATTACAGAGTTCTAATGAAGAATTGGAATCTGTAAATGAAGAACTTTACACAGTAAATGCAGAATACCAGCAAAAAAACAGTGAATTGTCAGCGTCAAATGATGACCTCAATAATCTGATCCATAGTACAGAAATAGCTTTATTATTTTTGGATTCGAATTTGAATATTCGAAAATTCACTCCTTCCATAAAGAAAATATTAGATCTAGTGCCCCATGACATTGGTAGAAATATCAGTCATTTCAGAGGGAAAATCCAACTGGATAATTTAATAGAACATGTGGAGACTGTTTTGGAAAATTTGGTTGTCTATGAATCAAGAATCGAAGATATAAAGAGGCGGGAATATCTTTTGAAAATATCACCTTTCAAGACTCAGAAGAACGAAATAAAAGGAGTCATTTTAGTATTTGTGGATTTGACCCAAGCAAATAAGTTAAAAAGAGTCATACAGATCTCTGACAAGACCTTGGCTGATTTAAACTCCAAGCACGAAGGGCAAAAAGAAATTTTTGAATTGATATCCAACAACCTTCGTGACATGGTTTGTATTATTAATAAGGAAGGCCAAATCGAATACTGTTCTCCGTCCGGCGCGGAAATTACGGGTTATCCTCTAGAAAAATTATACGAATTCAACCTATTAAACCAAATACCAAATAAATCTCACAAACAACTTTTTAAAAAGGCTTTTGCAGCAATCGAAGAAAATAGCGAACCTGGATTAATTGAATTTGAATTTAAAAAATCCAAAGGAAATGTAAGATGGCAGGAGGCTAGTATCAAACCTATAAAGCAAGTCGATACCAAAGGGTACAAATATTTACTCACGATAAGAGATGTTCATCAACGAAAATTAAATGAAATAGAATTTCAAAAAATATCGCTAATTGCAGAGCAAACAAGTAGTGCAGTTATCATTACAGATACAAACGGGAAGATTACATTTACCAATGATGCCTTTGAAAAAACAACTGGATATTCACAAGCAGAAGCGTTAGGGGAAACTCCTGGAAGGTTATTGCAAGGACCTGAGAGCGATCCCGAAATAATTAAAATAATGTCAGAATCAATCAATGAGAGAAAAAATTTCGATATCGATATAATTAATTATAATAAAGTTGGGGATAAATACCTGATCAATATAAAGGCCGAACCACTTTATGATAAGGCCGATAACTATATAGGATTCTTTTCAATTCAAAATGATATCACTGTAGAACAAGAACATATAAATCAAGTTCATAAATTAAATCAAACTATTAAGGAACAATTTCAGAAGCTTGAAGAGGTGAATAAGTCACTGGAGGAGTTTGCTTACATTGTCTCACATGATTTAAAAACACCCCTAAGAAACATCAGAGGCCTGCTTGCAATTTTAAATAAAAAAGGAAATAGTTTAGAAGAGAATAAAAGAAAAGAATATTTCGATATTATTATTTCTTCTTCAATTGAATTGGATAAAATGATCAACAATCTGCTTGAATATGCTCGGAGTGGTATGTCAAATGAGGAAGTTGAATCTGTTGATTTATCAAAATTGTTGAAAGAGGTTTTTCAACAATTTGAAAAAGATATGAATGAATTGAACGGGGAATTGGATTACGATCTAGAAGTGACCAAACTTCATATTTACCCAATTCTTTTTAAGCGACTTGTCACAAATCTGATCAGTAATTCCATAAAATACAGAAGTGAGAGAAACCCCCAAATTAAAATCACATGTATTGATTTATTGGGAAAAGTGATATTTTCGGTTTCTGATAATGGGATAGGAATTCCTCAAAATCAGTTTGAAAACATTTTTAAAATTTTCAAAACAATAAAGCCCAACGAAGATAGTAATGGTATTGGTCTATCTGTATGCAAAAAAATAGTGGAGTTCCATGGAGGAAAGATTTGGGTTGATTCAACGGAAGGCGAAGGAACAACGATAAAATTTGAAATACCTAAAAAGTTAAACTAAGACAATGAAAACAAAACCTGCTCACATCCTTTTAGTAGAGGACAATGAAGGAGATATAATTCTCACGCTTGAAGCATTTGAAGAAAGTAAAATAAAAACAATAATAAGTGTTGCAAGAAACGGACAGGAAGCACTTGATTTTTTGTTTAAAAAAGGAGGTTTTCAAGATGCAAAAAAGCCTGACTTGATTTTATTGGATATCAATATTCCTGTCTATAATGGACACGAGGTTCTACAGAAAATTAAAAATGATGAAGAATTAAAAAAAATCCCTGTCATCATGCTGACTACCTCTTCAAACCAAAAAGATATAGAAGAAGCATATAAAAACTACTGTAATAGCTACGTAAAAAAACCTCTGGAGATGGAAGATTTTCTCAAAGCTGTTCTTAAAATCGAGGAGTTTTGGTTGCAACTATCCTTGTTATCTGAATAATTATTTTCACAAAGATTATGGGCAATAAAAAACTATGTATTTAATCGGTTAGACTCAGGATCTTAATCTTTAAATTATCAATCTATGGAGAAAATTATATGCATAATTGATGACGACCTAGTATATAGGTTAATAGTTCAAAGGATGATAAAAAGAAGTTTTCCTTCACTTGTATGCCATGAATGTGAAAATGGAGAGGAAGGTTTAAAGCTTTTAAGTTCTCTCCAATTATCACCATTAAAGATAATTGTGATTTTAGATATAAATATGCCGATTTTAAATGGTTGGGGATTTTTGAAGAAATTGGAAAAAAACAATTTTTATGGTATTCAAGACTTATCTATTTATTTGGTTTCATCTTCAACAGATCACAATGATAAAGAGAGAGCAAATCAATTTAAATTTTTAAAGAAATTTATTCATAAACCACTTAGTTCAGAGGATTTAAATATGATGTTAGGTTGATTTTTTTTTTAGCGTTATTTTTTTGGTTAATTAGATTCATGCAAACAAATAACATAAATGATTTTTAACAGGATGTAAAGAGACCTTGTGTCCACTTACTGATAATATAGGCATCGAATGTCTTTAAGTAAATAATGATTTTTTCTTAAAATTCTAAAGGGATTTGCTGGCTGTTATGATTTAGGATAATTAGAAAAATTTTAGTTAATTCAGTCTTTGAGGGATTTAATCAAGAATCTTTTAATTTCAACCTTTAATTGAAATATTAGAAATCAAAACCTAAATACAAGTGTCAATAAGAACCGTAAAAGTAGGATTGGTGCAGAATTTCTGCAGTCAAGATCTCAAATCAAACCTATCGAAAGCAGAAGATGGAATCAGAAGAGCCGCCCAGAAAGGTGCGCAAATCATCTGTCTTCAGGAACTTTTCAAATCCCTTTATTTCTGTGATGTGGAGGATCATGACAATTTCAAATTGGCGGAAAGTATTCCCGGACCATTAACTGACTTTTTCTCCTCTCTAGCCAAAGAACTTGGCGTGGTGATCATTGCTTCGCTTTTTGAGAAAAGGGCAGAGGGCCTTTATCACAATACCACCGCTGTATTGGATGCAGACGGAAGCTACCTTGGCAAATACCGAAAAATGCATATCCCTGATGATCCTGGATATTATGAGAAGTTTTATTTTACGCCAGGGGATTTGGGCTATAAGGTTTTCAATACCAAGTTTGCAAAAATTGGAGTCCTGATCTGTTGGGATCAATGGTACCCTGAAGCAGCGAGAATCACCTCTCTGATGGGAGCAGAAATGCTGTTTTACCCGACAGCCATCGGTTGGCACAAGGATCAAGATAAAGAAATCAATGATGAGCAATATCAGGCATGGCAGACCATTCAGCGTTCCCATGCAGTGGCCAATGGCGTTCCTGTGGTTTCAGTCAATAGAGTAGGTATCGAAGGGGATATGAAGTTTTGGGGAGGATCTTTTGTGACCAATGCCTTTGGTAGGGTTTTGTATCAAGCTGATCATGTGGAAGAGGAGGTTTATGTACAAGAATTGGATATGGAAAACTCGGATAGGTACAGAACCCATTGGCCTTTTTTGAGAGACAGACGCATCGATTCCTATTCTCCCATCCTCAAGAGATTCATTGATGAAGACTAATATTTATACCAAAGACGTTTTCGAAAAGGCAGGAGACATCACACCTCACCAATTGGGCTATTCTTTTCCTGCGGAATTTGCCCTCCATTCAGCGACTTGGCTGAGTTGGCCACATAAGGAAGCATCTTGGCCAGGAAAGATCAACACCATTTTTCCTGGTTATGCTGAATTTATAAAGTATGTTGCTTTAGGAGAAGAGGTCCACATCAATGTTAAAGATGAAGCGATGAAGGCATTTGCCTTGGGTCATCTTGAGTCAGCTGGAGTGGATCTGAAAAATGTTTATTTTCATTTTTTTCCTACCAACGATGCTTGGTGCAGGGATCATGGTCCTGCCTTTTTGATCAATCAGGAAGCAGATCAAAAAAAGGTTTTAGTCAAATGGGATTACAATGCCTGGGGAGATAAATACCCTCCTTATGACCTGGACAATCTGATTCCGATCAAAATCGCTGAATTTAGAAATGTTCCTTGCTTCAAACCCGGGATAGTCATGGAAGGTGGTTCTGTGGAATTTAATGGTAAAGGAACTTTGCTCACTTCTGAGGCTTGTTTGCTCAATTCCAACAGGAATCCCCATCTTTCCAAAAAGCAGATTGAGGAATATCTGCATGACTATTATGGGGTAGAAAACATCCTGTGGCTCAATGATGGTATCATTGGTGATGACACCGATGGACATATTGATGACCTGACCAGATTTGTCAACTCCGATACTGTAGTGACTATGGTGGAACACAACAAAGCAGATGAAAACTATGCGCCGCTTAAAGAGAACCTTGATCTGCTTCACAAACTGAGGTTGGAAAACGGCAAGCAGATGAATATTGTGGAATTGCCGATGCCCAGAAAAATCATCCACGAAGATATGCGCTTGCCTGCTTCCTATGCCAATTTTTATATTTCTAACCACGCCGTTGTCGTGCCTACTTTCCAGGATAAAAATGACGATAAGGCATTGGATATTTTGACTTCCTGTTTTCCCGACAGAAAAGTAGTAGGGGTCAATTCCTTGGAACTGATTTGGGGTTTGGGTTCATTTCACTGCCTGAGTCAGCAGGAACCGTTTATCTAGAAGTTGGAAGCTGGAAGCCGGAAGTCGGACGAACCAGCCAATATAAAATTACACACGGTTAAAAGCCTTATTGTCCAGTACATCGGTCATCCGACATCGGACATCCATCAATTTAAACAAAGTTTTAGTCCAAATCAGTAAAAACCTCATTCAGGTCAAGTTTGAATCCCTTGACACATTTTGATTCGACAACATCGCCGACAGTAAAAAGCTTGGAGGGGATATATTTTCCATCATTCAAGGTATAGACCAAAAGTGTCAATTCGTAGGGCTGAATGATCCAATACTCTTTTACCCCACTTTCTTCATAAACTTCATATTTGTTTTGGAGTTCTTTTTTGTTGTTTCCTGGGGAAAGTATCTCCACAATCAAATCAGGAGCACCGATACAACCAAATTCATCCAACTTACTTTTGTCGCAGATCACACATATATCAGGCTGGACTACTGTGAAAATATCCTCATTTTTCTTTGACTTGACCGGAAGCCGTACATCGAAAGGAGCATCATATACTTCACAGGGCTTACCTTCTAAGTAGACATGTAGTTTGGTCAAAATATTTCCAGATATCTTTTGATGAATCCGCCTTGGTGCCGCTGCTGCGGATTTGAATATTTTCCCTTTGATGATTTCGACCATTTCTTCAAATTCCCATGTCAGATAATCAGCATAGGAGTAAACGCCATACTCGGTTATTGGCTCCTCAGCTTTATTTTGATTTTCAGGTAGGGGATCAAAAGTTTTCATCTAACTAAGATATGAAAAATGGTGCTAATGAAAAAGAAGGCGAAGGGAGTTTTAATCGTATCGGATTCTCAATTGGCTTTTAAAGGATTTTAATCATTCTAGAAAAAACATATTGCTGCCGAATTTTCTTCTGTTACTTTTGTGTTTGACTGTAACCCTTTTTGAAATGAATTTTGTAAAATCCATATTTGCCTTATTTATTCTTTCTTTTCAAATAAATACTCAAGTTTTTTCTCAGGACAGAGAACAGTATGTGATACTCATTTCCCTTGATGGTTTCAGACATGATTATGTTGAAAGATTCAAACCTGAAAATCTTTCCCGCTTTATTCAAAATGGGACCGCTGCCGAAGCGATGATTCCTTCATTCCCTAGTAAAACATTCCCCAATCACTATACCATTGCTACGGGGATGAAACCTGAAAACCATGGTTTGGTGAACAATTCTTTTTATGAACCCGAAAAAGACCTTGTGTATTCCATGGGCAACAGGGATATAGTTGAGGATGGGTATTGGTATGGAGGGACGCCTATTTGGGTATTGGCTGAACAAAATGGCATGAAAGCAGCTAGTTATTTTTTTGTTGGATCTGAGGCACCGGTGCAAGGCATCCATCCAAGTTATTATTTCAATTTTGATGGAAGTGTCCCAAACCTTACCCGAGTTTCTAAGGTTTTTGAATGGTTACAGCTTCCAAAAGAAGAAAGACCGAGAATGATTACGCTGTATTTTTCGGATATGGATAATGTTGGGCACAGTTATGGACCTGATAATGACGAACAAGTCGGAAGAAAACTGGAAAAATTGGACCGTGAATTGGGGGCGTTGTTTGAAGGCTTGAAGAGTTTTGACTTGGATATCAATATCTTCATCGTTTCCGACCATGGCATGACCAATATCCCCAAAGGGAATTTGCTCAACCTTGACCATATTACCGAAGGGATTGCTGCGAGAGTAGTCAACAACGGCGCCTTGGCCCATCTCCATTTAGAAAATAAAAAAGAATTGGAGAAGGTTTTCAAGAAATTGAAGAAAGCCGAAAATCATTTCAAAGTAGTCAGGGTATCGGACAAAGAATATTACAAGAATATCGAAAAATACAGAAATCGATTGGGGGACTTGCTCATAATCCCTGATTTGGGCCATTACCTGGCCACTAGCCAAGGTATGGTTTCTTATCAAAACAGGTCAGCCATGTTCAAGACAGATGTATTTGGGGAGCATGGATTCAGTTCGGAGTATAAAGATATGCATGGCATCTTTTTCGCCAATGGACCGATGGTCAAGGAAGGATTGGTAATTTCACCTTTTGAAAATATCCACGTATACCCATTGTTGGCTACAATCTTAGGATTGCCGATTCCGGAAGAAATAGATGGTAGGCTGGAAATACTTGAACCGATTTTGAAAGAGAAATAGTGGATAGGAAAGAAATAGAGAACAGAGATGACGTGTCACTTTTGGTAAGGAGTTTTTATGCCAAGATCAGAGTTCATGAGAATCTCGGACCGATTTTCAATAAGGTGGTGGAGGATTGGGAAACCCATCTGGAAAGACTGACTGATTTTTGGGAAATGGTGCTGCTAAATTCAGGACCGGGTGCAGGTAAGTTTAGTCCTGTACCAGTGCACAAGGAAGTTGATAGAAGTACAGAAAATAAGATTGAACAACTCCATTTTGGAAATTGGCTGGAGCTCTGGTTCTCAACTTTGGATTCCTATTTTGTAGGTAAGAATGCTGATTATGCAAAAGAACATGCCCGTAATATGGCACATATCCTATTTTTCAGGATTATGGAGGGGAGAAGCAAAGCAATTGACTACCGCCCCAATCTATGAGTAGAGTGTTTTTTGAATTGATAAAAGTAAGCTTAGCTCATTTATTTCTATGTTTAAAACTTTGGCATATCCATAAACCTTCCCTGCCTTGTGTTGGGTAAAAAAATAATAGTTGGTTTTATCAGATAGAAAATGCTAGAGGAGTCGTCTATCAGATAGGCGGTTGCAAGTAATGATAAATAAATGGAGATCTTGACTTAATCAAACTGAGATCAGCTTGAAATGATAGTCCATTCTTTCTGCTTTTTGGAAAGAAATGGTCTTTCTTAAGTGGTAAAATGCTTCCAAAAGCATTGCGTTTTCAATTTCGCCAGCATCGACAGCTTTGAAGCCAACCCACTCAATGATTCTTTTCACCAATGTTTTTTCATTTGAATCAGGCCCACAGTAGTAGCTTTCATGCACCAAACCCATAGGATCTGATTTTGGATAATCTATCCCAAGGTTATTGAATGCTTTGAAAAGCTTTTGTTCACCAATACTTTTTTTGATTAAAGTGGTATTTGGACAAAACTCCGCTGTGTAAGCACCATTGGTGCAATCAATGATAATTTTGTTGCCCAGGTCAGACATTGCCAAAGCATCTGACACTTTTGGAAGGTGTTCGTTTTCGCAGCAGATCAAAACGACATCTGACATTTCGATGGCAGTTTCGTAACTGAAAATCTTATCCAAATACATGTTGAGAATTTTCCACTCAATTTCCTTGGTCACGAAGTCTTCACGAACTCCAAAAACCACTGTTTGATTTGCGGACAATAATTTTTTGCCGAGGGTAGAAGCAAGCTTGGTTCCACCTAGTATTCCTATTTTCATAATCGATCAGTTGCTTAGCTTTTGGGTGAAAAAGCCAATGATTAGATGATAATTTAATCGCCCAGTTTCGAGAATTATATTTTGATATTTAACAGAACGGATTGAAATATAGATAATTAGTCCGCGTATTCAAAATATATTTTTGAAAAAACAGGACTTCAAAAATGAAAAGCAAATAAGTATTTGTGACTGTCAAATTACAAAATGGGAAGAGATATTTTGGCTAAAAATTTTTTCAACAATTTATTTGAATGGAAGGGAATCTTGATAAATATCAATATTTAAGGGGAAATCAAACACCCAAAATATAAGCTTTCAGGTTGCAATAATTTATCGAAAAATGCCTTGGTGACATCCATTAATCTAGACGTAGAAATGAAGGGAAATGAAAGAAAATTGAAGTCAGACAGTAATTAATTTGAAGTGGTATTCAGTTTTTTCTTTTTTGTTGATAGCGATTTCTTTACCCAAATGAAAGAAGGCCTCCAAAAGATATGCACTTTGTGAAGAGCCTGCATCCACTGCCTTAAATCCTGATTTTTCGATTAGTTTTTTCACTTTTAGTTTTTCGGGCCCTTCTTCACCACAAAAATAAGTTTCCTTGATCAAGCCTAATACATCCGAGTTTGGATAATCCAGCCCCAGATTATTGAAAGCCTTATAAATATTTTTATTACTAAGGGATTTCTGTATCAGAACACTATTGCAGGAAAAATTGCTTTCAAACCTTCCATTGGTACAATCAATAATTGTTTTGTCAGTAAGGTCAAGATTCGAGAATGATTGACAGATTTCGGGCAATTGTTCATTTTCACAGCAAATAAGTATAATTTCAGCTCTTTTGATAGCTTCAATAAAACTATAAACCTGACCTGGAAACCGATTTAGGATTTTCCATTCAATTTCTATTGCTTCATAATTTTCCCTTACTCCATAAATCACCTGTGACCCTGAGGAGTGGAGTTTTTTCCCTAATGTTGTGGTAAGCTTGGTAGCGCCCAATATCCCTATTTTCATTATTTTTTTGAGTATTGCTTGGAGATTTTATCATCCATACCATTACTAGGGCATTTTAGGTATGGATTAAGTAAGAATGGTGGCAAGAAATTAATAAGAGAGGTGTTTTAGTAATATGTTTTATCTCTTTCATTGAAAATTAACAAATCAAATATGAATTACAAAATAAAATATGGAAAAAGAATATTTTCATTAAATAAAAACATTGAATTAATAGTCAGTTAATATGTTTTCAAAAGAAATATTTGCTGCTTCATTGAAGTCCAATCTAAAAATCATTCCAAAAGGAAATTCAGCAGCCTACTTGGGTTGCATGATTTTTTGAAATGGATTGGTTTTTCTATTATTGAATGCATGGATGCCGGCAGCTAAGAATAAAACACCCGCTAAGAATAATGAAGCGAAGGCGATCATGTATTGATTGTCCCACTGTTTGACTGATATTGCTGTAAATGCCCAAACTCCTACCAATGCAGCTTCCCGCATATTTCTGAAACGAATAAGCATCAAATATATCGCAGTCCCTATGAATAAAACAGCGATAGTCCAAAATACCTGATTGGAAAGTAAGATCCCTTTGAATACAAACCAGACTGATAAATTGACCACCGAAGCGGTAATTATCCAACCTGTGTAGATACAAATCGGCCACCACACAAAAGCAATGATATCCAATGGAGCGTCCCATGTTTCCAGTCTTAATCTAACCACCAGGGCCAATAGACATAGCAGCAATGAAAAGATTACCAAAACAGAAATAGAAATCAATTCAGAGGTCCAAACTACTATCCATAGGCCATTGAGGATGTTGGAGAGCCCAAACCAAATGGAAGAGGGTAGAAGGGATTTTTGGTTTTGATTCTTGAAGAAGGATACCCATTGAAAGACGATAAAGCCTAACAAAAGGAGATAGATCAATCCCCAAATGGAAAACGCATATCCTGCCGGAGTGATCAAAGTATCAAATTGACTGCTGACTTCCCCAACTGATTTCCTTCCCCCTACTCCGGCCCCATAGAGATAATTGAGATATAGGGTCGCAATAAAACTAAGCGTATTGAAAATCAACAGGGAAATACTTTTCATAAGAGTTGTTTTTTGCGGTATTATTAAATTTTGAATAGCCTTTTTAGATTATTTAAAAAACTAAGGAATCATGATTGACTATAACAATATGTTGTATTTTTTAGATCATATCATCGAAAACTTCTTCCAGATCAAGTACAAAGCCTTCAACTGCTTGGGATGCTACTTTATCACCATGTGTAAAAATTCTGGATGCTTGGTATTTTCCATTGATTAGGGTGTTAATGATCACTGTACATTCATTGGGATGGATGATCCAATATTCTTTTACCCCGGATTCTTCATACACTTCGTATTTATTTTGAAGTTCCTTTTTGTTGTTGCCGGGAGAAAGGATTTCAACGACTAAGTCGGGAGCACCCACGCAACCAAGTTCGTCTATTTTACTCGGATCGCAGATCACACAAATGTCAGGTTGGACAACAGTATCAATGTCTTCATTCCTCTTGGATATTATAGGTAGCCTTACGTCAAATGGAGCGATAAATGCTTCACATTTCTTCCCTTTGAGAAAATTGGAAAAAGCTGTTATAATTTTTCTTGCAACTCTTTGATGATTCACTCTTGGCGCTGCGGCTTGCTTGAAAATCTTGCCTTTGATCAGTTCGACCATTTCATCCATCTGCCAGGTCAGGTAGTCAGCATAAGTATAGCGGCCACCTGCCTGTCCGGTAGGCAGGCCTGCCTGCCTGGTCGGTAGGTACTCTGCTAGCGGCTCTTCAACTATGTTTTTCAATTCTTCCTCTTCCATAAAGTAAAAATACTGATTATTAGGGAGAAAGGAAATGTAGACTTTGAAGATGGATTGGAATATGATAATTAGCGTCGGCTGATTTCTGCTAATCGGATCACCGGAATAGATTTTAAAAATATGGGAACATCGTTTGGGGCAGGAGTGAAAATATCAGCCTCTTTGTCTGTTAATCTGAATCTAATAAACACAGGGATAGGTGTTTGGCTGATATCTTTATATTCTTCAGGAAGACTTTCAGAGAAGTATAGCTCATTTTTATAAAGGATCAAAAACTGGTATGAACCGCGTGTGGCTACATTCAATACCACTTCACCATTTCCTTCTATGAATGGACCTTTATCTGAAATACAGGAGTTAGTTGCAAATAAAAATGCGATAATAAATAAACCTAAGAGTGGCTTCATGTTCTATAGACGATGCTTCTGATGATAATGCGACAGATCAAATAAAAGAAAGTTATGGAATAAGATTAATCATCATGAATTCCATTGTTGTTAAATTTTTAAAGATCCTAAGGTCGAATTGTGAAATGGCATTTGATTTTTACCTAACGCAATATGAATGAATTTAGATTTTATAATTTTAAACACTGCATCATTACGTATGTTATCCAAGATGAACCTTTGCTTAATTTAACTTATGATATTATACAACCGCTATCTTCTTTTTGCCATTCTTTTACTGGCATCTTTTTCTTGTTCTCTAAAACGGGTTCAGAGGAGTAAAGACATTACCTATATGGAAAATGGGCTTTTGGGCTACCTCCCCAAAAAGCAATTGAATGTCTTTGCACCAAAAAAGGCAGATGGTAAGAATCCCGTGATGCTTTTTTTCCATGGCGGTAGCTGGAATTCTGGAAATAAGGATATCTATGACTTTCTCGGATCAAGATTGGCAAGGAAAGATATTGTAGCAGTCATCATTGATTATCCACTCAGTCCCGATCATCAGGTTCATGACATGGCAAAGGCATCTGCGCAAGCTGTGAAATGGACAAAGGAAAACATTACTACTTATGGAGGGAATCCGGATAAGATATTCGTCTCGGGACATTCTGCTGGAGGGCACTTAGCAAGTTTGATTTCTGTACGAGATGAATATTTTGACACCTTGGGTGTGGAAAATCCCATCAAAGGGACAATCCTGATAGATGCGGCGGGTCTGGATATGTATTGGTTTTTGAACGAAATGAATTATGAACCTGGGACCAAATATCTCCGGGCCTTTACGGATAACCCTCAGGTATGGGAAGATACCTCACCGATTTACTATTTAGATGAAAAAGATCCACCGATGCTGATCATGATGGGAGGTAGAACGCTTCCGGGAATAGAAAAGACCACTGAAAGATTTTTGGAAGAATATAAAAAAATAGAACCTGAGCCCAATTTTCACCTTCAAAAACGAAAAAAGCATGTCCCCATGATCGCACAGTTTATCTACACACCAAATAAGGTATATAAATGGGTTGAGGAGTTTATGGAGGATAA
>NZ_JBGSXS010000335.1:0-1591 GCF_041751335.1 Aquiflexum sp.
ATTTAGAGTATGATCTGAGAGTAGCGGACTGCAGTGAAATGGATGGCTTTCTGTATAACTTTAATAAACATTCCCATAGTATCGAAAAAATTGATCTGGACCGATTAGAATGGGTAGGGACTTTCCCATTGCAACAGGAAGGACCGGACGGAACAGGGTTTTGGATTTCGGATATCAAAGGTGTCCGGGAGGGGCAGTTGTTCCTGTCTGGAGAAAAGGCCGGTATCTTTAACTTGGAAGGTGAACTGCTCAAAAAGATTGACTGGTCCAATGTCTCTCCCGAAGAAGGAGGGATATTGGATGAAGAAAAATTTTATATACAAGTGATCAACCCTAATTTCCCCGAGTCGGCTTTTTCCTTGTTTGTCAATTACACCAAAAATTCTGTGATTTTAAAAAAATTGGACGTATCCCAAAATAGGATAGCTATAATTGATATAGATCCCAATGAAAATTATAAAACTTACACCTTAGGAGACCTTTCTACTTATAATCATTGGCCACCTAGAGTCAACATCAACAGCCAAAAGGATAAAATCATCGTATCCCATGAGTTTGCCAATGATTTTTATGTGTATTCTCCACAAGGTGATTCCCTTCAAGCCATCACTTATACCTCTGCCTATACGCCTGTCAAAGTAACTCCCACCAATGAAGGAGACTTGGATAATTCTTTTGAGGATCGGATCAAAGCCCTTCAGTATTATCGCGGGCAAATAGTTTTCGGTTCACTGGTATGGGATTCAACTTTTCAGAAATATTACAGATTTTCATCTTCTACACAATATGGAGAAGAAAAACGGGAGGGATGGCTTTTACCTGAAATCAGCGAGAGCGAAGTGTATCTTAGTATTTTTGATGAAAATTTCAAGCTTCTGAATGAAAGTCCAATTCCTGAACTCAACGGCAAGCCATTGTCCAAATATTTTGTCAAGGACGGGATGTTGTGGGTATTTGTAAACTTGGATGATGAGATGGGATTCATCAGGGTAAGTTTTGAATAATCATTTTCAACACAAGTTAATACTAGAAATTCTCACCCCTTTAATCCCTCGGCGGATTGATCATAATATGTGCCCTATGAGTTCCGGGATCCATGATCCAGGGCATGGCGGGACCTGAGGGTTTCAGGGGCAGGCCGGTGCTCGCTTCGGTGGCCCAAGGGATATAGACCACATATCGGAGATAGGCGTCTTTGACTTCTCCGGTTTGGAGGTTGTAATTTTCAGCGTCTGCGGACAATACAAAAAGTGTGGCGCCATCTTTGGGCATTTTGAGTTTGCCGCTTTTGACTTCTTCTTCCCGGATATCAAATATTTCCTGAAAACCTTTTCCTTCTTTCTTCAATTGCCTTCCTCTTTCCATAAATGGTTCCAGCCCAACGAAGTAGCAGGAAGCATTGAAGCCGGGACTTTTTGGATCATCAGCCAGACAGATCAATTCATTGGTTCCCTTTCTCAAAACTATAAATTCTCCTTTTTCATTATACCCATATACCATTGCGCCTTCTCTTTTATCTTCAGGTGCAGCCAAGAGGGCAGTTTTTATCTGGATTTCCGTGCTGGGAATGGATTGGGAAAATGCAGGAAAT
>NZ_JBGSXS010000336.1:0-2487 GCF_041751335.1 Aquiflexum sp.
CCAATTTCAAAATTTATCAATCGTTTCGAGAATTCTGGTGGTCCAAAAACATAGTCAATATGATATGTTTTTTCTTGATTTCGTTGAAAATACAAAGTAGGAATAGTTTCCTTCCCTTGTTCTTCTCCAGTATATCTGTGATAAAGACTTTCAATACCAATTCCCCTTAAATCATTCACCACATCAGAATGATTCCACCACCTGTCCCATTGATCCCAATTTACATTACTGTTGAAATCTCCTGCAATAAGGGTGTTTTTTAAGTTGTTCTTGTTGACTTGCAAATATTTCCATAGCTGCCCGATATATCCAAAATTCGGCGAATTGTTTCGATGTAACCAAATAGCAAGTAAATCAAATTCCTGATTAATTGAACATGGCAAAAAATGCTTTACGAAATGGTCTTTATATTGATTCGACCAGTCTAGTTTTTTCAATTCAAAATCCGATCTGGCAAAAACTGCCAATCCTTTGTTTTTGGTATTACCAATCCATAGGTAGTTTGTCGCCCAATTTTGATATTTTTCATGCAGTGTCTCAGCGGGGTTTTAACATTCCTGAATAATGTAAATATCTGCATTGAAGGTTGAAATATATTCAAACTTTCCTCTAAAAGCCACAGCAATTCCAAGTTACAATTCTCAAATCTTTCTTGTTTTATAATTCACACCCGACCAAACTTAAACCTCTCCCTCCCCTCATTCAATTCACTTACCAATGCTTCAATATCATCTTCCGTGGTATTGTAATTGGTGATGCAGGCACGGAATGTCAGTTTGCCGAAAACGGGATAAATGGATAGCCAGGACTTTCCAGAATCAATGATGTTTTTGATTACTGTTTTGGTAAAATCAGGATTGTCAAGGTAATTTTCATCCATAAAACATACCACAGGAAATGGACTGCTGTTCATTACAGTCCAACCGCTGTTTTCCAACATCTTCCTCAGTTTTTCCCCGATCTCTGTTTGATGGCGAATGGTTTTTTCATAACCCTCCCAACCAAATATCATCAATACCAAATACAGTTTGATGCCATAAGCCCTGCGGGACCATTGGATGGAATGGGTAAATGGATCAACAATTTCCAGGTCTTTGGCTTCCTTGGGCATATATTCCGCTGTGATCCGAAAAGTTTCTGACAAGATCTCCTTGTGTCGGGTGATAAACAAACTGGTTCCCATGGTGACAGACAACCATTTGTGTGCATCAAAAGTAATGGAATCCGAAAGTGATATTCCGTTCAGAAATGGTTTCAGATCAGGATGCAATACCGCAGCACCACCATAAGCAGCATCTACATGAAACCAAAGTCCGAATTCATCTGCAATTTTCCTGATACCCACCAAATCATCAATGGCACCTGTTCCCGTAGTGCCGGCAGTACCGATAACCAAAAAAGGTTGAAAACCATCTTGGACATCCTTCTGAATAGTTGCCTTTAGTATTTCCAAATCCATTTTCAGGTCTTTCCGAACCGGTATATTCCTGATGGCATCATATCCAAGGCCAACGGTTTTTGCTGCTTTATGAACTGAGTGGTGGGATTCAGCCGAACAATACATCACAGGTCTCTTGCTTACCCCAAACCATCCCGACTTGGCAAATTGAGGAAAAGCATGGTTCACCGCACTCAAAACCGCAGTCAGGTTGGCTTCGGCACCTCCACTTGCAAATACCCCGTCTATGCTTTCATTTGGATATCCAAACTTTTTTCCAAATTCAGCAATGAGATAACTTTCAATTTCATTGGCAAAGGGGGAATGGCTCCAAGCTGCCAATTGGGGATTAAAAACAGCAGTGATCAAATCACCCAAAATACTGGGGAAGTTTGCCCGGGGATTGTAGAGGCCGAAATATTTTGGATGTGGGGTGTGGACAGAATAGTTCTTCATACCCTCTACCAAATGTTGGATAGCTTCCTTTGAAGTTAACGGTTCAGAAAAATCAACCTTCCTCACTGCATCCACAATTTCAGAAATATCCAACTTCGGTGAAACCCGATTGGACTTTGTATCTGAATAATAACCTTCAAGCAATTCAAGGGTAAACTTGTAAAGTTTCTGTCTTTCGGAAGGGGTTAAATCAAAGCTTTGCATTTAAGTTATTTGGTTAGGAGGACTTTGAAAAACAAGATGAAAAAAATACTGATTACTACCCAAAGGAACCGTCATTTATTTAGAGGATTTCATCGCCTTGGGGGTTTTTATTTTAACCACAAAAGTGACAAAAGAGAACAAAAGAAAAGGAGGAATCTTATGATCAACCTTTCCTGATCTTCATTTCGCTATGTTTTCTTCATATCTAAAAGTTTTTCTTGTAAACTGGAATTACAAATTCCAAGGATAAAAAGAGGCTGTCTCAAAATTAACCGTTAATTTTCAAAACAGCCAAAATTAAGCCATAGAGGCCGATTTTCAGAAAATCGGCCCCTTGTTTTTTGAATACCGGTCAAAACCGGAAGCTTATTGCCTTGCCAGGGCTGATC
>NZ_JBGSXS010000337.1:0-3717 GCF_041751335.1 Aquiflexum sp.
CCCAAAGCTTCCCACTCTTCGAAATCCAACCTGTTTCCCCTCACATAGGCCATGGCATTGGTACTACTACTGCCTCCCAAGGTTTTGCCTCGAGGGATAAAAATTTTCCTTCCGTCAACACGCTGCTGTGGTTCTGTCCAAAAAGCCCAATCCACTTCGGACCTGTGAAGTTTGGTATATCCACCTGGGATAGCAATCTCTAATTTCTTATCCGGTTCCCCTGCTTCCAACAAAAGGACAGTATTTTTCGGATCCTCGGATAAGCGATTGGCCAAAACACATCCCGCAGATCCAGCACCTATTATGATGTAATCATAGATCATATTTTAAATGATAAAAGGTTGAAATCGAAGCGAAGATCCCGAGAGCGACAGTGATCGGGGATACTTGGTAGATATTAATTGATATAAGAGGATAATAGAGGATATTTATGGATAATTCTAGATATTGAACTAGGTGGAAATCAAAATAGAGCAAAGCTCTAAAGAGCTATTTTGATTTGGGAGCAAGAAATTACCCAGCTCTAATATTTGCATAAAAGAAAGGATTGTAAACTAAGAAATTTTCCAATCCACGACGGCAGACAAGTTTTTTAATTTTCCAATCTTCCAATTTCAATTTTAAACCAACCTCAATTATTGCTCCTTTTTAAAAGAATGCCGGCGGAAACCGGCACTCCCTACCTTTTATCTTGTATTTATCAACGAGCAACGGTCTTTTCATGCATTTCTTTGATCTTTCTTCTGAGGATTTTACCCACATTGGTTTTGGGCAGTTCATCCGCAAAATACACCTCTCTAGGTACTTTGTAGCTTGTCAGTTCTTCCCTGCAATGGGCAATCAGTTCTTCAGGAGTAAGAGATTTGTCTTTGGCTACCACATAAGCCACTACCTTTTCGGTGGATTTATCATCGGGCATACCAATAACTCCTGTTTCCAATACTTTTGGATGCATGGCAATGGCATTTTCCACCTCATTGGGATAGACATTGAATCCGGAAACGAGGATCATTTCCTTTTTCCTGTCCACAATTTTGACAAATCCATCTTTATCGATGACCGCAATATCTCCTGTCTTGAACCATTCACCATCCATTACCTTTGAGGTTTCCTCAGGCCTATTCCAGTAGCCTTTCATCACCTGAGGGCCTTTGATGCAAATCTCACCTTTTTCACCTGTTGGAACATCCTTTCCATTGTCATCGATGATTTTGATATCGGTATTGGGAAGCGGAATTCCGATGGTACCTATTCTTTCAGTTCCATCTATTGGATTGCAAGTGGCCACAGGAGAGGTTTCAGTCAATCCATAACCTTCAGCTAATGGAACATTAGTGATTTTCTGCCATTTTTCTGCAGTAGCCTTCTGAACAGCCATCCCGCCGCCAACAGCAACTTTCAGAGAGGAAAAATCTAATTTGGAAAAAGCTTCATTGTTCATCAATCCATTGAACAATGTATTGACTCCTGTTATAACTGTGAATTTATGTTTTCCTAATTCTTTGATAAAACCAGGCATATCTCTTGGATTGGTAATCAGTACATTATGAGCACCGATTTTCATCATCGCAAGACAATTTACAGTCAAGGCAAAAATGTGGTAGAGGGGCAATGCGGTAATGACAATTTCTTCTTTTTCTTTTAATTTTGGCTTCATCCATGCAGAAATCTGCTGCATATTGGCCACAATATTGGCATGGGTCAATTCAGCACCTTTGGAAACACCTGTGGTTCCCCCTGTATATTGTAGAAAAGCAGGGTCCTCCAAAGTCATCTCCTCTCTTTTATAAGGTTTGGAAGCACCTCGCAACATGACTTTTTTCCAGCTTATGGCCCTTGGAAGGTGATATGCAGGAACCATTTTTTTCACATGCTTCACCACAAGGTTAACAATTGTTCCCTTTAATCCTCCAAGCATATCTCCCAATTCGGTGACTATGACATGCTTTGCTTTAATTTCCTGTCTGATTTTTTCAAGGTTAGAGGCAAAATTTGCAAGGATGACAATCGCATCGGCTCCCGCATCTTCGAACTGATGTTTCATCTCTCTTGGAGTATAAAGTGGATTGGCATTGACCACTACCATTCCGGCTCTCAGGACACCGAACATGACCACGGGATATTGAAGGCAGTTTGGCATCTGAATGGCTACCCTGTCCCCTTTTTTCATATTGAGTTCGTGCTGTAGATAGGATGCAAAATGTTGGGAAAGCTTATCAACATCATTGAAAGTGATGGTTTTACCCATACATTCATAGGCTATGGCGTCGCCGTATTTCTGGACACTTTCCTCAAAAAGATTGACTACTGAACTATAAGCTTTTACATTAATTTCGGTTTCTACACCATCAGGATAAAATTTGAACCAAGGAAAGGTATGCATAGAGGATTATTTATTTTGGGTTTGAAAATGATTTTAGAATTTAGAATTTAATGTCAATTTGTTTGGCTTATTTTGATGCAACCCCATCGGGGTTGTATGTTTATAGAAGATTCATTTATCTATAAACATGCGACTCCGAAGGAGTCGTACGTTTCTAAACTAAACGGCATTGAAATAAGATTACTAAATATAAAAGAATATTGCTTTTTAAAAAAGTGGGGAGTTGGGAGTGGAAAGATAAAAAATGAAATTGTCCGTCCCTCTGGGACTTTGGTTATGTTTAGATTTTCACTATCGACGGGTTAAAACCCATCGCTATGACATCGGTCGTCCCGATGGGACTATATCATTTTATAACCTTGTTCCCAATAGCTGATGCTCTGATTTCAATATTAACAAGTATCCTTATATCCATTAATATCGATCCAATATCCCGAATTTCTGTCGCTCTCAGGATCTACTCCATTCTCCGATTTCTACCATATTTCAATTTATTTCCATTTTATCCCGAATCACTTCGTTCTCGGGATCTTCGTTTCGCTCCGATTTTAATTTATTTTAAGGTATTTAAATAATATTACACTTAAGCAAAATCCAAATCACCCCAAAATCTTCCTTGCAATCAATTCCTTCATGATCTCATTGGTGCCGGCATAAATCCGCTGAACCCTGGCATCCGCAAATGCTCTTGCTACGCCATACTCCCACATATAGCCATAGCCGCCATGTAGCTGCACACATTCATCGGAAACATTGCATTGGAGTTCGGTCATGAGGTATTTTGCCGAAGAGGCAATTGCCCCATCTACTTTTTTGTCATTATGCAACATCACCAACTGATCCACATAAATCCTTCCCTGTTCTAATTTCGCACCCATTTCAGCCAATTTGAAGCGGGTATTCTGAAAATCAGAAACCATCTTTCCAAATGCTGCCCTGTTTTTGACATACTCCACGGTAGATAAAAAAGTCGATTCCGCCAATGCCACCGCAGCCAACGCCACGATCAATCGTTCCTGCGCCAATTCAGTCATAAGATATTTGAAGCCTTCGCCAACCTTGCCTAAGAGGTTTTCCTTTGGGACTTTTACATCCTCAAAAAACAATTCACAGGTATCCTGTGCATGCAATCCGACTTTTTCAAAAGGAACGCCTTTGGAAAAACCATCCATATCTTTGTCCACAATAAACAAACTGATTCCCTTTGCTCCCTGATTGGGGTCGGTCTTGGCCGCCACAACTGCAATATCACAGAGAAACCCATTGGTAATAAAAGTCTTTGATCCATTGATCAGGTAATGGTCTCCTTTATCTTCAGCAGTTGACCTGATGGC
>NZ_JBGSXS010000338.1:0-8376 GCF_041751335.1 Aquiflexum sp.
CGGACCAAACTATAAAGTCGCCTATGCCATTTCTGATAATCCTTTTGGACCATTTGAACGGATAGGAGTGGTTTTGGAACAGGATCCTGATGTGGCTACCGGAGCAGGACATCATTCCGTCTTGCATATACCCAATTCCGACCAATACTATATCGTTTATCATCGCAGGCCATTGGGAGAAACGGATGGCAATCACAGAGTAACATCTATCGACAAAATGGAATTTGACGATAACAGGCTTATCCTACCTATCAAAATAACCTTTGTAGGAGTTCAGGCAAATCCTTTAAATTGATAATAATTCGCAAAAACAAACCAGAAATTAATTCATTTTCATTCAATTTATAACTCAAAAAAATGTCAAATACAAAAATCACAGTTAATTCCAATGGATCTTTGAAAATAGAAGGTGACTTCGAAATTGTGGATGCGCAGGGCAATGTTTACGGGCTTCAAGGCAGAACCGTATTGGGACTATGCCGATGTGGATTTTCAAAAAACAAACCTTTTTGCGACGGGTCACATCGGGGGCATTTGGAACACGACGCTGTAGCTTTCGACCTCCCGCCAAAAAAGGTGTAATTCGCCTAGATCAATTGATTTTGGACCCAGATTGAATGCCTATTTTTGGCAAGCTTTCTGGGTCCAATTTTTTTTCAGGGTAAGTTTGGAAGCTACATTTCCAATGACAGGGGATTAGCTTAATGACCATGAAAGGCCTGTCCCGAGAATCAGGAGGTCGAACTCATCCATTTTTCCATAAACCAAGAATAAGTGATTAATATAAATTGTTTCCAAACCTGCGTACTGCTATTTTTTTCTAAGATTCCCATCTTTATTCAATCGTGAAAATTCCTTCATGGTGTTAACAATAGAAAAATGGAAAATTTAAAAAATTGTATCGACGCCTGTTTGGCTTGCTTGGTAACATGCGAAAAATGTATCACGGATTGTATTAAAGTTGGAAACATGGAATGCATTTCGATATGCCGTGATTGTGCGGATATCTGTGCATTATGTGCAAGATTTGATGCAAGAGGATCTGCATACAGCAAGGAACTTCATGCCTTGTGTGCTCAAATTTGTAATGCATGCGCACTAGAATGTGCCAAGCACGCTGACCACTATGCTAGTTGCAAAGAGTGTGCTGATGCTTGTAAAAAGTGTGCAGAAATCTGCTCAGAACTTGCTTCTTTGAATGCATAGTATTTTTCAAATCAGAAAAATTAAGAGGTGGGGTAATTTATCCTACCTTTTTTACTTTGTTTTAATTTCCTCCAATCAAAGTTTTAATGGAGTCGAAATTAACCCACATGGAATTAATATAGATGATATTTCCTTTACCAAAATAAGAATGAAAAATCAAGATATAGCATATTCCATTTTAGAATTAGCAGTTGTTCCGCAAAGTGCTACGATCAAGCAGACACTGAACAATTCCATGGGATTAGCTAAAGAAGCCGAGGCATTAAACTACAAACGATTTTGGTTTGCAGAACATCATAATGCTGATGAAGAGGCTGAAAAATTATTTACCACCTTGATCAGGATGTTTTTTGGTGTATTGACAGGAGAAAAGAAACCGCTACAGCCCCCGACGGAAATGAACCGGGAATTGAAGGAAATCAAGAACCATCCTTCCATGCATCCATTCCTGAAATACTCCTTTGTGGGAAGTAAGCAAACGGTAAAAAAGCAAATAATGGAATTTGTCGCAAAAACAGGGGTGAATGAGCTTATAGCTGTATTCACCATGTATGCCATCGAAGACCGAATAAAATCTACAAAATTATTTGCAGAAGTTATGATGGAAATAAATGAAGACAGAAAACAAGAGTAGGAAAATCTGTTGATTTTTGAAAATTTGATGAAAAAATGAGGTGAATTGATTGGACAGGCATAGGAGCTTTTGGAATTGTATTGATCCGGATTTTAATTTTCAATGAAGCTGTCACAATTCTGAGGATATTGTTTCTGATTACATTGATCAGACCTATTCTGGGTCTGTAAACAGTTTTTCAATGAGCAATTCAGTTAGGAAAAAAGTTTAAAAAACCTATATGCCTTTCCATTTCCTACAATGTGGTTGAGATTTGGTTAGAATGCAAGAACTTTGTCTGAGGAGGAATTAATGGATATATTTGAACCAAAGCAGGATTTCATGAAAATAGCTGTTGCCTATTTCTTATTGATATTTATATGTCTCATCATGACGCAACCTATCTTTGCGCAAACGCAATGTGCTCAACATGAAGAACAATGCAATGATGAAAAAGAGGGAAATCCTGTTTGTTGTCCTCCCTTTTCCCTTTGTTCCTGTAGTTCAGTTTGGTTTGTCAAGGAAACACTTATTTTGAAAATATTACCAAAATCAGACATCTTTAACGTTTTTAACTCAACAGTGACTAAACTTTCACCAAGGTTGATCAGCGGTCATTTTTGGCATCCGCCGAAACAAGTCTGATTTTTTCCCGGGTATTCTTACCTATTCATTTATTCTCAAAACATTTAAATTCCAAAAACATCATGGGAAAACTATTCCTCAATATGGTGCTGTTTGGTCTTTTTGCAAATCAATTATTTGCCCAAAGCCAAGAGCTCAAAATTAAAATCGTTGATGAACACACTCAAGAGCCCATTCCAGGGGTTCTCGTTCAAATAATAGCTAGTGATATAGCCGGTATCTCAGATTCACAGGGAACTTTGATGCTTGAAGAGTTGCCATTAGGCAAAGGTAGCCTGACGGTAAGTATGCTTGGGTACGAAAACCAACAGGTAAATTTCGAACTTCCACTTCCTCCAGGGCAAGATTACCTTCTCATAGCGCTAGATGAGGAGCACGAGGAGTTGGATGGGGTAATGGTAGTATCCACAAGAAGTTCGCGCACTATTGCCAATACTCCCACGCGGGTCGAGGTAATTGCAGGGGAGGAATTAGACGAAAAAGCAAACATGAAACCAGGCGATATCAGGATGATATTAAGTGAAAGTACCGGTATCCTTGTTCAGATAACCTCACCAACTTCCGCCAACGCAAGTATCAGGATACAGGGGCTAGATGGCAGATACACTCAATTACTCAAAGATGGTTTTCCGTTGTATTCTGGTGCCGCCTCGGGTCTTTCCCTTCTTCAAATACCACCCTTGGACCTACAGCAAGTTGAGTTGATCAAAGGATCTGCATCAACCCTTTATGGGGGAGGTGCCATAGCGGGCTTAGTCAACTTGATCTCCAAAAGACCTAAGATGGAAGGGGAAACAAGTTTTTTGTTAAATGGTACCAATGCGGGAGGATTTGACATTTCCAGCTTTCATGGAAAAAGGAACGAAAAATGGGGGACAACCATCTTTGGAGCATTCAATTCCAATCAACCCTATGACCCGGCTGATATTGGGCTATCTGCAATACCAAAGTTCAACAGATTTTCTTTCAATCCAAAATTATTTATGTATCCCAATAAGCAGACTGAGGCCGAATTGGGGATTAATCTCAACTATGAAGACAGAAAAGGTGGCAATATGCAGTTGCTCAAAGGTAATGAAAGTAATGCTAATGCTTTTTTTGAAAACAATGAAAGTTTCCGTATCAATTCCCAATTGGAAGTCAACCACAGATTGACCGAAAACAAAAAAATCCAATTCAAAAATGCCATCAACCACTTTGACAGAAAGCTGAGCTCCGGTGACCATATTTTCCATGGAAATCAACAGGCAAGCTTTTCGGAACTTAATTACAGAAAAACTGGTGACGTATCGGATTGGGTATTTGGAGCAAATCTTTGGACAGAATCCTTTAAGGAGATGGAGACGAACTTGGACAGAAGTTATTCCCTACAGACCATTGGGATATTTGCCCAAAACACCTGGGATTTGGATTCCAAATGGAGCTTGGAGTCGGGTTTGAGGACTGATTATATACCTGATTTTGGTTGGGCAGCATTACCAAGATTTGGGCTTCTTTGGAAAGTAAACTCAGCTTTAACTTCAAGGTTTGGTGGCGGACTAGGGTACAAGGCTCCAACAATTTTTACCGAAGAAACAGAAAGGTTACAGTTCAAAAATGTGTTGCCAATTGATCAAGAAATTAATGTTTTGGAAAGGAGTTATGGTTTGAATTGGGATATAAACTATAAAGTCAGCCTCTTGGATGATCAATTGTTTTTGAGTATCAACCATCTCTTTTTCTATACTTATTTGGACAGACCTCTTTTGCTCAGAGAGCCGATAGGGGAGTTTTATAGGTTAGAAAATATCAACGGATTTGCAGATACCAAAGGAATTGAGACCAACATTAAATGGGAATGGAAAGATTTCAAATGGTTTATGGGTTATACCTTTACAGATGCTCACATTTCCAACAATGGTCAACGCGGAATTTATCCATTGAATCCCAAACACCGGATCAATTCTGTACTTTTCTATGAAATACATGACAGTGTAAAAATTGGGTGGGAGACTTATTATTTCTCCAAGCAGGTATTGAGTGATGGAAGTATTGGAAAGGAATATCTGATCATGGGATTTATGGCAGAAAAGATATGGGAGCATTTTTCACTCTACATCAATTTTGAAAATTTCCTTGATGCCAGGCAGACAAGGTTTGATTCCATATTTACCGGGAGTATTGATAATCCTTCGTTTAGAGAAATATATGCTCCTTTAGATGGATTTGTTATCAATGGAGGAATCAAAATAAGGCTATAGTCAATGATTTATTTTCTTGTATTTGTTCGGAAAATTAGGTCCAAAATGTAATTGAAAATTTTTAAATGAATAAGTTGGAATCACGCAAAGTCAGGCGTGATTCCACATATTTATTTTTGGTTCAAATAAAGGATTGATTAAATCATCCATTATCCCAAGTCAATTTCAATACCCTCTCTTGCAAAATCAAAATTTTCAAATCCGAAATCATTTTGCTTTAATTTGGAAAAAATAACCTCAATTTGTTCATCGGTTCGAGTGGGATCGTGATGGAAAAATAAGAGGCGCTTTACCTCGGCAATGGAAGCGAATTTGATGGCATCCTCCATACTGGAATGTCCCCAACCGATTTTTTCCTTGTACTCATAGCCGGTATACTGCGCATCGTGCAAAAGCAAATCCGCTTTATCTGCTATATCAAATCCTGAAATCCATTTTTTATCGGAGATCATGCCTGATGGCCCCAAAGCCTGTTCATGATCTGGAATATAGGCCACCACCGTATTTTTTCCCTTGATTCGGAAGGCGACAGTTGGCCCGGGATGGATGATAAACCTGGATTCAATTGAAAAAGGTCCAATTTCAAAACTACTGTTTGAAATATCATGAAGAATTAATCTACAGGGAAGGTCCCGCATCATTACAGGAAAAAAGGGTGGTGAAAGAAACCTATTCAACCTTGAATTCAAACTTTGAGTGGCACTTTCGGGAGCCCATATATGCACTTCCTTGGTAGGGTCAAACAATGATCCAAAAAAACCAAGGCCCTGTATATGATCAAAATGAAGATGGGTCAGTAAAATGTCAATTCTGTTTGTAGGCTTATCAGGTAAGCTCACTTTTTGCAACCCTGAACCTCCATCCAATATGAGCATCCTATCATCCTCAAGCAATGTAACACAGGCTGTATTACCTCCATAATATGAGGTCTCGGAACCTGCTGTGGGAATTGAACCCCTAACTCCTTTTATAGAAACTTTCATGTATCTTTTGTTTCCCAGAAAATGGCTACAGCACCTAAAAATTTACCCATACGACCAATAATGGGGTAGGAGGTAACAGAAATTTTTTCAAGTTTTCCCGTCAGACTTTCGATCCAAAAAACCCGATGATGTGGAAGCTGGTCATTGAGGGTTTGCACCAAAGGGAGTCCCTCCGCTGCCAAAGGATTTTTTTGTTCATCCAAAGGTTTGAATATGGTGGACCAGGTTTCTACTTTCATTTCTCCTGTTTCACCATAACGCGTTCCCAAGAGGAGTTCTGCCGGTTCGTTGTAAAAAATCAAATTTCCAATAGTATCGGTGATAAATACCGGAATGGAAAGGCAATCTGCTAATTGGCGGTTAAGGATAATTTCTATTTCATGTGAGGCCATTTTGGGAGAGGAATGTCTTATATAAATATAGGAAAACAATTTAAAATAAAAGGTTGCCTTCTAAATCTTATTCCCATTCTCTAATTGATATAAGCTCTGCGAAATAAAATTGGAATTTGCCTTCGGCGATATAATATTCTGATTTAACCCTGATAGGTAAGAATTTACAGCTACAAGTACCAGAAATTATTTCAGCTATATTTCTATTTATTTCTACTCTATCTTGAATCGCATTCGCTCCCGGGATCTTCGCTACGCTTCGATTTCCAATATCAATTATTTTATATTAGTCTTTTTTTCAAAATCTCTTCAAAGCCAACTCACTCACTATACCACCGATGGCCAAAGAACTCGTAGCAGCAGGGGAGGGGGCGTTGAGGACATTGATGGCAAATTCATTTTCCCTGATGCAAAAATCATCCAACAAGCCACCTGTTCGGTCACAGGCTTGGGCACGGACTCCCGCACCTCCTTCTACCAAATCCGATTCCTGAATATCGGGAATCAATTCTTTCAGGGCATTGGTAAAGGCTGTTTTAGAGAATGAGCGGTACATTTCACCCATTCCGGTTTTCCAATATTTGGCAGCTACTTTCTGGAATCCCGGCCAAGCCAAGGTCTCACTTAGTTCGGATAAGTTGACTTGGGAACGTTTATACCCTTCCCGTTTAAAAGCTAATACAGCATTGGGTCCAGCTTCGACTCCACCTTTCATCATTCTGGTAAAATGAACCCCCAAAAAAGGGAAGTTAGGATCTGGCACTGGATAAATCAGGTTTTTGACCAGATATTCTCGTTCCTTTTTGATCTTATAATACTCTCCTCTAAAAGGAATTATTTTCACATCTAAAGTTTCTTTTTGATTCATCTGGGCAACTTTATCTGAATATAATCCTGCACAGTTGATGACCAGTCTACAGGTAAATTCTTGCTGCTCAGTTTTGATTGAAGAATGTGTATTTAAATTATTTATTTTCAGTACTTTATGATTAAAATAAATCTCACCACCCAATGATTGAAATTTTCTTGCATAAGCCTGCGCAACTACTTTATAATCTACGATTCCGGTTTGAGGAACATGAATGGCAGCCACTCCCGCACAATATGGTTCATATTCCTTGAGTTCGTGTAAAGTAATGGAACGTGAACCAGTCAATCCATTTTGAAGACCCCTTTCCAATAGCCCATTTAAAATCGGAATCTGTTCCTTCTTTGTAGCTACCACCACTTTTCCTGTCAGTTCAAAAGGAATACTTTCCTCTTCACAGAATTTGATCAGTTCATGATAGCCACTGATGCAATTGTTCGCTTTCAATGAACCCGGTTTGTAATACAACCCGGAATGGATTACTCCTGAATTGTTGCCCGTTTGATGTTTGGCAACTTCAGACTCCTTTTCTAAAATTGCTACTTTCAATCCGGGGCTTTGTCGTTTTATTTTTAGACCTGTTGCCAGACCGACTATTCCGCCTCCTATTATGATGATGTCGTGTTGCATGGATTTTAACTGTTCGGCAACAAATATACAGAAGCTCATAAAAAAATAAACCAACCTTATTGCCCTTATCTTTTATAAACCCATAATCAATTTGCATATTTGCACCTTTGTTAAGCATCTGTTTGTAAAGATGTCATGTTTCATGTATTTAGAATTTTAAATGTCTAACCAACAGATCAACATTACCCTACCAGATGGTTCGGTCAGGGATTATGAAAAAGGAGTTTCAGGGTTACAGATTGCACTTAGTATCAGCGAGGGTTTAGCCAGGAATGTACTTGCAGCGAAAGTTAATGGGGAAGTTTGGGATTCCAGCAGACCCATCCATCAGGACTCAAAAGTCCAATTATTGACTTGGAATGACCCTGAGGGAAAAAACACTTTTTGGCATTCTTCTGCCCATGTTATGGCAGAAGCATTGGAATCACTTTATCCAGGGGTAAAATTTGGCATCGGACCGCCTATCGAAAACGGATTTTATTATGACGTTGATTTTGGTGATAAGCCATTGGAAGGTGCCGAACTGGAAAAAATTGAAGCCAAGATGATGGAATTGGCCAAATCAAAAAGCGAATTCATCAGAAAGGATGTCTCTAAATCCGACGCCATTGCTTATTTCAAGGAAAAAGGTGATGAATATAAGTTAGACCTTTTGGAGGGTTTGGAAGATGGATCGATCACTTTTTATGAACAAGGCAATTTTGTGGATCTCTGCCGTGGACCACATATCCCAAATACAGGTTTTATCAAAGCAGCCAAGCTTTTGAACATTGCCGGTGCCTATTGGAGAGGGGATGAG
>NZ_JBGSXS010000339.1:0-5895 GCF_041751335.1 Aquiflexum sp.
AAAAAATCAACCTCAAGTCCATTTTTTTATATCTTTGTTTTTTACGTAACTCTAAAGACACTTGGCAGAAAATTATATCAAGCATAAATATGATCCGATTCTTCCCAAGAAGGATGAATGGCCTGTTGTCAAACTCAGCAAGAGCAGAAAGGATTTTATTAAAAGGGTAGCTGAAGCCAGTAAAAGATCTGTCCTCCAAATCACAGGTGACAATATGGCCCTGTTGAAAGAAGAGTTGGAAACGACACTTTACCGGGAAAAACTCAGGATCAAGCAGAACCCTTGGGACGTAGACCCTGATGACGAAAAAGATTTTTGGAATAAAGTAAAATCTAGCCTTGTCCAGATAAGTGCAGACGTCAATACAACCAAAACCCAGAAAAAGAAAAAGTACTTAGATATTTTGGATGATATTACCATCCGCTATTCTGAGGAAATAGCCAGTAATTTTATCCATTCCCATTATAAAGTTACCCGAAGGATTGTCACATTTGGCTTTGCACGTCTTTTAAATGCCGCAAGGGTAAAAGGCTTCAGATCTATTTTCAGCAATCAGTACACCCTACAGGACAAGATACAGATAGTTGGTGAAACAGATGAAATAAGGGAATTGGCTTCCAAAGGAACTATTGTAATGGTTCCAACGCATTTTTCCAATCTTGACAGTATTCTGATTGGCTGGGTCATTTCGGTTTTGGGGTTGCCACCATTTATATATGGTGCGGGCCTTAATCTTTTCAATATCGGAATCTTCGCTTATTTCATGAATGCATTGGGTGCATATAAAGTAGATAGGCGAAAGAAAAATCTTTTGTATCTGGAAACACTAAAAACCTATTCTTCAGAAGCCATTCAGTTTGGGGTTCACAGTCTCTTTTTCCCCGGGGGAACACGATCTAGAAGTGGGATAATCGAAAAGAAACTCAAGTTGGGACTCCTAAGCACGGCAGTTGAAGCCCAAAGATCCAATTTCCAAAAAGGCCTCAATGATGTCAATGGAAAAATATTCATTGTCCCTGTCACGATCAACTACCATTTTGTACTTGAAGCACCAAGTCTGATTCAGGAACACCTCTCTTTGACCGGTCAGGAAAGGTATTATAAGGAATCCGATGAATTTTCTACTTCTTACAAGATCTCAAAATTTCTGGTCAAGTTCTTTACCAAAGGATCAGACATTTCTGTCTCAATAGGCAAGGCCATGGATGTGTTGGGCAATTATGTAGATACTGATGGAAACAGTATGGACCGAAACGGGCGGATCATCAATACCCGGGATTATTTTATTTCCAATGGAAATGTGACCGTGGATGTGCAACGGGAAGAAGAGTACACTTATAGATTAGGAAACCGTATCGTCGAGGAATTTCATATCATCAACAGGGTATTCAGTTCACATTTGGTGGCTTTTACAGCCTTTCAAATGATCAAAAGAGAAAATAAAAAAATGGACTTATTCAATCTTTTGCGCCTCCCTGAGGAAGACATTGTGATTGTTTATGCTGATTTCAAAAATGAGTGTCAAAAAGTATTGGATAGAATTCTAGAGCTGGAATCTGAAGGCAAAGTTCAGGCAGCCCCCCATCTCAAAGATGACCTGGACACCATCATCAATCATGGACTGGCAAATGTGGGCATGTACCATGCCAAACGGCCTTTGGTTAAAAATGAAGGGGGAAATATAGAAACACAGGATTTAAGTTTACTTTATTATTACCACAACAGATTGGAAGGATATGGCCTCGAAAAAATCTTCTAAAGAAAAATCCGTGGGAGTAGTTGGAATGGGGAGCTTTGGTACTGCCATTGCCAATATCCTTTCCGAAAAAAGCAAAGTCATCGCTTATGTAAGAAGAGCTGAAGTAATGGATGAAATCAACCAACAACATAGCGTTGACGGGATCAGTATTCATCAGGACATAGTAGGAACCCAAGACCCTGAAATGCTCTGCAAAGCTTGTGATACGATTTTTTTTATGATTCCTTCGAGTGCATTTCAAGAGGTAATCAGGTTGTTTTCACCCTATTTATACCCCTATCATTTAGTGATTCATGGTACAAAAGGTCTTTGTCTCAATTTGCCAAAAGGTAAAACCCTTACAGATATTGGCAAAATTAGCCGTGAAAATATCCTGACCATGAGCGAAGTTATTCTGAAGGAAACTGTTGTCGTCAGGGTGGGATGCTTGGCCGGACCGAATTTGGCCAAAGAACTTTATCAAGGGCAGCCCGCAGCAACCGTTGTGGCCAGCAAATACAATGAAGTCATTCTCGAAGGACAAAGATTGCTCAGAACAGACAAGTTCCAGGTTTATGGGAACTCAGATATTGTTGGCGTAGAATTGAGCGGGGTCCTTAAAAATATTATAGCCATTGCCGCAGGTGCTTTAGCGGGATTGGGATTGGGGGAAAACGCAAAAGGACTGTTGATTTCAAGAGGGATGGTCGAACTGATTTACCTGGGTAATGCGCTTGGTGGAAGTTTGAAGTCTTTTATCGGACTCGCCGGAATCGGTGATTTAGTGGCTACCTGTAATTCAACCTTGTCCAGAAACTTCACTGTTGGCTATAGATTGGCACAAGGGGAGACATTGGAGGAAATCATCAATACCATGGAAGAAGTCGCGGAAGGCATCAACACAGTGAAGTTGATGAAAACCTTTGTAGAAGGAAAAGGCATGCGGGCGCCGATTACAGAAAATCTCTATAAAGTGTTGTTCGAAGACCTAAAGATCGAGGAAGCACTTCAATATTTGATGAAATATCCTTTTAGTGTGGATGTGGATTTTTTGTAGAAATTGGATTATTTGAGGGAAAGAAAAATGGATAAAGGCTTCTTCGCCAGTAACGCAATATTCATTTCAAACAGGTCGGAAGTCCGATGTCGGATGTCCGATGTACTGGACATTTTAGTTTACTGGCGAGAATTATATTGAATTTTCATTTTACTGGCATCAATGCATACATACATCGTAAAAAATAAGTACAAAAAAAATACATAAAAATCAGGATTATCCCTCAGTAAAAAATAAAATTTGGCTAACTTACCCACATCACTCAAACGCGGCATCCAAAGATGGGACCTGGTCTTTCTGGTCATCAACTCAGTAATAGGCGCCGGGATTTTTGCACTGCCGGCCAAGGTTTTTGCCTTATCGGGAATTTACAGCATCCTTGCATTTTTAGTATGCGCTATTGTGATGATGGTGCTGATTTTGGTATTTGCAGAGGTCAGTTCGAGATTTGAAAAAACCGGCGGTCCATACCTTTATGTGCATACAGCTTTTGGGCCAATACCTGCCTTTGTCATAGGTTGGTTGTTGATGCTGACAAGACTGTTCAGTTATGCCACTTTGATCAATTTGATGGTGCTTTACCTTTCCTTTTTTTCAGATGTTTTCAATCAGCCGGAAGTCCGAATCGGACTGATTTTGTTGATCACGGGTCTTATCACCTATTTCAATTGGATCGGGGTCAAGAACACCGCAAAAGTGAGTAACATCCTGACAGTTGCCAAGCTTTTCCCATTGGCTGTATTTATCATTGTGGGACTATTCTATATTGATTTTGATCTGGTAGAGGCTGGTCCTCTGCCAAGTTTGGAGGATTTTTCAGCTTCTACATTGTTGTTGATTTTTGCTTTTGGAGGTTTTGAAGCCGGACTTGTGAACAGCGGAGAAATTGTCGATCCCAAAAAAAACCTTCCATTTGGACTCATCACCGCCGCTGCCGTCATTGCTGGATTTTACATTTTGATCCAAGTAGTTTCCATTGGAACACTACCCGATTTGGCCACATCGGACAAGCCACTTGCCGATGCTGCCACTGGTTTTATGGGCTGGTGGGGAGGAATGTTTATCACACTGGGCGCCGTAGTATCCATCATGGGAACTTTGAATGTACAGATCTTGAGTGGATCAAGGCTTCCGTACGCGCTAAGCATGGAAGACCAACTCCCTAAACTTTTCAGCAAAGTGCATCCAAAGTTTGCCACCCCTTGGGTTTCTATTCTCTTCTTTTCTGGATTGGTTGCTTTTGTGGCAATTGTATGGGGTTTTATGAGTTCTTTGGCAGTGTCGGTGATTGCAAGGCTTATTCTGTACGCATTGGTATGTGCCTCTTTGATCAAATTGAGGAAGACCCAGCCAGAAGGTAATTATTTTAAAATACCCTATGGGAACCATTTTGCTATTGTTGGAATATTAGCCACCATTTGGTTGCTTTCAGGGAGTCAGGCAGAAGAGATTTGGGATACGTTTTTGTGGACAGGGTTGGGATTGGTTACTTTTGTTGTGCATCATATTTTTAAAAAAACCCAAAACCATGAAGATTAAATTATTCTATACTCCCCTATTGTTCCTTTTCCTTTTCTGTTTGGAATCATTTGCCCAAATCAAATCCACTGTTTATAAAAAAAACATCAATACTTCAGTGGAGCAATGGCAGGTCAATGACCTTGTTTTCAAAGGAAAGACTACCGGGAATGAAAACCCATTTGAAACGGAATTTGGAGCAATTTATACAGGCCCAAATGGTGAAAGCATGAAGGTTCCTGGATTTTTTGATGGCAACAATAATTGGACTGCCAGATTTTCCTCCAAAACACCGGGGAATTGGACCTTTGAGACCTATTCCTCCAAGCCTGAACTTTCGGGTCTGAAAGGAAGCATTAATGTTGCTCCCAATACGAGACCCAACCAAAAAGGGGCAGTAATTATAGACCCTAACAATCCACAGGCCTTCATCTATGAAGATGGAAGTCCTCATTTCCTTTTGGCTTTTGAACTGGATTGGCTCTTTGCTTTGGATTACAAAGAACCAAATGGAATACCGCGTACCTCACGGATTTTGGATGATGTCAGTGCCAATGGATTCAATCATGTGGTCATGAATGCTTATGCCCATGACGTTGGATGGAAGATCGCGGACAATGTCCCTGAGGAATACTACTTTGGAAAACTGGATTATGGCCCCTTTGAAGGAGGAAATGAAAATCCGGATTTCAGCCGATTGAACCTCCGCTTGTTCCAACATCTGGACAGGGTTTTTGAAGCGATGCAGGCTAGAGGATTGGATGCACATCTGATGATATATGTCTGGAATAAAAAAGTCAATTGGCCTGACATGTACAGCAATGCGGACAATATGTATTTCGATTATATCATCGACAGGTATCAGGCCTTCAGCAATGTCATTTGGGACGTGTCCAAAGAGGCCTTGGATTATGGAAGATGTGATATCCCATACCTCCACGAACGTATTCATAGGGTCAGAAAACGGGATGCATTCCAAAGATTACTTACCGTGCACGATTATGAGTACAATTCAAGGCATCCTGACAAAGTGGATTTTGTGTCCATTCAAAGTTGGCGCTCAAACCTCTATTCTCTCATGCTACAGGGGAGAGAATTCCATTCAGACAGACCTGTGGTCAATATAGAGCATGGAGGCTATGAAGAAGGTCCCTATGTATCCTTCCTTGGAAATTACACAAATGCCGAAACCTGCTTGGAAAGAACTTATGAATGTGTTTTTGCGGGTGTTTATGGTTCTTATTATTGGCAAGATGCTTCCTGGAATATTGTGGTTTGGGATGCTTTTGACGACAAGCATGATTTTGATAAACCCCGGTATGATTACTATAAACACTTGGCAGGACTTTTTGAAAAATACAATCTCAATGAGTTCAAGCCCAGTATTCCAAAACTGACCACCAATGACAAAGGGGGAAATGATAACCTGGCTACAAATGGTTATGGACTTTATGATGAAAAAGGCAATTATCTGATGATGATTCCCAAGGAATCCGAAAGGGTAAATGTGGTCATCCCAAAGCCTAAAAACGGGAAAGTGAATGTGACTTGGTTCAATCCTTTTACAGGAGAATATTTGAAA
>NZ_JBGSXS010000340.1:0-19810 GCF_041751335.1 Aquiflexum sp.
AATTATTTCGCCGAAGGCATATTTCGTTTTATTTCGCAACGCATATTTTAAACCATTCAATAATAATATGATTATAGATTTACGTTCAGATACCCTAACCAAACCCACAAAAGGAATGCTTGAAGCCATGTGGGCAGCAGAAGTTGGGGATGATGTGTTTGGAGAAGATCCAACTGTAAATGCCTTAGAGCAAAAATTGGCTAGGATTTTTGGAATGGAAGCAGGGCTGTTCTGTCCCTCCGGTACCATGACCAATCAGATTGCTATCCGGTTGCACACCAGACCACAGACAGAGGTCATCTGCCATAAATATTCCCATATCTATCTTTACGAGGGAGGGGGTATCATGTCCAATTCCCATGCTTCTGTCAAACTCTTGGATGGAGATTATGGCAAAATTAGCGCTCAGGATATTGCGGAAAATATCAGTCCAGACGATGTACATGCCTGTGAGACTACTTTGGTTTCCCTGGAAAACACCATGAACAAAGGAGGGGGGAGTATTTATACTTTAGAGGAAGTAAGACCTATCAGAGAACAATGTAATCACCACGGGCTCAAACTGCATCTGGATGGTGCCAGGATTTTCAATGCCTTGGTGGAAACGGGAGATCATCCAAAGGATTGGGGTTCCCTGTTTGATACTATTTCTGTTTGTCTGAGCAAAGGATTAAGTTGTCCGGTGGGTTCGGTTCTTTTGGGAACCAAAGCCGATATCAAACAGGCAAGAAAAGTCAGAAAGGCCTTTGGGGGTGGGATGAGGCAGGCAGGGTTTTTGGCAGCAGCAGGGATTTATGCTTTGGATAATCATGTGGAAAGGTTAAAAGAAGACCATGCCCGTGCAAAGGAATTAGGTAAAATGCTGGAAAATCACCCCTTGGTTTCAGCAGTTTTTCCGGTTGCTACCAATATTGTCATTGCCAGACTAAATGGAATCTCCCCTGAAGAAATGCTCCACAAACTTGCTGCAAAAGAAATCAAAGGAGTCCGATTCGGAAAAGATCAGATCCGGTTTGTGACGCACTTGGATTTTGGGGATAAGGGGTTGGAGGAGTTTAGGGGGAGAATAAAGGAAATCAAGTAGAAATAGGTTTCACGAAATATTGTTGAAATATACTTGCATGAAATAAATTGAAATAAGCTCTTGATTCTCGAAAAGCTCTGTTATCCTTTTTTATACTCTTTCAATCCCCGAAGTAAACGTTCGGCGTTCTTTGGACTTTTCATCAAATAGAACGTTTCCTGCATACTTTCATAATCCGATTTGGAAAGTATTAAGACATCTTTACCATCGGTCCTTGTGACAAAAAGGGGACTGTCATCAGTAAATACTTTGTCCAAATATTTTTTAAGATTTTGCCTGAAGTTGGTGTAAGTGATAATTTCCATTGGTTTGTTTTAAAGTGAAAATAGAAATAAATTAGATCAAGACAAAAAGCTGTGCAGTGATATTATGTTAGTTTAATCAATCCTGAAAAATGCATCCATACATTCCACACTTGCTCGAAGATATTGCTGAGGCTTATATGGGGAAAACCCAAGAGGATTTCTCAAATCCCCAAAATTTGGAAAAACATTTTGAAGAAATCGAGAATTGGATTTCCCATGATCCGCCAAACACATTTGGTGATTATTTCGGTTTGAAAGTGGAGGATTTCCCGCCCCCAGATCAACTTTCTGAAGATGATATGACTACAATCTGCAAAGCTTTCAATAAAATGATGCAAAGTTGGAATTTGGATATTGAATTACCGGACAACCTGCCGATACCCATTGCATATCCAATGACGGTGGAAACCCTCAATGAAAAAACAGCAATTTTTAATCAGGGCTTTATGGTTTTTGATTATTGTTCTGGCTCTCCTGAAGGTTGTGCTTTTAAAGAATATTGTCCATGTATCGACCGACTTAAAGACCTTCCAAAAGATTTTGACTTGGATTTTGGGGATGAAGAACTTCCATATTGAAAGTTCGGGTCTTGCAGGAAAATTTTTTTTTATTACATTTATTTTGTATCTACAATAGGAAATTTGTTGACATCTACTCTAAGACTATTTAATTAAATCCTTTTAAGGTAGAGTGTCTTTTTAAGTTGGTTAGTTGTTTTTATTTAATAATCATATAATCCATTTCACATGAAAAAGTCTACAAGTTTAATTTTCATCATTTCTATGTTTTTGGTAGCATCTTGCGAGATGTTTGAAGGACCAGAAGGTCCCCAAGGTGTACAAGGAGAACAAGGTATACAGGGAGATCAGGGCCCGCAGGGAAATCCCGGATCCACTGGGGCAACCGGTCCGCAAGGACCTCAAGGAAATACTGGTCCAGCTGGCCCGACTGGCCCAGCGGGTCCAACTGGACCAACTGGTCCCGCTGGCCCAACAGGCCCTCAAGGTGAACAGGGTGAACCTGGGGAATCCAATGTCAGGCTTTACACTTTTCCGGCCCATAATTATGCGGTGAGTGCCTCTTATTTTGTCAGTATTCCAGCAATTGGTCCTCAGGTAGATGCCAATCTTTTCTTTGTGTACCTTGTCGATACAAGTGTTAATGTTAAATACCCGATTCCTGGTCAGGGTATCAGTGGTAACTCTACTTATCGAGTATGGTGGTTGGCTATAGGCGCTAATGTCAGTGTAAGAACTCAACGGAGTGCTGGACCTGGCGAAAATTATGGAGAGGTACGGGTAATTACCATCCCGATCACCCAAATGCCAGGCGGAAGACTAAATATGCCTGATTTGGATTTTGACAATTATGATGAGGTAGTCCGGTATTATGGTTTGTAAATTGAAACCTATGGTTATCTCTTAAAAATTTAAATGTTGTAATTTTAAACTATTTCCAAAAATTGCACAATCCCCTTCAAATGAAATTTTGAAGGGGATTGTTGTATCTAAGCTTGTCTAAATATAGGCTCTTACCATTTTCAGGTGGATTAGGTAAGTCATTCTTCATGATTTTTATCAATAGGAATGTGGCTTTAGCCGATTCACAAAGGAATGCATAATAAAAATAGGCTTTAGCCAAAAGAGATCCTTTGTTTACGATTGAATATTTCATCTCATTTATTTAAATTACCTATACTTAATTAAATTTTTCATTTAAACCACTTTTTCTATGCCAAATGTAAAGGTTTACATTCACTTTGTTTGGAGCACTAAAGACAGGGTGCCATTTCTGAACACAAAAGATTTGAGATTGAAAGTCTGGCAGCATATCAGGGAGAACGCTCAGAAAAAGGGGGTTTTTGTAGATTTTGTAAACGGTTATTCAGATCATTGCCACTGTCTGATTTCTCTTGGTGTAGATCAAACAATACAAAAAATCATGCAGTTGATCAAGGGTGAATCATCTTTTTGGATCAACAAGAACAAACTAACCTCTGAGAAATTTGAATGGCAGGATGAATACTTTGCTGTTTCCGTTTCAGAGTCTTTGTTAGAAAAGGTTAGGGATTATATCAGAAATCAAGAAGAACATCATAAACGAAAAACTTTTCAGGAAGAAACTGAAGAGTTTATTCTAAAATTTAGGTTCGAGAGATTTAAAGGGTAGTTTTTTAATTTGGCTAAAGCCGGGGTGATTAGGATTACTTTATTCTCCTCCAGCTAAAGCAGGAGTCTATTGATGATGAGGTGTGCATAATAAGATTGAGATTATTATCAATAGGAATGTGGCTAAAGACCATTTTTATGAATTTATGATCCAAAATGGGCTTTAACCAAAATATAATAGTATGATCAAAGGATAGATGATTTAATTTGGCTAAAGCCTGGGTGGTTGGGGTGCATTTTGAAATCCTCCAGCTGAAGCTGGAGGCAATTTATAGGAGATAATGACATCAATAGGAATGCTGCTTACTCTATTTGTAACTGAGGTGAATTTGGGGTTTATATCAATAGGAATGTGGCTTTAGCCCATTCATAAATGAATGCATAATGCAAATAGGCTTTAGCCAAAATTTCTTGGGGATAGGCATAAAAAAAGCCCACATTTCTGTGAGCTTCTGTACCCAGAGCCGGAGTCGAACCGGCACGAGTGTAACCTCATTGGTGTTTGAGACCAACGCGTCTACCAATTCCGCCATCTGGGCATTTCAATTATCCCCGTCCCTTGATGAGCGGGATGCAAATATGAGTAAAGATTCTTTTCCTTGCAAGCCTACTTAAGGCAGTTCTACATTTTTTTTGAACTAAAAGCAATTGGCTTTTCGGCAAAAAGTGGCTTGGTAACTGCCCAAACAGATTTAAATAACTCGGAATCACGGTATTGATTCAACGCTTTTTCATTTACCCAATGACTATACGTTGTGAAAATATTTTTTTGGTTTTCATCCTGCCAAAGTTCCAAATGATGACAGCCCTGAAAATTTCTGATCTTTTCTTTATTAGCCTCAAAGTTCTCCAAAAACTCGCCCACCTTATTTTCTATAAAGGTCATTCTGACTACACGTATCAGCATTATTGCGCTACTTGAAAATTGATAAAAACGGGACTGTCATGTCTCAGTCCCAATAAATCTGCTCCATGCCCAAGGTTGATACCTATTTCCAGTAGGTCAATGCTGTTGAAAAATGCAAAACAATCTCCCGCATCTACATCATCATAAGTTTGGTTAAGTTTTGGGAGTTTTTCCCTTCCGAATTCAAGGCTGTATTTTCCCGGGTTAAGCGTTTCGAAAACACTTTTGGGGATATTGGTGATCAGGTTACCATAATTGTCCACCCGGATCACATGACCCAAAATCTGCTTTTTCGAAGCTTTGAACTGTCGGGGAATCATCTTTTTGATCTGCATCAATGGTCCGCCAAAATCATGGATGGCGGCACCTGAAGCCACCTTTGCAGCGATGGGTGCAAGGATATCCTTAACCGGAAAGGTACTTGCCTTCACATGAACATCCGCAAACTTGACCACGATCCCCGGATCGAATTCTGACAATAAACTGAGTACACCGTTATTTGGGCCAAGGAAAATATGTTCATCGAGTTTGATGCCAATATAGCCTTCAGAGGTACTGCTAGTGCTGTTCATGGCTACAAGATGTACAGTTCCTTTTGGAAAATCCTTATAGATGGATTTCAGGATAAAGGCCGCATGTGCAATATCGTAAACATCAACTTTGTGGGTTATATCCACAATGTTAAGTTGGGGGTTGATGGATAACATTTTAGCCTTAACTGCTGGGACGTAAAAGTCCCCGTCTCCAAAATCTGAGGTGAATGTTATCAATGCCATAGAAGCAAGTCTGTTAAAATTTAGTATTTTTGTGATAGCTGTGAACAAAATTAGGGATTTTATCCTTACACCATAAGACAATTCATAAATCAAATAGAATAGCTTGGTAGAAAAGGTAATTACGTTAGAAAACATTCCGCTGCTGGACTTTTTAGGATCAGAAAATGAGAATATCCGTCAGATAGCTTCCGCTTTTCCCCAAAGCAAAATTGTATCAAGAGGTAATGAAATTCGGATTCAAGGCCGTGCACCCGAAATCCTCAGAATCAATGACCTTCTTAATATGCTGTTGCAACATTTCCACAGATTTGGACATGTGACCCCTGACAATGTCAAGGAATATATTGCATTGGAAGGTGCCCCTTTTGAAGAAAACCAAAAAGATGATGTCATTCTCTATGGTAACAAAGGCTTGGTGGTCAAACCCAAATCACCCAACCAAAGGAAATTAGTTGAGTCAGCTTTTAAAAATGACCTGGTTTTTGCGCTTGGACCTGCAGGAACAGGGAAGACCTATATCGCTGTTGCTTTGGCTGTTAGGGCATTGAAAAATAGGGAAGTCAAAAGAATTATCATTACGAGGCCTGCGGTTGAAGCTGGAGAAAACCTCGGTTTTTTGCCCGGCGATTTGCAGGAAAAACTTGATCCTTATTTGAGACCAATTTATGACGCACTTTCGGATATGGTTCCACCTGAAAAATTAAAATATTATCAGGAAACAAGGGTAATTGAAATTGCGCCTTTGGCCTACATGAGGGGAAGAACATTGCATGATGCATTTGTATTGTTAGATGAAGCTCAGAATACAACAAATGAGCAGATAAAGATGTTTTTGACCCGGATGGGTCCCAATTCCAAAGTGATCATTACAGGAGATCAAACTCAAGTAGATTTACCCAACCGTCAGAAATCAGGGCTGAAAGAAGCATTACATGTATTGAGGGATGTGAAGAATATTGGCATAGTTACTCTAAGTGGAAAAGATGTAATCAGACATAAATTGGTCAAATCAATCATAGAAGCGTACGAAAAAGATGAAAACCAAAGAGAAGAAAGAAGAACAGCTAATCCTGGTGGAAAAAGTACTGACGGAGGAGCAGATTAATACCATCTTTAAGATCAGAGAGGATGTATTTGTTATAGAACAGGAAGTGGATCCTTCAGAGGAGTATGATGAATTTGAATCTTCTTCAACCCATTTTTTAGCAAAAGTAAATGGCCAACCTGCCGGGACTGCCCGATGGAGGTTTACGGAAAAAGGTGTCAAATTGGAAAGATTTGCAGTGCTAAAACCCATGAGGTCAAAGGGCGTCGGTTTGGCTCTTGTGAAGGCAGTTGTGGAAGATATAGCAGCACATTCTGAATCAAAAGGTAAGAAACTGTATATGCATGCACAATTGGATGCAATGCCTTTGTATGCCAAGTTTGGTTTTCAAAAAGTTGGTGAAATGTTTGAGGAATGTAATATTCAGCATTTTAAAATGGAATTATATTTGTAATCCGAAAAAAACTATAATATTTGAATTAAAATTTTAATCATGAAAAAATTAATTTTAGCAATCATAGGTTTTTCACTTGCAACTGCCCCGGTGTTTTCTCAATCATTAGTGGATCCCAAAGGCGAAGTGAGACTCAATTTTCTAAACACTATTTTCTTGGGATCTGTTGAATTGGGATATGAACAATTTACGAGTTCAGACCAATCAATAGGTGTGGAATTGCATGTTAATGACAGATTTGGTTACAGTTCTGCAAAGAATGGCAGAGATTTTTCCGTTACTTCAGTTCTGGCTTCTTATAATTTTTATTTTGCTGGTGATGATAATGGAAAGGTTTATGTCTCTCCATTCTTTAAATATCGTTTTGGCGAATACAGAGAGGCTTTGGACAATACCATCTCCATTACCAACATGAATTCTGGCTACATCGGTCTGATTGGTGGTTATAGATGGAATTTCAACAATTTTGCATTCGGTCCTTTTGCATCTATTGCCCGTGGGTTTTCCCAAGAAGTTGCTGATAAATTTTCTGCTGTGGAATTCAAAGCTGGCTTCAATGTAGGTTATAGATTTTAAATTTATCCGATTAATTTCAAGTTAAAGGAGCTCGAAGGGGCTCCTTTTTCTTTTTTTATAGGTAAATTCATAGAAACTTTTCTGCTATGAGGTTCTCTGAATTTCCTTTTTTGAGGTACGTGGTTTTTTTCATCCTAGGGGTTGTAATTTATTCCTTTTTTGGAGAGAATATTCCTAGGAATGTCATTCTTGTAACAATCGTCTCTGTCTACTTGGTCTACCTGATTTTGGTTGGAATCAATATTTACCAACATGCCTATCGGTTCAAAATCATTTTGCCCAACTTGGCCTATATTCTATTTGTTTTCTTCGGATTGTATTTTGCCAATGATACCGATATCAAAAATCAACCCGATCAACTCCTTAATGTGGAGGTGCCAATACAAAGTTACTTAGGTACAGTCCTGTCAAATGATGAAGCAAAACCAAATTCTATTGCGAACAGGTTTTTGGTCAGGATGGGATTCAGTGATGGGCAGGAAATAGCTTTCACGGGAGAATTATTGATCTATCATCGCTCCGAGAAACCACTTTACCCTGGAGATGTTATTTTGGTATCAGGGAATCCTCAGACAATTCAAGGCCCTAAAAACCCCAATGAATTCAATTACCAAAGATTTATGATGAGACAAAAGATTTCGCATCAGCATTTTATCGCAGATCGGTTTGAAGTGATTGGCAAGGTAAATGAAAGACCTGTAGAGGAATTTTTTATTGGAATCAGGACTAGAATTATGGAGAAAATGGATTTTTATTTTAAAGAGCAGGCAAATTTACAAGTCGCAAAAGCATTGCTTTTGGGGCAGAAAAAAAACCTAGACAAAGAAGTAAGCGAGGCCTATTCTACAGCAGGGGCCATGCATATATTGGCAGTTTCAGGTTTGCATGTCGGTATTATCTATGGATTTTTCTTTCTATTTGTCAAACCTTTTAGACTGAAGGTATCCAAAAGGGTGCTGTATTTATCTTTGATTATTATTCTGATTTGGGGTTATGCAATGTTGACGGGAATGTCCCCTTCTGTGATGCGGGCGGCAACCATGTTTTCTCTGATGGCTTTGGCACAGATGAAGTCCAGGAGCCCCTCCATTTTCAACGCCATAGCTTTATCTGCTCTGATTTTGTTGGTTTTAGATCCATTTCTGATTTATGCAGTTGGTTTTCAATTATCCTATATAGCTTTGTTGGGTATCTTGGTGATTCAGCCTATGCTGGTCAGACTATGGCTGCCCGGAAACCGATTTTTGGAATATGTATGGCAGATCAGCACAGTTGGCATAGCTGCACAGATGGCTACATTTCCAATCTCTGCTTACTATTTCCATATTTTCCCGACTTATTTTATTTTGTCCAATTTGGTGGCGATACCAGGTGCTTTTTTGATTATGTCTTTTGGGGTGCCATTTATGGTTGTTGCAGAAGTTCCGATTCTATCAGGAATTTTAGCTTGGTTGACCGAAAAGCTTATTGGTATGGTCAATGTGATTGTTTTTTGGATACGGGATTTGCCAGCTTCAAAAATCTCTGAAATAAGCCTTTCAGTTTGGGAGGTGGCTTTCTATTGGTCATTGCTGATTCTTTTTCTTCTTTTGTGGGTCTATCCTGGGAAAAAGCTGGGAATTACTTTTTTAACACTGATAATTATCGCAGGAATTATTAGGGTTATAGACGTTATTTTTCAACACAGAAACAGAGAACTATATATTTATGGATTGAATCAGGGCAAGGCAATGGATTTTTTATATAAGGCTAGTTTGTATTCTTTTGAGGAGAATATATCCAAAGATTACACTTACAGTATTTTACCCAATAGAAGCGCATTAAAGACCTTTAATTCCTATTCCATATTGGCTTTTCAAACTGAGCAAGGTCTGGATTTGATCTTGCCTGAAATTGATGGAAATCTTCTGCTTCAAGATCAACTATTGATACTCACAGATAACCTGCAGGATAAAGATGTTTTCGAATGGAAAGACGGTTCTTGGCAAAAATCAAAAATATCCGACACATTGGACTTGGGTGAAAAAGCCCTTAAAGTCCGATTTAAATAGGGTGAATTTTGGAAGAGCAAAAGCTGTACTCTATCTTTCAATAGAATAAGCATTCCTTTGTTTAACAATAAAGACCGAAAAATGAATCATCCCCTCAATGCTTTTGTAAAAGATAGAATAGGCTATCTTGAACTGAACAGACCAGAAAAAAGAAATGCACTGAATTCGGAAATGGTGGTGGCTTTGAAAGGTGGAATTCAAAATTTCAATGAAGACAAAGAGGTGAAAATCATCGTTATAAAGGCTGCTGGAAAAGTATTCTGTTCGGGTGCCGACTTAAAATACCTACAATCCCTGCAAAGCAATACTTATGAAGAAAATCTAGCTGACAGCCGTAGTTTAAAGGATTTGTTTTATATGATCTACACTTCGCCCAAAGTGGTCATTGCGGAGATTCAGGGGCATGCGATAGCCGGAGGATGTGGTTTGGCTACCGTATGTGATTTTTCATTTTCAGTAAACGAAGCAAAATTCGGATATACAGAGGTGAAAATTGGGTTTATTCCGGCCATTGTGAAAGTTTTTCTGATCAGGAAAATCGGGGAAGGAAAAGCCAAACAGTTATTATTGGACGGTGATCTGATTTCTGCAGCTGAAGCAAAGGAAATGGGATTGATCAACTGGATTGTTGAAGAGAATGAGTTAGAGAATAAGGTATTTACATATGCTCAAAAGCTTATCAAACAGAATTCCGGTCAATCCATGGCATTGACAAAGGAAATGATTGCAAAGGTGCAGGAAAGAAGTCTCGACGATGGATTGGAATATGCTGCTTCCATGAATGCGAAAGCCAGAGGTACTGCAGATTGCCAAAAGGGAATTGCAGCATTTTTGAACAAGGAATCTATACAATGGTAATTTGAAGGACAGGGCCCACGATATTCTCCAATCAGTTTTTGGTTTCAGTGATTTTCGTCCTGTTCAGTTGGATATTGTTATCTCAGTGATTCAAGGCAAAGACTGTTTGGCATTATTGCCTACAGGAGGGGGGAAGTCCATTTGTTTTCAGGTCCCTGCTTTGGTAATGGATGGAATTTGTTTGGTGATCAGTCCTTTAATTGCCCTGATGAAAGATCAGGTCGATAACCTCAAAAAAAAAGGGGTATTGGCAGCTGCCATTTATTCCGGGATGGGAAAGAGGCAGATCGATACGGTTTTGGACAATTGCATTTATGGAAATTATAAATTTTTATATGTTTCTCCAGAGCGGCTCAAGACTGAGATTTTTATCGAGCGCTTCAAGAAGATGAAAGTCAACCTGATCGCAGTGGATGAGGCACACTGTATTTCCCAATGGGGTTATGACTTTCGCCCGCCCTATCTTGAAATCGCTAAAATCCGTGAGTTTCACCCCAAAGTACCCTGTATGGCTTTGACAGCTTCGGCGACATTAAAGGTCAAAGCGGATATTGTGGAAAAACTGGAGATGAAATCCCCTGAGATTTTTGTCAAATCCTTTTCCCGAAAAAATCTCAGTTATTCAGTTCGTATGGCCGAAAACAAACTGGAAAAATCAATCGATATTCTCAGAAAGGTTCCCGGTACAGCGATCCTATATGTACGAAGCCGAAAAGGAACCAAAGAGATTGCATCGGTTCTCCATCAAATGGGTATTTCTGCTACGTATTATCATGCAGGACTGGACAATGCAGTTAGGGAAGTCAGGCAACAAGATTGGAAGCTGGGAAGGGTAAGGGTAATGGTGGCCACCAATGCATTTGGAATGGGGATAGATAAGCCTGATGTAAGGTTAGTGATTCACCTTGACCTTCCGGAACACCTTGAAAACTATTATCAGGAAGCAGGCCGCGCAGGGAGGGATGAGAAAAAAGCTTATGGGGTATTGCTGACGAATGAACAGGATTTAAAAGTTTTGGAAGAAAGGGCAACCATTGCCTATCCTCCTCTTGATTTTCTTAAGAAAGTGTACCAAAGCCTCGCAAATTATTTCAGAATGGCAGTCGGCAGCGGATTTATGGAGAGTTATGGATTTGAAATTTCTACCTTCACCGGTACATATAATCTGGACTTAATGACCACTTACAATTCACTGAAAGTATTACAAGAAGAAGGTTTATTGGAACTCAATGAAAGTTTTTTCTCTCCCTCTTCCATTCATTTTTTAGTGGATCAGAGCAAATTGTATGAATTTCAGATTGCCAATGCAAAGTTGGACGTCTTGATCAAAGTGCTGTTGAGAATGTATGGTGGTGAGCTATTTGTGGATTTTATCAGAATCCAAGAATCCAAGTTAGCCAAAAGCCTTGGGATGCCCGAAAAAGATTTGCTACAACAGCTTGAGTACTTGGATCAAGTAGGGATTCTTGCATATGACAAGCGAAAAGACGTTCCACAGATCACTTTTTTGACCGAAAGGTATGACGCGGGAAAACTGCCTTTAAATGCCAAAAGGATTGAAGAAAGAAGACAAAATGCCGTTTCAAAAGCCAAATCCATGATCAGTTATGTAAGAAATTCGGCTTCCTGCAGGGCCAATCAGATTTCATTTTATTTTGGAGAGTTGGTAGAGAATGATTGTGGTATTTGCGATGTATGTATTGAAAAAAAGAAATCAATTGAAACATACTATTTGAGCATGAAAGAAAAGATAATTCAAACTTTAAGAGATGGAAAAGAGTTTTCTTTAAGTACTATTCAGGAATTGCCTGGATTTAAAAATGACAAAAACACCGTTGAAATCCTACGTGAGATGGAAGAAGAAGGTCTGATTTTGTCAGAACCTAATGGAATGTATAAAATAAAAAACTGATGGCTTCCTTTATAGATGACGTATTAGGAAAATTGTTTCCAAAAAAATCAAATCCTGTCAATATCAAAGAGAATTTTGTTCAGACAACGGACGAAATAGAAAATACCGACGCTTGGATGATATCCAATGAAGGGGAAGCTTTGATGAATTTGGTTTTCAAAAATTATCATTTCAAAACATCGGGAATGAACAGTCACCCGGAAGTTCATATTCTGAAGAGTCCTTATGCTAATGGATTTGCAGTTTCTTACGAAAGTCCATTTAATGAAAAAACTTTTTCTCAACTTTTCTTTGCTTTTGGCAGGCGAATGTTAGATTTGGGATATCAACGTGTAAGTCTTGACAGAAAAATTGAAGAAATTCAGGAAAATGTCAGGATGATTGAAAAACAATATTTTAAACCACCCCTCAGAAACGTTGATTTTACCGAAAAATTAGATCAAATGTTTGGTAATGTCAGCATTGAAAAGGTAAGTATCAACGATAAGCCCAGCTTCCTTAAGGTTCTAGTCACCGTTTACTCAGATCATCTTTACCTTGAGGCAAGACCGTTTGATCTTTTTATCGAAGAATTATTCCAAAGCCAATGAAATTATGAACAGAAAAAAACTAAGAGAAAATCTTGAAAGGTACCGTACCCCTTTTGAAGAAGAAGGGTCATTTGTTCAGGATTTCATAGAACTTACCCATGATGACCTGGCTTTTGTAAGGGAGAGATTACAGGGACATTTCACTGCATCTGCGTGGATAGTCAATAAAAGGAGAACCCATACATTGATGACCCTTCACAGAAAACTTAACAATTGGCTTCAATTGGGAGGACATGCTGATGGTCATGAAAATCTTCTTGAAGTTGCGTTGGCTGAAGCACAGGAAGAAAGTGGGCTAACTTCACTGCGATTAGTGGATTCTGGAATTTTCGATATTGACAGACATACCATACCTCAGAGAGGAGATGTCCCTGAGCATTTTCATTATGATGTACGTTTCTTGATCGAAGCAGAAATGAACGAACCATTGATTATTTCTGAAGAAAGTAAGGATTTGGCGTGGATTCCATTTGATACAGTAGAGGATTTGGTAGGTCCCAACCCATCAATTCTTAGAATGCTGGAAAAAACCAGTAAGTCTGAAATTCTGCTATGAAAAAATATAATGTAGAGGATGTATTGTCCTCTTTTTCTTTTTCAGTGCCTATACAAGTAAGGTTTTCAGACATTGACAGCTATATGCATGTCAATAATGGTATTTTTTTTAATTATTTCGAGCATGCTAGGGCTTCTTATCTTTTTGAGTTTTGTGGTTGGGATATTTTGAAAACAGGGACAGTTGTAGCCAATGTTCAGATTGATTACAGACAACCTATCCATGTAATGGACAAGCCAACTGTTTATGTTAAGTGCATAAAAATAGGGAAATCCTCATTTATCCTGGAACAAGTAGTAATGGGGCCAACAGAATCAGGTGAGGTAAAAATTTTCGCTGAATCTGAGACTACTATGGTTGCTGTGGATATGGATACCATGAAGCCTGTTCCTGTTCCAGCAGAATATGCAGCAAAAATGCTGGGAGAGTCTTCCAAGAAAGCATAATTCCCTATCTTTGCCCAAAATTTAAAAATCCGTGAAAAAATACTTTATTTGGATTGCTTTAGTGGCCCTGATTCTCTCTTGTAGTCCATCCGAGCAAGAACTTTTTGATGAAGGAGTGAAACTAATGGAATCTTCTCAATATCAACAATCAGTTTCCTATTTTGACAGAGTGATTCAAAAAAATCCCGAAAACACTTCGGCCCTAAATGCCAAAGGTGTAGCATTGTTTCAACAAGCGAAATATGATGAAGCCATAGCGTCTTTTTCAGAAAGTATAGAAAAAGACAGTACTTCTTATAAGCCATTCTTTAACAGAGGGAATGCCTACCTTGAAAAGAAAATGTATAAAGAATCACTATTGGATTACAATATGGCCAATGGGCTAGATTCCCAACAGATTGATGTTAATTATAATAGGGGATTAGCTTTACTTGGACTAGAAGAATATGAAGATGCGATTTTTGATTTTGATATAGTTATACAGGCGGATTCAAACCAAGCCTTGGCACATTTTAATAGGGCAAAGGCACAATTGGGGAACAATGACCCTGTCGCTGCCATCGGATCTTTAGTCAATACAGTCAATCTTGACAATAGAAATGGGGCGGCTTATTATCTTTTGGGAGTCACTCAAATGAGTGCATTTGGACAGAAAGACGATGGCTGTGCAAATCTCAAATTGGCACTTAATCTTGGTTTCGCAGAAGCCAAATCTTGGATTGAAGATTTTTGTAAAGAATAATGGCGGAAATAGGACAAGATATTGCCAAAGCCAAAGCTTTTTTGGAGCGGGGAGAATTAGTAGGGATTCCTACTGAAACTGTATATGGGCTGGCAGGAAATGGACTCAATCCGGATGCTGTTGCTAAAATTTTCGCTACTAAAAATAGACCTGATTTTGATCCCTTGATAATTCATACTTCTTCTATTGAAAGAGTATTGGATTTTACAATTGAAATTCCTGAAATACTGAGACTCTTGGGAGAGAAATTTTGGCCCGGACCTCTGACGCTATTGCTCTCCAAAAAAAACATTGTTCCTGACCTTGTCACAAGTGGATTGGATATGGTCGCCGTTAGGATACCTGACCATTCGCTCTCAATGGATTTATTGAATATATTGGATTTTCCATTGGCAGCACCAAGTGCCAATCCTTTTGGCTACATCAGTCCTACCAAGGCCTCCCATGTCAATGACCAATTGGGCGATAAAATCCCTTATATTTTGGATGGGGGACCTTGCGAAGTTGGACTGGAAAGTACTATTGTTGGAGTTGAAAATAATGAGGTGGTGATTTATAGACTCGGGGGGCTTGATGTAAAAGATATAGAAGCTTTGGTTGGGAATGTGAAAGTGAGGACCCAATCCAGTAGTAATCCCAAATCTCCCGGGATGTTAAAAAGCCATTATGCTCCGCAAAAACCATTTATCCTTGGAGATCTTAAAACTTTGATTGAAGAATATCAATCAAAGGGAATAACTTTTGCGGTCTTGTCTTTTGGAGATGGTTCAAGGAATGTATCGACTGGCAAACAAGTCCAACTCAGTCCAAGTGGAAACCTTAATGAAGCAGCTAAAAATTTATTTGCATCTATGAGGGCTTTGGATACCATGGATGTTTCCGTAATTTTATCAGAACTTTTGCCTGAACAGGGTTTGGGCAGGGCAGTCAACGACAGGTTGAAAAGAGCGGCTACTACTAGAGACTGCAATCCAACATCTGATTAATTTGAGTTGCCTTTTAATTAGAAATTAGATCATATTGACAAGAATGGAATTGACTTGAGTCAATAAGTATATTTCTTCTATCATAGAACCTTTTAAACAATTATAAACATGAACAGCAGAATCAAAAGTGTAGACAATCTGGACTTCAAAGGAAAAAAAGCCTTGGTAAGGGTTGATTTCAATGTGCCCTTGGATGAGCACCAAAACGTAAGTGATGATACAAGGATAAGTTCAGCTATACCAACTATAGAAAAAATTCTTGATGATGGCGGTTCGGTAATTTTAATGTCCCACTTGGGAAGACCAAAAGATGGTCCAACTGAAAAATACTCCTTAAAACACATAATCAATGACCTTCAAAAATTGGTTGGCCATTCGGTCAAATTCGCTCCGGATTGTATAGGCCAAGAAGCAAAAAATCTTGCATCAGGGCTAAAACCCGGTGAGATATTGCTTTTGGAAAATCTGAGATTTTATAAAGAAGAGGAAAATGGCGATGAGGAGTTTGCCAAAAAACTTGCAGCACTTGGGGATGTGTATGTAAATGATGCTTTTGGAACTGCCCATAGGGCACATGCATCTACTGCAGTGATTGCCCAGTATTTTAGTACCAAGGCAAGTGGCTATCTACTTCAGTCTGAATTGGAAAATGCGGATAAGGTTCTTGAAAATCCCGAAAAACCTTATACTGCGATTATGGGAGGTGCTAAAATATCCGATAAGATATTGATTATTGAAAGGTTATTGGAGAAAGTGGATAATCTGATTATCGGCGGAGGTATGTCATATACGTTTTCCAAAGCCAAAGGAGGAAAAATTGGAGATTCCCTATGTGAAGAAGATAAACTTGACTTTGTTTTGGAGTTGATGAACAAGGCCGAAGAAAAAGGAGTGAATATTATCCTGCCATTGGATACTGTTACCTCCAAAGCTTTTGCCAATGATGCGGAACAAGGCCTTGCCAAGGCCGGTGAAATACCTGATGGATGGATGGGATTGGATATCGGACCCGAAACCAGAAAATTGTTTGCAGATGTGATCAAATCCTCCAAAACTATCCTTTGGAACGGTCCAATGGGTGTGTTTGAAATGAGCAGCTTTGTCAATGGAACCATTGCAGTAGCTGAGGCAATAGCCGAGGCTACCGAAGGTGGTGCATTCTCACTTATCGGTGGAGGAGATTCTGCTGCTGCGGTCAACAAATTTGGATTTGGAGAAAAGGTATCTTATGTTTCTACCGGTGGAGGTGCTTTACTCGAACATATGGAAGGTAAAGTATTGCCTGGAGTAGCTGCATTGATGCCATAGATATTAAAATTATTCTATAAAAATCTATAAAAAATAAAGTAAAAAAGACCGATTTATTTGGCCTTTTTTCTTTTATATACCTATATAGTGCTATAAATGATGTTTTTATGTAACAAAATGTTAGTAACATTTTGTTAGTAACATTTTGTTACATAAATTTCAGTTATGAAAGGAGAAACTCCATTTCCGACAACTGGATATACGGGTCCTGAAAATTTCTGTGATAGGCTAGAAGAAACCTCCAAAATCATAAGATTATTGGAAGGTGGGCAGTCCATTACTTTGGTTTCCGTGAGACGTATGGGCAAAACTGCTTTGATCAAACATGTTGAACACACGCTTGGCAATAACTGGATGTCACTTTATCTGGATATTTACAAGACTGAAAATTTCGCTGAACTTCTTAACGAATTGGCAACTGCCATACTTCAGAACCTAGAAGAAAAAAGTTCTATGGGAAGAAAAATTTGGAATTTCATGAAATCGATCAAACCTACCATTCAGTTCAATGAACTTTCAGGATTACCAAGTGTGAGTTTTGATGTTCAGCCAGAGGTTGCCAAACAAAATATTAAAGCAATTTTTGAGATTTTGGAGGTACAAAAAGTCCCTGTTTTGATTTCTATCGATGAGTTTCAGCAGATCACCCAATACCCAGAAAAAAATGTAGATGCATGGCTAAGAGGTGTCGTACAGCAATTGAAAAACGTGGTGTTTATATTTTCTGGAAGTCAGCATCATATCATGACCGAATTGTTTAACCATCCAAACAGACCATTTTTCAGCAGTACCAGTTTCATAAGGTTAGGTAAAATTGATAAAGAAATTTATGAGGAGTTTATCAAAGAGAAATTTGAGAATGCGAAATGGAAAGTGGATGAAGCGGCTATCAATGAATTGCTTGAATGGGCAGATGTGCATACATACTATGTTCAGTTGTTGTGTAATAGGATTTACCATGCAGGACACAAGAAGTTGATTTCATTGGCATGGAAAGTTGAGGCAATGCGAATCATGGAGGAGATCGAACATACCTATTTTAATATCAGAAATCTACTTACCAAGGCACAATGGGATGTGTTGACTGCAATAGCAAAAGAGGAAAAGGTGTTTTCTCCAACAGCAGGAGATTTTTTGAAAAAGCACGATTTGAAGAGTTCTGCAGGAGTATTGAGGTCCTTGGACGCTCTGATTGAAAAGGAAATAGTTTATTTTGATTATGATGAATTAGGAGATAGATATTATCGAGTCGTTGACTCTTTGATGATCAGATGGTTTCAGAATAATTACTGAAGATCAAAAGTTTGTATGGATTGCATTTGTGGTTTGGATGAAAACACTATTTTTGAGGTTGTTTAAAATGAATTGGATTATGATAAGGATTTTGGTCTTTTGCTGCTTGATGTTAATTACAGGTGCCTGTCTTGAGGTAGAAACTATCAATCAAACCTGCACTGTGGTCATGAATGATGGGACTATTCTGGAAATCAGCCGCGATATCAGGAGAAATAGCAAAACCGGTACGATTACTTACCGTGACGAGGATGATAAGTTATGGTCAATTTTTCAGGAAGACTATGAAAGTTATTCCTGCGGAAATTGAGATCATGATATTTAGCAGTCTCTGAATTTAATTCTATTTGTATTTTTTGATTCGGTCATCCTCACCAAACCTTTGGCCCTGTCTTCAATTCTAAACCTCAGTTTTCATAGGCAACTAACTGACCATTTTTGTTCAGGTCTTGAATTTCAATCCCTTTTCGTTTAAAATTGATTGCGCATATTTGCCAACCTTACTGATAATTATCCATTTGTACCAATGATTTAATTTCAGTCTTCAATTCTCATTATATTTCCCAAAAATTAAACCTATGATAACCCTTAATTCCCTGGAAAAAGGTTTCCTTCTATTATTCTCAATTGTACTTCTCATATTTTCTTGTAACAACAAAAGGAGCGGAGATCCCAAAGTTCTTATATTCAGTAAGACCGCGGGTTTTTATCATGAATCCATACCAGACGGAATAGCCGCCATCATGAAATTGGGATCAGAAAATGGATTTGAAGTTGATACTACAACCAATTCTGAACTCATCAATGAAGAAAATCTAAAGCAATATGCTGCTGTCATTTGGCTCAGCACTACCGGTGAGGTTCTTGACCATTATCAGAAAGCAGATTTTGAGAGATATATTCAGGCAGGGGGTGGCTATGTGGGAATACATGCCGCTGCGGATACTGAATATCATTGGGGTTGGTACAATAGACTTGCAGGCGGGTATTTTTCTTACCATCCAGGTATAGGGGATCCTCACCCCAATGTTCAGGATGGAACTTTGAATGTTACTGACAGGAATCATCCCACTACCCGTTTTTTACCTGAAATCTGGAACAGAAGAGATGAATGGTATCATTTCAAAAAACTCAATCCGGATGTAAATGTGCTGATTGATATTGATGAGGATAGTTATAAACATACCAAACCCATGGGATTTCACCCGATGGCATGGTACCATGAATATGATGGTGGCAGGGCTTTTTACACAGCTGGTGGACATACCAATGAATCATTCGAAGAAGAATTGTTTTTACAACATGTTCTTGAAGGAATCAGATATGCGATAGGGGAAAATAAAAATTTAGATTATTCCAAAGTCAAAACTCACAGGGTTCCAGAAGAAAACAGGTTTGAGAAGAAAACATTGATACTAGGGGAGTTCACCGAACCTACGGAAATGACAATTCTGCCCAATTTGGATATTTTGATTGCGCAGAGAAGAGGAGAGGTACTTTTGTACAAAAACGGTGATTCAGTGGTCAGAGAAGTTGCAAAGCTTGATGTCTATTGGAAATCAGAAGCGAGAGGTGTCAATGCTGAGGAAGGTTTGATGGGGATTCAAAAAGACCCGAATTTTGCAAATAACGGATTTGTTTTTGTTTTTTATAGCCCGACAGGAGATCATGAAGTCAACAGACTTTCCCGGTTCAAATTTGCCAATGACCAATGGGACATGGCTTCCGAAAAAATCATTTTGGAACTGTATTC
>NZ_JBGSXS010000341.1:0-5869 GCF_041751335.1 Aquiflexum sp.
ATTTTCACTACATGATTACTTTTACTTATCCCATTGAGTTAATTTACTCAATACATTGAGTAAATTTTTAAAAACACACCTTATAATTTGATTTTCAATAAGTTAAATAAATATTTTTAAGCAAAAGAAACCAAAAAAGGCAGTCATATTGACTGCCTTTTTTAAAAATAAATCCACTACATCCATTTGCAAAAACTCCTGCCATAGAATCCCGCCTGCACCGATCAACAGGGATTTCTTAGGGTTGAATTTTTTATCGAACGCATTCAAGCCAGATAGCTTTCCTGTCTTACCGGACTTCACTTCAAGTCCAATCACCTGCTTCTTATATTCAACCACATAATCCACTTCGTCATTGCCTTCCCTCCAATAATATAAAAAAAGCTTTTTGTCCTTGAATACCTGATTGATCAGGTGCGCACCAACGGCAGATTCCACCCACCTACCCCACGCCTCATGGTCCTCAAGCAAAGTATCGAGACTTTCGCCCGAAATACCCGACATGATCGCGGTGTTATGAACCTGAAACTTGGGACTGGAAGAACGCTTTCGGACCATATTTGGACTGTACTTTTCCAATCCCGCCAACAACCCGGCATCATTTAGCAGCTCTAGATAATTTGCCAGTGTGGTGGTATTGCCCGCATCAGTCAGTTGCCCCATGATCTTGGTAAAGCTCAGAATCTGTCCCGAGTACGCCGATCCCAACTCAAAAAAACGCTTCATCAAGGCAGGTTTATCCACCCGGGTTAGCATCAGGATATCTTTGGAAATGCTGGTTTCCAAAAGCGCATCACGGACATAGCTTTTCGATCGGTCTTCATCTTCCCTAAGCGTAATCGCACCAGGATAGCCTCCAAACCATACAAACTCCTCAGCCTTCAGACTAAAAGCATCCTTCATTTCCTTATAGGACCAATGCCCGAGGTAAGTGGCTTCAAACCTTCCTGCCAAAGATTCTGTCAGTCTCTTCTGCTGCATCAACCTCGATGAACCCAGCAAAACAACCCGTATATCCTTACCCTCAGCGGCATCCCTATCCCATTCGGCTTTGATCTGCTCGGACCAGTTGTCGATCTTTTGGACTTCATCGATGACCAAAAGAAAAGGTTTGTCAGCCTGTTGTTGCTGTAGGATCCGGACATTTTCCCATTGCTGCGTTATCCACAAGCCATCTCCTGCCGGCACAGCATCCGCCGCCACCAAATGATGGGGATAATCAAGTTCTTCCATAATCTGCCTAACCAAGGTAGTTTTACCCACCTGCCGAGGTCCATAGATGACCTGTGTAAACCTCCTAGGTTCATCCTTCAGCCGTTTCAACAAAGCTACTTTTTCTATTCTTTGGTATGTCATAATTATTTTACTCAATATATTGAGTAAATTCAATTTTTTTTTATATTTAATTTATTTTCAGGGGTTTGTAAGTTATATAAAGGAAATACAGAAGGCTTGAAAAGAGGATAATAATTGATATTAAGAAATTAATTGATATTTGGATGATAATGATTCAAGTCCTCAGATGAGTAGTTTATTTGATAAAAGTTTTATTCTTTTTAATTTGAAGTCATGTTTTGAATACGTTTTTAATAAGCCTTCATTTTTATTATGATAGCAAGCAGTCTTTTTCATTTTACAGGAGATCATCTTAATATCCTCAAAATCCTTGAAGGAAAATCCTTACGGGCATCCTTCAACATTGAAACAGTTCAGGATTTTTTCCCCAATAAGAAATTTATAGCAACACCAATGGTATGCTTTTGTGATATCCCTTTAAAGTTTATTTCAAGAGATCACACAAAAAGGTATGGTTCGTATGGAATAGGCTTTAAAAAAGATTGGGGTATCAAAAATAAAGTTAGTCCAATACTTTATAGATTAGAGCAGTCCGGATTTTCAAATTCTTTCCTAAATTCATCTTTTGAATTGAATACCATCATTGAAAGGCTGGAGGGATTGAAAATGTTATATGGAGAGAGTGATTCGGAAATACTGGACATTCAATATATGGTTGGGGCCTTACATAGCCACTCTGAAAATATGGCTGGTTTCATTAAGTCTTATGAAGAACTATATAAAGGACAAAACAGGAATAATTATATCGACAGAGAATGGAGGTGGGTGCATGAAAGAACAAAAAAAGAGTTTCATGACAAGGATGATGAAGACTACCGAAAGCGATTGAACATTAAATATCATAAAAATCCTGATTATTTGTTTTTTGAGATAGATGACTTAAACTATCTGGTTGTCAAAGAGAAAAAAGATATTGATTTAATGATGGACAAAATCAGAAAGCTAAGCCTTTCGGAAGTAGAAAAATTCGCTCTTGTACAAAAAATTATCGATATTGACAGTATAAATTCAGATATGTGATGGAAAGAAATCTAAATAGAACAATTATGAAATATAGGAATTTGAAGGAAAGTTCCTCCTATCCCTATGAAATACATGAACAGGATTCACTTAATACTAGAAATAGAAAAAAGGCTGCCATAAAAGAGTTTGAAAATTTAAAACAGGAAATTATTGGTCACTCCAATTCAAAGGAACTTCCAAATAAGTATAAAAGGCAAGTGCAAGAGGCTATAGAGATTTTATTGGACTATGCACAGAAAAGTAAAACTGGACTCCCATTAGATAGGAATCAAGGTATTGGTATTGAGAATTTTGTTTACGGCAAGTTTATGCGTGTAATACTTGATGCTATTAAATTGAATTTTACTGTAAATTCCCCTACTTTTTATTATAGTGCTGACAGCGATTTTGATGAAAAAGAAATTAGAGAAATATTGGAAAAATTTAAAACCAATCTATCGAAATCTAAATTCAATACCTTTTTTGAGCTTGAAGATTTTGTCGATGATTACGTCGCTAAAATCAGGGAATTATGGAAAAATGAAAATAGTAGAATAACAGTGGGGGCTTAAAGGTTTACTCAAGGTTATAATAAATTTCAACTATTCCAGAAGAAGTATTTGAAGTTCCAAATAATCTATTGAATTTTCCAATTCAGTCAATTCACCTTTTAATTGAAGGTTTTCGTACTCCAAATCCGAAATTCGATTTTCAAGTTCATAGTTCTTTTCATCAAGTTCATCTAATCTATTTTCAATTTGATTAAGATTTGAATTGTATTTTTGATTACAACTGAAAAAAATAAGAAAGATAACGGCGGGAGTAAGTTGGATGTACTTCATTTTTATAAAATCTTAGGCAGTTAATTAACAATTTTTAAATGTGGTGAGATGTTTAATCAATACAAGACTAGCGAAAAAATAAAAGTATTCGAAAAACAAATCAAATAGCATTTTCATGTTTATATCGTTTTATTTAAAAATAAACCAATTAACTCAAACTTTCAAGTCTTTTCTAGAATCTCAATTTTTAAGATGATTTTATTATTGAACCAAATTCACCCCTTAATCTTTTCAAATCCTCAGACATTTCAATTTTTCCAGCACTCTCGCTCAAATCATTTTTCATTTTGACATAATCAATCTCAGAAAGTACCGGAGCAATCCAATCAAAGATATTAGTAAGGTTTTTGCAAAACCCTTTCTCATCCGGATCCTTAACCGGAAAAGCATAATTCAAAACAGGTTTGGTTTTCCCATCATATATGAATTTTGTGGACGGATATCTAACCCCATCTAATTTAGTATTCTTCTTTATAAAACTCATTAGCATTTGCGGAATAATGTACTCAGGATTGAAGGGGCGATTATGTGGAGGAGCCGTTTTGAATAAGCAAGCTGATGAAAAAGGGAGATACGCAAAAAACCTTAAAGCTGTCCCATTAAATCCACCATGTTTTAAATTCCAAATTATCAAATCGGGAAAATCAATAGTAATTACATTCAACAATTCACGACTTGTGAATTGAGAAATGTAATATTTAAAAAGATCTCCTCCGTTGAAAACTTCATGTTCACAAATTTCAATGGATTCCCCCAAATACAAGGCTGGGATTCCAGAAATGCTAAATCTATAGTTTTTGCACTTGCGTCTATCATGATACTTAATGTGAAATAAATCATCCTTTTCGAAGGGTCGGAGTTTACCATCTTTCCAGTCAGCACGTCTAATACGGAATAAGTCTATTGGATCAAGAGATGAAAACGAATCAAAGGACAAATCGCTTCCTTTTGAAGCTTCGTCTACCGTTGATTTTTTGGTATTTGTTGGATTGGGATATCTTGCCATGAGTATATTGAAAAGATGAATGGCATTTTCGTCATCGTCATTTAATTTACTCTGGATAACTCTATATGTCAGATCATAAATTTTTTCAAAAGTGGACTTTACTTCGAGTACATCTGATTTGAACCAATCAAATTCAGTTTCGCAAAAACTTTGAATCTCCTCAATAGTATTTTGGTACGAAGACAAAAAATTATCCTTTTCATCTCTGGACTTAAACGGAAATGGGAATTTCTTTTTGAACTTTTCTAAATCATTGATAATCCCTTGGGTTATTGAATGCATTGAATGAAAGTTTGTTTCTTCAAATGTCAGAAACAGAGATGTTACTACAAAGAAATTTCTAATTCTTGTGGATTTATTTAGGGTTAAGCCAGGGATTAAGACCTTCTCACTTAGATGACCAAAAAAGATTCCTCCGACAATCATTGGCAGTCTGAAGACTGCAAAGAAAATGGTCCAAGACTAAGTTTTGAACCAAACCACTCCCCATCCTTAACCATAGCATAACCTTTTCAAAACACAACATTCACCAAAATCCCTTAATTTTATCCAAAACTCACCAAAGCCCATGAAAAGAATTCAACTACTACTCATTGCCCTGATTTTTGCTGGTTCGGCATTTGCCCAGCAAAAAGTCAATGGAATCGCCTATGAAGACCTTAACGCAAACGGCAAAAAAGAAAGAAGGGAAAAAGGACTGCCCAATGTTGTGGTTTCCAATGGCCTTCAAGTGGTACAAACAGACAAAAACGGAAAGTATGAGCTTCCCCTTGCGGAGGACCAAACCATCTTCGTCATCAAGCCGGCTTCCCATGAACTGCCGACCGATGCCAACAACATCCCCCAGTTTTACTATATCCACAAGCCCAATGGTTCTCCCGCCAACCTGAAATATCCCGGAGTTGCACCCACAGGAAAACTTCCCAAGTCTGTAGATTTTGGTCTCCGGCCTGGAAATGACAGCAAAAAGTTTACAGCACTGATCTTCGGTGATCCACAGCCTTATACTTTGGAGGAGATAGAACATTTCAAAAAAGGGATCGTCTCGGAAGTTGAAAATATTCAAGACATTGCTTTTGGGGCAGCTTTGGGAGATCTGGTTGGAGACAGACCTGACTTTTTTCCAATTTATAAGGAGGCTGTGGGCAAGATTGGAGTGCCATGGTTTCAGGTCATGGGCAACCACGACATGAACTTTGATGCAGGCAAAGATGAGTACAGTGATGAATCTTTCACAGCAAATTTTGGTCCGGCTACTTATGCCTTCAATTATGGGGATGCGCATTTTGTAGTCCTGGAAGACATCCTCTATCCTGACCCGAGGGACGGACAGGGATATTGGGGAGGATTAAGGCCGGATCAGTTACAGTTTTTGGAAAACAACCTCAAGCTGGTACCCAAAGACAAGTTGGTAGTGTTGTTGATGCATATTCCCTTGTTTGAAGAAAACGGGGACAGCTTCAGGGATGCCGATCGGGAAAAAATCCTGGAACTGCTTTCCCCTTTTGCGAAAACCTTTTCTATGTCCGCACATACCCATTATATGAAGCAGACATTTTTTGGAAAAGAAGACGGCTATAATCAGCCAAAGGCACACCACCACTACAATATAGGCACACCTTCGGGAGATTGGTACAGCGGAAAAATACTTGCTGACGGCACA
>NZ_JBGSXS010000342.1:0-4524 GCF_041751335.1 Aquiflexum sp.
CAGGTCAGGGAACCTGAACCAACTTGGGAAGGGCCTTCTTCTACTGATATCAATATACATGAACCTGACCCGGACACCGAACCAAAAAAGTACTATGTGAATGATATAGAAGTGAAAGTCATCAATCAGCGCATCCAATACTTTGCAGCGGATGGTAGATTGATTACGGAATCTTTGAAGGATTATACCCGAAAAAACATGGATAAGAATTTCGGTTCATTGGATGCATTTATTATGCGCTGGACCGAAGCTGATAAAAAAGAAGTGCTGTTCGCTGAATTGGCTGAACAGGGGATTTTATTGGAAGCACTTCGGGAGGAAGTCGGTAAAGAAATGGATGATTTTGACCTGATCTGTCATATTGCCTTTGATCAGCCAGCATTGACCAGAAAAGAACGGGCAGAACAAGTGCGCAAAAGAAATTACTTTGCCAAATACAGTGAAAAAGCACAGGCTGTGCTCAATGCGCTTTTGGATAAGTATGAACAAGAGGGAATCACCACCATTGAACAAGGTTCTATCCTCAAAGTTCAGCCGCTCAATCAATTGGGATCTCCTGTGGAATTGGTAAGGGCTTTTGGTAAAGGGAAGGATTTTGAGAAAGCAATAAAAGAATTGGAAAAGGAAATTTATAAATCGGCGTAAATTGAAATTAGCAGATAAAATAAAATTACCTGAAGGAAGACGGCTTGAATTCAAAGAGACTATGCCATCTAATGCTGACTTTACAAAAACAGTTATCGCTTTTGCAAACGATGCAGGAGGTGAACTATATATCGGCGTAAAAAACAATCCCAGATTACTGATTGGTATTTCTGAAAATAAATTAGATGGAATCGAAAACAAAATCAGCAATATTATTCATGACTCCTGTACTCCTTTAATTCAGCCAGAAATTTCATTCTTCGCAGAAGAAGGCAAACATTTTATTCGAGTTTACATCCACAAAGGAAGTAAGCCGCCTTACTTTTTAAAAAGCAAAGGAAAGGATGAAGGCACCTTTATTCGAGTAGGTTCATCCAATAGACTAGGCGATAGTGAAACGATTTTGCATCTGGAAAGATTAGCATCAAATATTTCTTTTGACGCAGAATTGAATTATTCCAAAGACTTCAATAAAATAGCAATAGATGAATTCGCTGCTTTTTTTAAGGAGAAAACAAGTGAAGATTTAACAGAAAATATCCTTGAAAAATTGAACCTTATTGTCAAAGATCAAGGACAAAAGCGAGCTTCTAATTCACTTATTCTTCTTTCAAATGATAAATTAAAAACTCGGCTTTTTCCAAACGCTAAAATTGAATGCGCTAGGTTTAAAGGAACCAAACCCGGTAATTTTATCGATCAAAAATCTTTTACAGGTAGCATTGTTGGACATGCAGAACTGGCCTTGAACTTTGTCAAACGTCATATCTCTGAGGGGACTAAAAATTACGAAGGCGTTTATAGAAACGATCGTTGGGAATATCCGATCATTGCACTACGTGAGGTCATTCGAAATGCAGTTATTCATAGAGATTACTCCCTCACCGGAAAAGATATTAAAATTGCTATTTTTGACGATAAAATCGAAATAACCAGCCCTGGTAAATTGATGCCGACGGTAGATTTTGATGAAATGTTTGCAGGACAATCTGATGTTAGAAATAAAGTACTTGCTCCAATATTCAAGCGCCTTGGTTTAATTGAACAATGGGGAAATGGACTGCAGTTGATCGCAGATGATTTAAAAGCATATCCCGAAATAAAACTTAGCTGGAGTGAACCAGGCACATCTTTCAGAGTAGCATTTATAAATCAGAATTACTTACAACAACAGGAGTTACAACAGGAGTTGCGACAGGAGTTGCAGCACGAGCTACAGCACGAGTTACAGCACGAGTTACAGCACGAGTTACAGCACGAGTTACAGCATGAGTCGCTTATTTCAAAAGTTCTAAAAATAATTTCACCTAAAGAAATTAATACTAAGGGAATCGCTACAGTTTTAGGCCAAAAAAGTATCTCAGGGCCACTGAAAAAGACGTTAAGTAGTTTGTTGGAAAAGGCATTAATCGAATGGACAATCCCGGAAAAGCCAAAAAGTAAAAACCAACAATACAGAATAACCAAGCGGGGAATCGCTTTTTTGCAATTACTCAGTAAAAAAAACTAGCATAAGAAAATTAGATGACTACAATCACCACCAATATCAAAGGCATCCGCGACATTATGCGGAAAGACACGGGAGTAGATGGGGATGCACAGCGCATCTCGCAGATGGTCTGGATGCTTTTTATGAAGATTTTTGCAGATAAGGAAGAAGAATGGGAGATCACCATCGAGGGTTACCAAAGCCCGATTCCCGACAGACTGAAATGGCAAACCTGGGCAGCAAATGAGGAAGGCCTGACCGGCGATGCCCTGATGGACTTTATCAACAATGAGCTGTTTCCAGCCTTGAAAGAACTGGATTTCAGCATCAGTCCACAGGCCAAGATTATCCGGTCTGTATTTGAGGATACCTACAACTATATGAAAAACGGAACGCTCTTCCGTCAGGTGATCAATCAGATCAACCGCATCGATTTCAACAGTTCCAAAGACCGTCACCTGTTCAATGACCTCTACGAAACGATTCTGAAAGAATTGCAGTCAGCGGGTTCCTCGGGAGAGTATTATACCCCTCGGGCGGTGACACAGTTTATGGTGGATATCATCGATCCCCAACTCAAGGAAACCGTTCTCGACCCAGCGTCAGGCACGGGAGGATTTCTTACCTGCACCATAGACCATAAGAAGAAATTGGTGCAAAATGACCAAGACGAGCGTGACCTACAGGCCACCATCCGCGGGATAGAAAAGAAGCCCCTGCCCCATTTGCTCTGCACCACCAACCTGATGCTGCACGGCGTCGATGTGCCTGCCGTGCGTAGAGATAATCTCTTAAGCAAACCCTATGCAGACTGGGGAGCAAGTGACAAGGTAGATATCATATTGACCAACCCTCCTTTTGGTGGGGTGGAAGAAGATGGGACGGAAACCAATTTCCCACAGAAGTTTCGAACTAAGGAAACAGCCGATCTATTCTTGGCTTTGATTATCCGCTTGCTGAAAGATGGCGGAAGATGCGCCGTGGTCTTGCCCGATGGGACGCTCTTTGGTGAAGGTGTAAAAACCCGGATCAAAGAAGAACTGATGGAGCGCTGCAACCTGCACACCATCGTGCGTCTTCCCAATGGCGTGTTCAATCCCTACACAGGAATCAAGACTAATTTGCTCTTCTTCGAAAAAGGGCAACAGACCAAAGACATCTGGTACTTTGAGCATCCCTATCCTGAAGGAGTGAAAAGCTACAACAAAGGCAAACCTATTCATATCAAGGAATTTGATTTGGAAAAAGCTTGGTGGAATGATCGGGAAAATGAAGCCTACACCCAATATGCCTGGAAGGTTTCTGCTGAGGAAATCAAAAACCGAGGATACAACCTGGATATCAAAAACCCCCATCAGGAAGCGGATGATTTAGAAAGTCCGGAAGTTTTGCTGAAGAAATATCAGGCCACCGAAAAAAAGATCTCAGACATTCAGGACGAGATTATCAAAGTCTTGACAGAAGCTCTACGCTAAACTTATGCAGTTATTAGAACATTTTAAGGAACTGACCCTGCATCCCAAAAATGCAGAGGAGCTCAAAGGGTTGATTTTGCAGTTGGCAGTGCAAGGGAAATTAACTAAGCAATGGCGGGTGGAAAATCCGGATGTGGAGCCTGCTTCCGATTTATTGAAGAGAATTCATTCTGAAAAAGGGCAGCTGATTAGAGAAAAAATGATTAAGAAAGAGAATGTTTTCCCTGAAATCTCGTCAGAAAAAATACCTTTTAATTTACCCGAAAGCTGGGCGTGGAGCAGACTTGGTGATTACATCCATAATTTTGGACAGAAAACTCCTGATAAAGAATTTGAATATATTGACGTGGCGTCTATTGATAATCAATTGGGCGTTATAAAAAATGACCTAAAGATTCTTTCGCCAAATGAAGCTCCTTCAAGAGCAAGGAAAATTGTAGAGAAAGGTTGTGTAATTTATTCAACTGTCCGACCTTATCTTTTGAATATAGCAGTTGTGGATAAAGAGTTTTCTTGCGAGGCTATAGCAAGTACCGCTTTTGCAATTCTTAATCCTATTCTTGGATGCTCAGAGATTTACTTATATCATGTTTTACGATCCTACTTTTTTATTAAATATGTTGAAAGTTGCATGAAAGGTGTAGCATATCCAGCAATTAACGATGCTAATCTTCTTGTTGGTTTGATTCCAATCCCTCCCCTCGAAGAGCAAAAAGTTATTGTGGAAAAAGTCAATAGGTTAATTTCTTTATGTGAAAAACTCGATCAAGAAATAGAAAACCTTCAAGCCACCCAAGAACAATGGATGCAGAGTTGTTTGAGGGAGGTGGTGGAGAATTAAATTATGAACATGGATTTTACAAATTTCCTTCAGCCAATGATGTCAAGCAATTTCGAGGTAAATCCCGATGTATT
>NZ_JBGSXS010000343.1:0-26256 GCF_041751335.1 Aquiflexum sp.
GAAAAGATTACCATTTTAAAATTCCTGATTATGGACTGCTTCTCAAAAGTTTTCCTTTTAATGGCAACATTGTCTGCCCTGTCATTGTCTGCGATCGCACAATCACAGGTGAGTGGCATGGTGGGGGATTCGGAAGTTAAATTTCTGTCCTTCGCAAATGTGCTGTTATTGCATGCGCCAGATTCCAGTTTCGTAAAAGGGACCATTACTGGTGACGATGGTAAATACATTTTCGAAAATATTGAAAATGGCCACTATCTGATCAAAGCGCTCATGATTGGGTATCATCCGGGTTTTTCTTCCTCATTTCATGTGGTTGACGCCAAATTTGAAGTAGGTTCTATTGCATTGGTTCCCGATGAATTGATACTGAATGAAGTAATCGTTGAAGGAATGAAACCGCTGTACGAACAGCATTTGGACAGATTGGTAGTAAACGTGCAGAGTAGTATTACAGCAGCAGGCTCCACTGCTTTGGAAGTAGTGGAGCGCTCTCCTGGTATTACAGTTGACAGACAGAACAATGTTCTTTCGCTGAACGGCAAGGCAGGGATTCAGGTGATGATCAATGGAAAACCTGCAAGACTACCGCCTTCAGCAATAATCCAAATGCTGGATGGGATGAATGCGGGCAACATTGAAAGGATTGAATTCATTACCAGTCCATCTGCTCGCTATGAAGCAGAAGGAAGCGCAGGACTGCTCAATATTGTTCTTATCAATAGTCCGGAATACGGCACCAATGGATCTTTTTCTTCCTCGTTAGGATACGGAAGGTACGGGAAGTCAAATGCCAATGTAATGATAAATCATCGTAGCGAAAATCTGAATATTTATGCAGATTATTCTTTGGCCAACAATAAAGGCTGGTATGAGCTGGGGAATATTCGGAACGTAATAAATCAGGGTCTGCCTACAGCAACGAGTTCCATAGGCAGCGGCTCACTAAAGCAGATTACACAAACAATGCGACTGGGTTTCGATTATCAGCTTAGTCCACAAACAACTATTGGAGGAGTTTTTTCGGGGTTTTCCAACAACCAAGTTACCGAGGTCATCAATACCATTCGGATACATGAAGATCTAAAAGAGTCGGTCTTCGTGGTAATGGATACGGATGAAACCAACCATTGGAATCATGTTATGGGAAATTTAAACCTAAGGCACAATTTCACGGACAAACAGGAGATAAGTTTTGATTTGGATTATCTGGTATATCGTAATACGAGCCCCGCCTCATACGATATTCTTTACCATTTTCCGAAGACGGGAGAGCATATACAGGAAAAAGTCAAAGTAGAAAAAAGCACCCCCATCAAAACGTTTATTTTAAAAGCAGATTATGTGTTTCATCTCACTGATAATTCTAAGCTGGAGTTTGGAGGCAAAGGTTCTTTTACTTGGCTGGATAATGAGGTTGCTGTAGATTGGTTGACTAAAGAAGGATGGAATAGAGATTCTCAACTAAGCCAACGAATAGATATGAGTGAGAATATCCTGGCTGGATATACCAGTTTTTTCTTTCAAATGAATACTGATATCACGATGCAGGCCGGTCTGCGCTGGGAACATACTTACACAAATATCAACAGTCCCCAAGAAAATAACCTGGTTTTGAGAAGGTATCATCAGCTATTTCCCAATCTGGCGTTTTCCAAGAAATTAAATGTAAACAATACAATACAGGTATCTTATAACAGGAGGATTACCCGTCCAACATTTAATAATCTTGCACCTTTTGTAAGTTTTAAAGATCCTTATTCATTTTGGTCAGGAAATACGGCCTTAATGCCCACCATATCCGATGCCCTACAGGCAAGTTATCAAATCAAAAACAAATACATCCTTTCCCTTCAGGCAGGATTAGATAAAAATGCGGTAACATGGTTGGTTCAATTGGATCCGGAATCAAATAGGCAAAATGTGTTTATCGCAAATACAGATCAGACAAATACCTATTCACTCAATTTGACAATACCGGTATCCATTTATAAGTGGTGGGAAATGGAAAACACAATGTCCGCTTTTTGGCAACAAAACAGCACCCTTTACGATGGTGAAGATCTAAATATAAATGGTCGGTACACCCGATTTAATACTACCCAAAATATTAAGCTCCCCCATAGTTTCAATATGGAAATCAATGCTTTTTATCAAAGTAAGGCAATTTATGGCATATTTAAGCAGACCGCTACCGGTTCGTTGAATATGGGGATCCGGAAAGAATTGAAAAATGATTGGGGCACCCTTGTCTTAAATTTCAATGATATTTTTTGGACCAACCGCTTTAGAATAAGGTTAGCTTATCCTTCCGTAAATCTGGATCAAATTTTTTATTACACCCCCGAACCACGGGTACTTAGGCTTACCTATAGGCGGAATTTTGGCAATAATAAAATAAATGCGGCCGTCAAACGGAAAACAGGATCTGAAGATGAGCGTAATCGGGTACTATGATTTGTGATTTGAATACGATTCGTTCACCTATGGAATATATTTTTAAAAAAATTGCCCGTAGCCTAACGAAAATGTCCGAATTTCGCTCTCGTATTTTGTTTGGGGAGAGTTAATGGGTCTTTAATAAGTAGATTATATCTGGCATTGACTGTAGAAAAAACCAAAAGTCTTCAATCTCATTCCCAGATGTTTGTCTATCAAATCTGAAAGGCCGGAATCCAAGAAAGACTTAAAAACAAAATTAAACCCTCCGAAAGGGGTGATTTTTTCCGCTGATTTTGTAACTTTCATCCTTGTTTGAGATGTTTCTCAGCACTCAAATAAGTAAAAAAAAAGAGCTGGAAAAGCCTGATTCAAACAAATTCAGCCGCTTTTTCGGCTTATTCCTTAATCCGCTTGCGGATTTAAGGTAATTATATAAAAATATAAATATTTTTTCCTTTCTTGAATCAAAGCGTTTTTCTGGAATTGGAGCTTCCCATAGGTTGGTCAATCCCTCCAATCTTTTGAAGTTCACATTCCTCAATTCAAAAGGATTTCCGTTTCTATTCCTAAGCCATTTCTCCGTTTCACCCACTCCTTACTTTCTGATCGATTCGCACCATTTTTGAAAAAATAGCTCTTTACTCTCCACTCCAGGAGAGGGCTTTCACCCCCCACGGCTACCGCTTCACTCACTTTACCTTATCCCAAATCCTGGCAAGCCTGCGACATGGGAAGTCCGTTACATGAAGCCGTAGCCAAAACCTACTTTAGGGGGGCGATGGAGTCAATTCCTTAACAGAAAGTGCAGGAAAGTAAATGGTCAATCATTAGGTATAATTGTGTATCCAAAACCTATTTTCTACCCATGGTACTTATTCAAAGTTATTCATTCGCCATTGTTGCCTTTATTATCTGCATGACCTGCTGGGGCTCCTGGGCCAACACGCAGAAGATGGCTAAAAATTTTCGTTTCGAGTTATACTATTGGGACCTCATACTGGGTATTGTGGTTACCGCAGGGCTAGCGGCTATAACCTTGGGGTCGCTAGGTAACGAAGGAAGAACATTTTGGGAGGATTTGGGGCAGGCAACCACGTTAAGCATCTTAATGGCAATCCTTGGCGGAATAGTTTGGAACCTTGGTAACTTACTGCTAGTTGCAGGCATCTCTCTCACTGGTCTAGCTGTTGCTTTCCCAATTGGCGGTGGTATTGCTTGGGTTTTAGGGATTTGCTATAATTTATTGCTGGAAATTCTTGATCGTGGTTATAGCGAAGGGCAGCCTTACGTGCTATTCACTGGCGTGCTCTGCGTGGTGGTAGCCATAATTTTCTCCGCAAGAGCCTATAAAAAGCTTGAAGGTCCAAACTCCAGACGTTCTAGTAAAGGCATCATCGCATCGGTTGTTGCCGGATTCCTTATCGCCTTTTTTTACGGCTTTGTAGTACAGTCCATGGACAATAGCTACGTGGCAGGGGGGACTGGAACGCTGACTCCTTTTACTGCTGTTTTCTTTTTTTCGATCGGTGCGCTGATATGTACAGTGGTCGTCAATCCAATATTTATGGCGTATCCAGTGGATGGTGAACCAGTAAGCATGAAAGATTTTTCTAAGGCAACCATCGCTGAGCATGCTGCCGGTTGGATGGGTGGGTTTATTTGGATGAGTGGCATGGTACTTAGCTTCATGGCAGTTGGTGCAGGCAGTCCCGCTATCTCCTATGCATTGAGTAACGCAGCTCCCGTTGTAGCAGCTATCTGGGGAGTATTTATTTGGAAAGAATTTAAGGGATCAGGCAAAGAGACAAAACTCCTGCTGACGGGCATGTTTGCATTCTATGTAGTGGGACTTGTGTTTATTGTCTGGTCAAAAATCTAATCATGGAAAAGATACTAAAATTGGGCATTATCGGAACTGGCTTTTGGGCCGACTTTCAAATCAATGCCTGGAAAGAATTAGAAGGTGTAGAAATAGTTGCCTTATGTGACCAAAACATGGAAAAGGCCCAGGCAGCTGCTAAAAAACACAGTATTATTAGGGTCTACACTGATATAGACAAGTTACTTGATGAAGAATCACTCGATTGTATAGACATAATAAGTAGTATTGATTCCCATAAGAAACTCGTCTTGAAGACAGCTGCAGCAGGTGTCAATGTAATTTGTCAAAAACCCATGACGGATAATTTTGTTGACTGTCAGGCCATGGTCGATGCCTGTAAAAAGGCGGGCGTAAAATTCTTCATACATGAAAACTTTCGATGGCAGACTCCCATCAGGGCTTGTAAGGAACTGATCAAACAGAATACTATAGGTAAACCGTTTCGCTCAAAACTGACGTTTTGTTCTGGTTTTCCTGTTTTTGACAACCAGCCTGCCCTTAAAGATCTGGATCGATTCATTATCATGGATTTGGGAGTGCATTTGCTCGATACAGCTCGTTTTTTGTTCGGGGATGTAGCAAGGCTATATTGTCAAACACAAAAGATAAACGAAAGCATTAAAGGTGAGGATATTGCCAATATCCTACTGACTACTAAGGATGGGCTTGTTTGTTTCACTGAGATTTCATATGCCTCTCACCTGGAAAAAGAATCGTTTCCACAGACGCTGATGCTGATTGAAGGTGACACCGGCTCGATCCGACTGGACTTAGATCACCAAATAGTCGTCACCAGAAAGAATGCAGAAACTACCAAGAAGACCTATGACCCTCCTAGGTATGACTGGGCTGACCCCGCTTACGCCCTTGTACACTCATCCATCGTAGACTGCAACAAGAACATTCTTCAGGACCTGATGGGTGAAAAACCGGCTGAAACCACCGGTACTGACAATTTAAAGACTATGGAACTCGTGTTTTTGTCCTATGAATCAGCCCTAACAAATCAGTCAATAGCCACTTCACTATGAACAGATTAACCGCCACTTACTGGTTGGAAACTGACTTTCCTTTGGAAAAGGCCATCGCTATAATGGCTGGCGAGCAGTCGACTGGTACTTTCGTCAAAATACCAGGAGAAAGTCAGGAACTGATGGACAAATATGCTGCAAGAGTTGAAAGTATTGAGCTGATTCAGGTGGTTGACTCCTATTCGCTCCACAATGGGAAAAGGACAAATGGGCCTATTCAGCAAGCCATGGTTAGGCTGAGTTGGCCCTTCGAAAATATCGGGTACAATTTATCTATACTGCTCGCCACTGTGGCTGGTAATCTATTTGAACTAGCTCCTTTTTCAGGATTGAAGCTATTGACGATTGACTTTCCGGAAAGCTTCAAAGAGCATTATCCAGGCCCTAAGTTTAGCATAGCAGGTACCTATAAGCAAATAGGCATTAAAGATCGGCCTGTTATCGGTACGATTATCAAGCCAAGCGTTGGTTTGGACCCGGAAACCACTGCCCAGCAAGTGAGTACACTCATTGAAGGCGGGCTCGATTTTATCAAAGATGATGAATTGATGAGCTCATCTACCTATAATGTATTCGAAAAGCGAGTGGATGCCTGTATGAAAGTCATCAATAACTACGCACAAAAAACAGGTAAAAAGCCAATGTATGCCTTCAATATCAGCGGCACAACATCCGAAATGCTGAAAAGGCATGACTATGTCCTCGGCAAGGGTGGCACTTGCATCATGGTTAATCTCCTTTGGGCTGGCCTAAGCAGTATAGAAGAGGTGTCCCTGCATAGCCAATTGCCTATCCACGGACACAGGAATGGGTGGGGGATTTTCTCCAGAAATCCAGCAGTAGGCATTGCCTACTCAGCCATGTCGAAAATCTGGCGTATGGCCGGCGTGGATCACTTGCATACCAATGGGCTGCGAAACAAATTCTGTGAATCGGACGAATCAGTTATTAAATCAATCAAAGCCTGCCAAACACCGATATGGGCAGGATCAGATCGGGCCATGCCTGTAGTCTCCTCCGGTCAATGGGCAGGGCAGGCTTTTGACACCTACAAAGCAGTAGGCAACCCTGAACTGATGTACCTTTGCGGAGGGGGCATTATGGGACATCCAGATGGTATCAAAGCAGGCATCGACAGCGTAAAACAAGCGTGGCAAGCAGCAATCGACGGTCTTTCGATAGAGGAAGCCAGACAACAATATCAGGCAGTTGACAAAGCATTTAAGTATTTCGGATGAAAGACAAGAAGGATATTTTACTCAGTTTTTATGGCGATGATTTCACAGGATCCTCCGATGTAATGGAGTCTTTGAGTCTGATGGGCATTCCTACGATCTTATTTATTGATCCTCCCACCCTGGCGGCAATTGAGAATTTCAATTGGAAAGGAGAAAAAACAGAAGAAAAAGGACCTATAGCATTTGGGGTGGCGGGGATTGCCAGGAGTCTGACTCCCAAAGAAATGACCGACGAACTGGATCCTATCTTTGGTGCTATAAGTGAAATTCCTACCAATTACTTTCATTACAAAATTTGCTCCACCCTAGACAGCGCTCCAGACATCGGCAATATTGGCACTGCACTTGACGTAGCAGAAAAGTATTTTCCGTCATCTTTTATACCGCTTCTACTTGGTTTGCCTTTACTAAATCGCTTTGTCGCCTTCGGGAATCTTTTTGCACGGATCGGTGATGAAACCTTTCGTCTGGACCGACACCCTGTGATGTCTCGGCATCCAGTCACTCCTATGATGGAAAGTGATATCCGCCGTCATCTCGCGTATCAAATGACACGAAAAATATCACTAGTTGATTTTTTTGCATTGGACAACATAGCCGAAAAATCAGCACAAGGTATTATAGGAAACAAAGACAACAGCAACCCGGCACCTGTCATCCTATTCGATACGCTGGAAGACAAGCACTTACCCAAGATCGGCCAGTGGATACATAAAAATAGCCAATCGAAACACCAGTTGCTACTTGGCTCCTCTGCCATTGAATATGCACTGGGGACGGTGTATGGGATGCCACAAACACAGAAAAATCTACCTCATGCGGTCAGCCCGACACTCATAGTCGCTGGCAGCTGTTCTCAAACAACTGCTGACCAATTGAATCATGTGTCTGAGCTTGGATACGAAATGGTCAGGTTGCTGGTAGATCAGGTTTTTGACGACGAAGGGCAGGCTGAGCAAATCAGAAAAACCGTGACAATCTGTCTCAATCATTTGCTTTTAGGGCGAAACACTGTAGTTTTTTCAGCCCTAGGGCCATCAGATCCAGCAGTTCAGAATATTTTGAATGCAGATCAAACTAAGGCACAACCTCATAGGATTGCTGCCACTCAAGCTATCATTACAAAAAAAATCATTGAAGAATTTCCATTGAAACGACTTGTGACTGCTGGAGGTGACACCTCTGGGTACATCATCAAAGAGCTTGGTATTACGGCGCTGGAGTTTAAAAATGAACTAGCCCCAGGCGCACCGCTATGCATCGCACATGCTGAGCACAAGGGGACCGACGGCCTCGACATTGCCATCAAAGGCGGACAGAATGGGACAGTCAGGTATTTTGAATTTGCCCAGATGGGTGGAAGCTTACAAAAAGTATAGATCAATAATTAAGTCAAAAACGTATAAAACACAAATTATGGCACACACTAAGATCAACGTCACTCTCGTAGGAGCAGGAGGAAAAATGGGTTATAGGCTCACTAACAACCTGAAAAATGACCCTAACTACGAGACCAGCTACCTGGAAGTGAGCGAAGTAGGGATTCAGCGTATGGCGGAATTGGATGTTCACCCTACCAAAGCCGAGGAGTGTGTTCCAAAGGCGGATATTGTTATTTATGCAGTTCCCGATATTGCCATTGGGAAGGTCACCGAGCAGTATGTGCCTATGATGAAAGTCGGCGCTATAGGCATGTTTCTGGATCCCGCAGCTCCACTGGCGGGACACCTAGCACATAGACCAGACATCTCTTATTTTGCTGCACACCCTTGTCATCCCTCAGTATTCAACTGGGAACCTACTGAAAAAGCACATTTCGATTATTTTGGAGGAATTGCTGCCAAACAAAGTATTGTGTGTGCACTGATCCAAGGCCCGGCTTCACATTACGAAACTGGCGAAGACCTCGCCAAAGTTATTTATGGACCTGTCACAAAATCTATCAGGGTTACCATCGAACAGATGGGTATTCTAGAGCCAGCTTTATCAGAGACCTTTTGTGGAGCGATGATCTCACTTATAAAAGAAGGTGCAGACGTAGCCGTCCAAAAAGGAGTGCCCAAAGAGGCAGTTTATGAATTCCTAAAAGGCCATATCAACATAGAATTAGCGCTCTTATTCGATCAACTGCCAGGAGGTAAATTTTCTGATGCAGCCATCAAAGCGATTGAAATCGGGAAGCAAAAGATATTCAAAGAAGGCTGGCAAGAAATATTTGAACCTGAGTCAATTAAATCTCAAATACAAGCAATTACAAAATGATACGCAATATTTTATATGTTTTTATTTTCCTCTTTGGAGGATTATTATTCGGGTGTCAGCAAAGTGATACTTTAACAGAGGTAGAACAGTGGACAACATACGAAATCACGCTGAAGTCCGAAGTTCAACTTGGCAATCCATACATGGATGTAGACGTGTATGCAACCTTTATCTCCAGTAGTGGTGACACACTTGTCCGCCCCGGGTTTTGGTATGAAGATAATACGTGGAAAATTCGTTTTGCCCCTCCTGCTGCCAACGAAACTTATCGCTGGGAAACCTTCACTAATAACCCTTCGCCAGGCCTTAGTGGAAAAAAAGGTCAAATCACATCGATACAATATAGCGGGAATAACCAGCTGCTTAAAAAAGGCTTTTTGACCATGTCGCCTGGAAAAAGAAATGTAGTTCATCAAGATGGTTCCCCCTTTCTAATGATTGGCGACACCCCTTGGGCGCTGCCCTTCAGGGGAACCGTGGAAACAGTCAATCAATATGCAGAAGACCGACGGTCCAAGGGCTACAATACTGCTCTTCTCATGTCCATACAACCAGACCGCCTTGCTGAAGGCCCAGATAGCAGACTTGAGGACTATGGCTTTGGTAAGGCGTTTTATGATTTAAAAGATAAACATATCACGCAGATGAATCCTGCATATTTTCAAACCTTGGATACCCTTGTTGGGATTCTATTCGAGCACGAAATTGTACCTGTATTTCAACCTGTATTCCAGGGATTTGGGTGGAAAGGACAGGATGCTTTTGGCAGAAGCACAGTACCCGAGGAATATATTCGTTATACCAAGTACGTGCTGGCAAGATACGGGTCCATTCCAGCAATGTACTTGGTATCAGCTGATGGAATGGGCAAGGAACCTGGTATAAAGGAAAGTGGAGAAATGCTTGCCCAGTGGGACTGCTACGAACAGCCTCGTGGGATCCACTACTCTCCAGCCGACGACTATGTCCCAGATTGGCATCAAGGCAATACAGAGGACTACTTTAAGCACCGGAACATGTCTTATCAAGCCGAACCATGGCTTAATTTCCAATGGTGCCAAACTGGACATGGTGGCCAACACCTTCTTGAGAAAGTGGAAAAAATGTACCATAACAAACCGACCAAAGCGGTAGCAAACGGCGAACCTACTTACGAAAGAATAGGCGATCCTAATAATAGCACAGGCTGGTGGCAAGGAGATGAGGCATGGTCCCAGATCATGTCTGGTGGTACTATGGGTGTTGTATACGGGGCCGCCGGTGTTTGGAACTGGAAGCTGAGAACAGAGGAGCCCGGTTTCCCTGATTGGTCAACTACAAATGCTTCGGCAGTTGAGGCAATTAAGTTCGAAGGAAGCAAATACCCAGGATTACTGGGTAAAGCATTCAAAGGCTATGATATCGTCGATATGGAGCTGGGCGAAGAGCTTTCAAACGGCCATAAAATGCTCTTCAAACAGGATAAGTTCTACGCAAGTTATTTACCTGAAGGTGGAGAAATCACCATACGGAACCTCAAAAAAGGGCTCCCGATACGTTTCTACGATCCGAAGGTCGGTACCTTCACAGAGAGTGGCAAGGTGGAGGCGGAAGAGCAGAGCTTTGTTGCCCCGGACAATGGCCCTTGGGTAATAATGATAGGTGAAAAAATAGGCAACTAGTGAGCAAACGATTAAAAGCTGGACATCTTGAATTGCTTTACGAGGAGGGCTTTCTTAGGTACATAAAACTTGGGGGCCATGAGGTAATCAGAATGATTTACCATGCTGTAAGAGACCAAAACTGGGGCACTATCCCAATGACAATTTCAAATGAATTTGTGCATGAGGGTGGCTCCAGCTTTGAGATCAGCTATGATGCAAGTTTTCAGCAATCAGGTATAGACTTCCAGCTGCAGTGCCACATTAAGGGTACATCGGATAGCGAGATATTTTTCGACTATCGCGGTGTGGCTCAGACTTCGTTTAAGCGAAACCGAATCGGGTTTTTGATTTTGCATCCCATTAGTACCTGCATAGGGCAGCCGGTAAAGATTGGCCATACAGAGGGAAGCCACACCGATACCCGATTTCCAGTACAAATAAGCCCCTACCAGCCATTCATGAATATTGCGGAAATGACCTGGCCGATTGGCTCCAACTGGCAGGCAGACCTGAAGATGGAGGGCGAAACGTTTGAAGCAGAAGATCAGCGAAACTGGACGGATGCTTCTTACAAAACTTATTGTACCCCCTTGGGAATCCCGTTTCCTGTGACGATCAACCAAGGTGAGATCGTCGAGCAAAGGGTTTCTCTGGCTGTAATGGCAAAAGGTGAGAATAGGAAGACAGCTCTTCCAATACAGCGTAAAATTACATTTGGCGAAACCGTTCCGTTTCCTAAGATAGGGACAGTAATAAGCCAAGTCCCCAGCGCTATGTCCATCCAGTTGTTGAAAACCTCTGGAATTGCCTACACTAGGGTTGAATTAAGTATTGATAATGAAATCAAGCCTGCTTTAGAAATCCTCATCAAGATCCAAAGTACCGGCCTTCCTGTGGAGTTAGCCATTTTTACTGACAACCCGTTTTTCGTCGATAAGGTGGCTGAGATCAAAGAGGCTTTGATCATGGTAAAAAGTATTCTTCTGCTCCCCAATAAGGGAAAAACGACCTCTCAAGAAATCATAGACGCTATACCTCGTTTACGGGATCTGCTCCCGGGTGTAGAAGTCTTCGCTGGAACAGATGCTTTTTTCGCAGAGCTGAATAGATTCCCTTTGGACCATTCAAATTTAGATGGGGTATCTTATTCCATTAATCCTCAGGTGCACGCTTTCGATAATCGTTCGCTTATAGAAACTCTGGAGGCACAATCATATACCGTGACTTCGGCCAAAAAGCTGTTTCCCAATAAAGAAATCAAGGTTTCTCCAATTTCTTTTCATATGAGATGGAACCCTAATGCCACAGACCCTTCGATACCTGCACGATTTCCCACTGGTTTAACAGACCAGAGACAGTTCACGTTCTTTGGGGCTTGCTGGTGGCTGATTTCTTGGAAATACATGGCAGAATCGAAAGTAGATAGTATCACGTATTTTGAACTTACTGGGGAAAATGGTTTTTTCAGTACAATTAATAATCAAGGTGATGAGGTCACTTTTTCTCCGATGTTTCTCCTTCTGAAAGAAGTACTAGGTCTCAAGCCGGCTAAGATCAAAGTGTCTAAAAGCACCGATCCCCTGGTTATTGATACCATCGTATTTGAGATTGGTACAAAAATGGTCTGTATGGCGGTTAATTGGTCGGAAGAATCAAAGTCTATGAACTTTCCACAGGGGTTTAAGCCAACCAGATTCACTACGGGAGCCGATCCTACAACAGGAGAGCTTGTCTGGAAATCATGTGAAACTATGGATTCCTCGACTTTCACCCTTCAGGGAAACAGTCTTACCGAATTGATAAAAAGCTAGCAGAGTTGTAACTAGACTATCTTAAATGACAGATTATTCCTAACTTTTGATCTGAAAACCAAATTGACAAAAACCCTTAGTTTCCAATTCTATTATGAGCAAATTTGATCAGATAAATGAGGATTCAATGCTTACAAAGCATCAGCAGTTGATAAACTTGATCACAGATGATATTGCAAGAGGAAAATATAAAACTGGCGAAAGGATTCCGTCTATCAATGAAACCAGCTTCTACTACTTACTTTCTAAAGATACAGTCGAAAAAGCTTACAATGAGTTAAAGGAAAAAGGGATATTAACTTCCGTCAGAGGCAAAGGGTTCTATGTAAGCCTGGCAAAAGGAAATTCAAGTAGGTCCAAAGCATTATTGCTGTTCAATAAGTTAAACCCTTACAAAAGGGCTATTTATTACTCGATCATTAATACAGTCAAGCACCACGCTGTAATCGATATTCATATCCATCATTGTAACCTACGTATTTTTGAAGAGCTTCTTAATGAAAATCTTGACAAGTATGACCACTATGTCGTGGCTCCACACTTCTTTGATACTAACTTCAACTCCGTTGATGGCTACGAACTTATCCAGCGAATTCCCAAAGAGAAAGTAATCATTGTAGACCGACAAGTGGTGAACCACGAGCAGGCCTATCCTGGCATCTACCAGGACTTTGAGCAGGATATTTTCCTTTCTCTCTATAATGCACTTAGCTTGCTTAAGAAATACGAAACCATCAAACTGGTCTTTCCAAAGGACAGAATGTACCCACCTGAAATGATAACAGGTTTCAAGAAATTTACTTTCATAAACGAGTTCAAAAACCTAGTTATAGATGGAATCGATGATGACGAAATACTAGTAGTAGGTGAAGTCTATATAGTGATTGCAGAAACCGACCTTATATCAATTGTAAAAAAATGCCGGGAGCAAAAGCTAAAGTTGGGTCAAGACATAGGCCTGATTGCATTTAATGACACACCGTTAAAGGAAATACTCGAAGAAGGAATTACAACCATATCGACTGATTTTAATTTTATGGGTGAGTTTATAGGAAAGCTAATTACAGGCGAGGAGTCCATTCAGCTAGCGAAAAGACCTTCTAGGCTAATCAAAAGGAATAGTCTATAGCAGAATATTGTTGAAAAATATTACAAAAATCTCGATATGTATGCTATTCAATTTGTGAATATAATTTATTTTGATGTATGCATGTGGAGTTTATTTCAAAACCATAAATATTCTCATTAGAGAAATACTGAATAGTTAAAAAATTTAACAGGAGATTTTTAGCTGAAGATGATGTTTTTAAAATTAAAATAGGAGATTTTGAATGCACCCTTTCCGGGAAACTATGTATAAATATATGGCCAAGGATTTTTTTAACCTTATTGCCCGTAGCCTAACGAAAATGTCCGAATTTCGCTCTCGTATTTTGTTTGGGGAGAGTTAATGGGCCTTTAATAAGTAGATTATATCTGGCATTGATCTAGAAAAAGGCAACCTAGATTTCCAAAGAAATATACTCCATGATTAGACATTATCTCTTCATTGCCATCAGAAACATCAGGAAGAGCCTGGGATTTTCATTGATTGACTTTTTAGGTTTTTCCATAGGACTTTCCATATCCATAATTGTTTTGCTATTTATCCAGTTTGAGTGGGATTTTGATATAAACTATATCTCAATTTTAATTCATTAAAAAGTACCAACTACCTACATATCACATTTTAAACTTTGGATACAATGAAAATCCGCTGAGTTAATTTTTGCCTTTTCATGAAGTTGTTTTTTGTTGATTGAAAATTATTTTTTCAATGATCCTCCACAATATGAAATTTGAATCTAGTAATTTGATTTTTGAAGTTAAAAAAGAGAGAATTTAAAAGAGGAATTAATAAATTGCAGTTTTTACAGTGGCTTTTAGTTGATAAAATTAGTTCAAACATGGTTTTTATCCATTTATTTTAATTCTGTGTCCACTTATATAATTAACCTAATTAATTCATATTCCTTCATTTAGCTTGCCAACAAGTTATGAAAAAGGGTTTATTTCTGATTTTATAAAAAATTTATGAATGTTTCCTTTGCAATTTGAAATGAAAAAATGATAACTTTAAAATCTCATTATTAATTTAGAAACCGTTTTAACCTTTATTTAAATTCTATTTAAAATCTACATTATGAAAAAGTTAATCGCTTTGTTCATGCTTTCCGGAATCTTAATGTTCCCGGTAACTACGAAAGCTCAAGACGCAGACCAAGATGCTGCAGACACTACTGAAATTGTGGAACAAGCAGCCCCAACTCCCGCTGCACCAGTTGTCATTGATGATGAAATCATCGAAGAAGACAAAGGTTTCCATCAAGTCATCAAAGAAAAGTTTATTGAAGGTGATCCTACCTACATGTCTCCTGTATTGATCTGTTTGATATTGGGTCTTGCAGTAGCTATTGAAAGGATTATTACTTTAAATCTTTCTACCACAAACACCAAAAAGCTTTTGGCGAGAGTTGAAGAAGCACTTGAACAAGGTGGTATTGAAGCGGCAAAGGACGTTACTAAAAGTACAAAAGGACCAGTTGCTTCAATCTTTACACAAGGACTGATGCGATACACTGAAGGTATCGATATGGTAGAAAAATCAATCATTGCCTATGGATCCGTTGAAATGGGCCGATTGGAAAAAGGATTGGTTTGGATCTCACTATTCATCTCCCTTGCTCCGATGTTGGGTTTCATGGGTACGGTAATCGGTATGATCGGTGCATTTGACGCCATCGAAGCAGCTGGTGATATATCTCCGTCTCTAGTAGCAGGTGGTATCAAAATCGCCCTTTTGACTACAGTAGCAGGTTTGATTGTAGCAATTATCCTACAGTTGTTCTACAACTACTGTGTTTCAAAAATCGATTCTTTGGTCAATGACATGGAAGATGCTTCAATTTCATTAGTGGATATACTAGTTAAGCATAAGTTGACTAAATAATTATTTAGTTGGATAATTGAAATCAACTGAATATTATTATTAACTTTATAAAAAACCATTATGGATTCTATAGATATATTTATATACGTTGCTGAGATTCTGGTTGTCGTCGGGGCTGTAATAGCGATAGTGATGCCGCTTATTAAGTCCCTAGATAATCCAGCTTCTCTGGTGAAAACAGCAATAGGTGTTGCCGTATTGGTCGTGGTGTTTTTCATAGCATATTCCATTTCAGATGGAGAAGTGCTTCCAAAATATGCGGCCGATCCATTTAATCTTACCCCAAGTATGTCGAAATTCGTTGGGGGTTCATTAATAACTGTGTATGGCCTATTTATCATTGCGATATTGGGCATCGTGTTAACTGAAATCAATAAAGCAATTAAGTAATGGCAAAAAAGAAAGTGAGAGTGAGTCAGGAGGTAAATGCAGGGTCAATGGCGGATATCGCTTTCCTGCTGCTTATCTTCTTCCTCGTGACTACTACGATTGCTTCGGATAAGGGTATTTTGAATATCCTTCCTCCCAAGCAAGATCCCAATCAGCCGCCTCCAGAAATCAAATTGAATGAAAGAAACATCTTTAACATTCTAGTCAATGCCAATGATCAGTTATTGGTTGAGGGTGAATATCTCGAAAATACTGAGAAACTTGCAGAAGATGTTAAAGCCTTCATTTTGAACTTTGGTGCACCTGATGAGGACGCGACGGCTTTGTACAACGCATTACCGCAATCACTAAAGTCCCAAGCTAATAGGAGTCCGGAATCTTCAGATCATCCAATGTCTGGTGGCGCTGTGGTTTCCATCAAGACAAATAGAGGTACCAGTTACGAAAGGTATCTTGAGGTTTTGGACCAAGTGAAAAAAGCATATTTTGATATTTATGCTGAAAGAGTCGGAATGACAACTGATCAGTACAGATCTATGACCGGTAAAAATGCTGCCGAGAAAGAGTTGTTGGACAGAGGAAAAGATGGAATCCCTATGGCGATCTCCATTGCAGAACCAGATAAAATAGGAGGAAATTAATATGTCAAAATTCAAGAAAAAACCGAAATCTGACCCAGGAGTATCTACTGCGTCACTTCCAGATATCGTTTTCATGCTTTTATTTTTCTTCATGGTCACGACAGTCTTGAGAGAACAAGATCTACTTGTGGAACAAAGACTTCCTCAGATGACACAACTTCAGAAACTAGAGAAAAAGACTTTGATTTCTTACTTATTTGTTGGAAAACCTAAGAACACCTCGCTCTATGGGACAGAACCAAGGATTCAGGCAAATGACGTATTGATCGGTACAAAAGATATTCTCCTTTGGGTTAATCAGGAAAAAGATAAATTATCTGAAGCGGAAAGAGATCAAATTACGATTTCCATGAAAGCCGATAGAGAAGTGAAAATGGGTCCAATCTCAGATATTCAATTTGAATTGAGAGAGGCTGATGCCAGGAAATTGATGTACGCCTCTACTGGTAGGGTAGAAAATTGATTCAAAATTTAATCATTTAATTTAAGCTATCCCTAAAAGGATAGCTTTTTTAATTTTGACACAAATGGTTCAGGCAAAGATCAAAGAAAGAAAAAAAGTCCAATCTGCGTGGGCCATGTATGATTGGGCTAATTCTGTTTATAGTCTAGTCATCACCTCTACCATTTTCCCTGTTTATTTTAATTCTGTTACCAAATCTGAGGAAAGAGGAGATGTTGTCTCTTTTTTTGGGATTGATTTAGTCAATACGGTTCTTTATTCTTATTCAATTTCTTTTTCTTTTCTGGTTATTGCCATAGCATCACCTTTTTTGTCCGGAATGGCAGACTATGGTGGAAAGAAGTTGTTTTTCATGAAAATATTTGCTTATCTGGGATCATTGGCCTGTGTTGGTTTATTCTTTTTTGATGGCGACAATCTTGAATATGGGGTCATATGTGCTGTTTTGGCCAGTATTGGTTATGCTGGCAGTATCGTTTTTTACAATGCTTTTCTACCTGAAATAGCTACAGAAAATGAATATGATTTTTTGAGTGCCCGTGGTTTTGCCTTGGGTTATATTGGAAGTGTGATTTTGTTGTTGCTGAATCTATTTATGATAGAGCTTCCCGATTTCTTTGGACTCAAAGATGGGGGACAGGCTGCAAGATGGTCTTTTTTGATTACAGGGATATGGTGGGCAGGTTTTGCTCAGATTTCGTTCAAGTATTTGCCGGATAATCCCTACAATAAAAAGGTGAAAAAAGCCTTATTGCTGAAGGGTTACAAAGAAATCAAAAGGATATTTAAGATTGTAAAGGGTTCATCAGTGATGAACAGATTCCTTGCGGCTTTCTTTTTTTATAGTATGGGCGTTCAGACTGTCATGTATCTAGCTGCAAGTTTTGGAGATAAGGAATTGGGATTGCCCGGAGATAAGTTGATTATTACCATTTTGATTATTCAACTTGTAGCCATCGGAGGCAGTTACCTCTTTGCCTATGTATCCAAGCTTTTTGGAAATAAAGCGTCACTGGTTATCATGGTTTTTATTTGGGTCCTTATATGTGGTGCAGCCTACTATGTGGTTAGCGAGTACCAGTTTTATGCCCTTGCATTTGTAGTGGGTATGGTCATGGGAGGAATTCAGGCGCTGTCGAGGTCTACTTATTCCAAACTTATTCCAGACGATACGACCCAGCATGCTTCCTATTTTAGTTTCTATGATGTTACCGAAAAACTTGCAATTGTTTTGGGAACATTTTCGTATGGTGTGATAGAACAGATTACAGGTAGCATGCGAAACAGTTCCTTGGCTTTGGGTTTATTTTTTATTGTTGGTTTGGGATTTTTATTATTAATTAAGATACCTAAACAAGATTTTCAACCAATAATTGAAGTGAAAAATGCTTAGTATCATTTCAGGTAAAATAGTTTCTGAACTGGATAAATCCTTTATTCAAACCAACGGAATTTCTTCTTTGGATTTGATGGAAAATGCTGCTTTATCTTTTTGCGATTGGTATTATGGGCAGTTTCCATATATTGATCAGTCCATGTACATTTTTTGTGGACCAGGAAATAATGGAGGTGATGGTTTGGCTATAGCAAGATTGTTATCTGGTTCCGTTGAAAAAATCACGGTTATTTATTTTACCGAAGGTGAGCACTGCAGTAAGGATTATCAATCTAATTTCCACAGGTTGCCTAGAAACGTTGAAAAAATTCATTATCAAGATGTTGATTTGGATATAAATAATTCTGACATCATTGTTGATTGTATTTTTGGTGTAGGCATTAATCGTCCTGTTGAGGGTATCTATAAGGAAGCAATAGAAAAATTGAATGGAATTGTAGCCAACAAGATATCCGTGGATATACCTTCAGGTATTCCAGCAGATACCATGCTGGTTGGAGAAGCTTTTCAGGCGGATTTCACAATCACTTTCCAATTCCCAAAACTTTCTTTACTCTTTCCAGAACACGCGAAGTATACTGGTCATATCAAAATTTTAGATATTGGGATTTCAAATGATTATTTAGAAAAATTTGCAGATCAAAAATTTTTTGTTGAGGAGGAAGATATTCCTCCCTTGCATATGAGTTTTCACAATTTCAGCCATAAAGGTGATTTTGGGAAAGTACTGCTACTTGGTGGAAGTACCGGTAAAGTTGGGGCAATATTATTGGCCTCAAAAGCAGCTTTGAGAACAGGTAGTGGTTTGGTATCTGGTCTTATCCCAAATGAAGAACGGGTTATTTTACAAATTGCTATACCGGAAGTAATGGTATATACTTTTGAAGATTTTGAATCCTTAAATGAATTTGATGCCATTGGAATTGGTCCGGGATGGGGGGAAGATGTCGATATTTCTTTTCTTGAAAAATTACTTTGTAGTTATTCTAATCCTGTGGTTATTGATGCAGATGGATTGAATGCTTTGTCGAGAAATTCACAATTGCTTGATAGCATTCCTAAAAATAGTATTTTGACACCCCATCTGAAGGAGTTTGAAAGACTAGTTGGTGCTTGCAAAAATCACATTGAGCGGCTGGAAAAGGCGCGGAAATTTTCTGTTCGATATGGGATCTATTTGGTTTTGAAAGGGGCCTTTACTTGTATCAGCTGTCCGGACGGAGATCAATATTTTAATTCCACAGGCAATAAATATATGGCCACTGCAGGTTCCGGAGATGTTTTGACAGGAATGATTACTTCCTTTTTAGGGCAGGGATACAGCTCTTTTAATGCAGTAATTTGTGGGGTTTATCATCATGGCCTTGCAGGAGAACTGGCATCTAAGAAATTGCGAAGGGGATTAATCGCATCCGACATTATTCAAAAAATACCTGAAACATTTAGGTTGATGGGGATTGACTGACAAATAAATGAGTTGTTTTAGAACTTAATTAATTTAGCAAAGGTTAATCATGGAGTATTTTAAATCTGATGAACAAAGAAAAACTTTTACTTTGGACCTTAGCGGCAATAAATTTTACCCACATAGTTGACTTTATGATATTGATGCCTCTCGGCCCGCAGCTGATGAGGATATTTGAAATATCACCGAGAGAATTCGGATTATTGGTCTCTTCTTATACTTTTAGCGCAGGAATCAGTAGCTTTTTTGGAGCTTTTATTCTTGATAAATATGATAGGAGAACCATTCTATTGTGGGTGTTTACAGGGTTTTTATTTGGGGCCATGGCATGTGCCCTTTCTCCTAATTATGCTATTTTATTGATTTCTAGGATTGTATCAGGGATTTTTGGTGGGTTGACTTCAGCCTTGGTACTGTCGATTATAGGTGATGTAATTCCCGATGCCCGGAGAGGTAGAGCAATGGGTTTGGTAATGGCCGCCTTTTCCGTCGCATCAGTTGTCGGTGTGCCATTCGGTTTGTTTATAGCCAGTATATCTAATTGGCATGCTCCCTTTTTCTTTTTGGCAGGATTGTCGTTGGTGATACTTTGGATGATTTTTAAATATATCCCCACGATTACAGCCCATATCCAAAAACAACAGTTTAAGCCAAGTCCAATTCAGGTAATTAGGAGAGTAACGGGTAATACCAATCAGATGCGGGCCATCTCCTTAACCATTATGATGATGTTGGGTCAGTTTGCTGTTATCCCATTCCTAAGCCCTTACATGGTCGCTAACGTTGGTTTTAGTGAAATTGAGTTAACCTATATCTATATGGCAGGAGGGTTTTTCACCATATTTACATCTCCCTGGGTGGGTAAATTAACTGATAGGTATGGGAAGATTAAGGTCTTTACCATATTTATGACCTTGAATGTGATTCCGATTGCCGTAATTACACAATTGGGGCAAACCCCCATTCCTTACGTTTTGCTGATTTCTACGATTTTCTTCGTGACTTCCAACGGAAGAATGGTCCCTGCCGCTGCTTTGATTACAGGTACTGCCAGATCTGAGAATAGGGGGAGTTTTCTCAGTTTCAATTCGGCTGTCCAACAATTCGCAGCTGGTTTGGCTTCTTTTCTGGCTGGTTTGATTTTGGCAGAGGGAATTAATGGCGAATTGGTGAATTATGACATTGTGGGTTATTTTGCTATCGTCCTGAGTTTGTTATGTATCCCTTTGGCCAGAAGGATTAAAGTGATCGATGTGGAAGAACCGGAAATTGTTTTGGACGACCCCACCGAATTAGTAGCTGAGAAAAACTCATAAAAAAAGCCGCTTAGCAGTTAAGCGACTTTTTTCTGAAATAATAAATTTAAAATTCTGCATGTCCCGGAGTTCTCGGAAAAGCAATAACATCTCGGATATTTCCCATTCCGGTTACAAACAGTACAAGCCTTTCAAAACCTAAACCAAATCCAGCATGTGGGGTAGAACCAAACCTTCTTGTGTCTAGATACCACCACATTTCTTCAGTCGGGATATTCATTTCTTCCATTCTTTTGGTGAGTAGATCAAGCCTTTCTTCTCTTTGTGAACCTCCGACAATTTCTCCAATTCCCGGGAACAATATATCCATTGCCGCAACGGTTTTGCCATCATCATTTTGTCTCATGTAGAAAGCCTTGATTTCCTTGGGGTAGTCTGTCAGAATTACCGGTTTTTTGAAATGCTTCTCGACCAAATAGCGCTCATGTTCAGATTGCAAATCCACTCCCCAATTTTCAATCAGGTATTGAAATTTCTTTTTCTTGTTATAATTGGAATTTTTAAGGACATCAATGGCTTCAGTATAAGTAAGTCTTTGAAATTCATTCTCCACCACAAACTGCAACCTCCCCAACAAACCCATTTCACTTCTTTTATCCGCTTTTTTGGTGCTTTCCTCTTCTTCAGCCCTTTTGTCAAGAAACTCGATATCATCTTTACAGTTTTCTAGCGCGTAGGAAATTATATACTTAAGAAAATCCTCGGCAAGATCCTGATTGTCTTCGGCGTCATAGAAAGCCATTTCTGGTTCGATCATCCAAAACTCAGCAAGGTGACGGGTGGTGTTGGAGTTTTCTGCTCTGAAGGTTGGTCCAAAAGTGTAAATGTCAGCAAGTCCCATCGCCGCAAGCTCACCCTCCAATTGTCCTGATACAGTCAGATTGGTCTCTCTTTCAAAGAAATCCGCTTTGTAATCAATTTTTCCATCTGGGGTTAAAGGTGGGTTTTTGAGATCAAAAGTAGTCACTTTGAAAGTTTCTCCAGCACCTTCAGCATCTGAAGCAGTGATAATTGGGGTATGGATGTAAAAGAAGCCTTTATCATTAAAGTATTTATGAACCGCAAAGGCAAGGGCATGTCTTACCCTAAAGACTGCCCCAAATGTATTTGTCCGTACCCTTAAGTGGGCGATTTCCCTGAGAAACTCCAAAGAGTGTTTTTTGGGTTGAAGCGGATATTTTTCAGGATCTGCTTCACCTAATATTTCAATTTTTGAAGCATTCAGTTCAATTTGTTGTCCCGAGCCTTGGGAAGTCACTATTTTTCCAGAGACCTTCAAACAGGCACCTGTTGAAGCTTTTTTTAGGGTTTCCTCATTGATCAAATTGGGGTCGGCCACCACCTGAAAGTTTTTGATGGATGAACCATCATTCAAGGCAATAAAGGAAACGTTCTTGTTGCTTCTTTTTGTCCTGACCCACCCCATGATGGTAATATCTTGGTCAGCGTAATCTTTTTCCAGAAGCTCTTTGATTTTTACTCTTTTGTTAAAGGCCATATAAATATGTATATATAATAAATGTAAGTTTAAGAGCCTCATAAAATAGACCTCTTAAAGGGAATGCAAAAAAACGATATAATAAGCTTTTTATCAATAAATAGTTCTAATTTCCTAAATTTGAAATCTGAGAAGATGGAGTCGGTAGTACTAAGGACTTCAGAATTTTGGAATTCTTTTCAAACAAAAATAATGTATGCAGAAACTTCATTTAAGTCAGTCTCTATCTCAAAAACTTTCTCCGCAACAAATACAATTCATTAAACTTTTACAAGTGCCTACTGCTGAGTTGGATACTAGAGTTGAGGAGGAACTTGAGATTAATCCTGCCCTAGAAGAAGGGAAGGAAGAAGATAAAAAAGATTCTGAAGAAGAATTTGAGGACAACAACTATGAAGAAGAAAATACTTCAGAAGATAAAGATGTCAATATTGAAGATTACCTCAACGATGACTACGGTGGTTACAAGATGCAAGGCGATGGTAACTATTCACCCGATGAGGAGGAGAGAGAAATACCCATATCAGGTGGAATATCCCTTCATGAGCAATTGATTGCCCAAATGGGATTTTTGAAGCTTGATGAGAGGCAAAAAATCATTGGCAGGCAACTCATAGGAAGTATTGAAAATGACGGTTATATAAGAAGGGATCTTGAAGCGATTATCAATGACTTGGTCTTTAGCCAAAACATTGAAACAGATGTCGATGAAATAGAGGAGATTTTAAGGAAAATACAAAATTTTGATCCTGCGGGGATTGCGGCGAGGAATCTTCAGGAATGTCTTGTTATTCAATTGGAAAGAAAAGAGCATCCCGATGATCCCACTGTTCAGAATGCCATAAAAATTGTTAGTGATTGTTTTGAAGAGTTTACCAAAAAGCATTATTCCAAGATTCAAAAGAAACTCGATCTAGCGGAAGAAGAATTAAAGGAGTCAGTCAATATGATTACACGGCTTAATCCAAAGCCGGGTGGAACTTCAGATGGTTTGGTCAAAACCCAATATATCATTCCTGATTTTATACTTACCAATACAGAAGGTAAATTGGAAATTTCCCTGAATTCCAGAAATGCCCCTGAATTAAGAATTAGCCGCTCGTATTCTGAAATGTTTGATGCCTATGAAAAAAGCGACAAGAAGGATAAGAAATTAAAGGATACAGTGACATTTGTAAAACAAAAACTAGATGCTGCCAAATGGTTTATAGATGCGATCAAACAAAGACAGCTAACATTATTAAAAACCATGCAGTCCATACTTGATTTTCAGGGAGATTTTTTCTACGAAGGTGATGAGACTAAATTGAAACCTATGATCCTGAAAGATATTGCAGAAAGGATCGAAATGGATATTTCTACTGTTTCCAGGGTCGCAAATAGTAAATCTATTCAGACTGAATTTGGAATTTATCCGCTGAAATATTTCTTCTCAGAAGGAATAGCTACTGACTCTGGCGAAGATGTCAGTAATAAAGAAGTGAAAAGTGTGCTTCAGTCATTGGTAGATGCTGAAAGTAAAAAAAGACCACTTTCTGATGATAAACTGGTAAGAATGCTCAATGACAGGGGATATAATATAGCGAGGAGAACGGTTGCCAAATATCGTGAACAATTACAGATTCCAGTAGCCAGATTAAGAAAGGAATTGTAAGTGATCAGAAAAATAGCTTTAATTTCATCTTTTGCCCTTCAGCCGCTTATTGTTCCAAGCCTGATATTTCTTTTTTTATTGTTTTATGCTCCTCAGGCTACAAGTATGGGTTCTTGGGAAAAGGGATATGTTCTTTTGATGGTATTTTTGACCACCTTTACAATTCCTGTTTTAAGTATTTTTACCTTGAAATTGACTAAAAATATTTCCTCTCTTCAAATGAAAAATAAGGAGGAAAGGTTATTTCCTTTTTCAATTGTCAGCTTATATTATGTGATGTCCACTTATTTTTTTCAAATAAAATTTAACCTTGAACCTTTGTTGATTCAAACCTTGGTTTCAATTACCATTTGCGTGATTTTATTGACAGGAATTACTTTTTTTTGGAAAATAAGTGCCCACATGGTGGCAATTTCCGGTTTGCTTGCCATCATCATTGCTGTAGTGACACAGTTTCCCGGAAACGATTTATTGTATCTGATAATGGGGGGTATCTTAATTACTGGGGGGCTTGCCTCTTCAAGACTTTATCTTGATGCCCACACCCCATTGGAAGTTTTAGGAGGGATTTTGTTAGGATTTGGAGTTTGCTTTTTTTCGTTCCGATATTTTACATAAAAAAAGCCGGGATTACCGGCTTAATACTTTTAGATGACGAAGGTGTTTCTAGAACAATGCCACAGAAATCCCGAAATTTATCTGAGTAGCTTGGGTAGCAAATGGTCCTCGTTCTTTTTGGAAAACTTGGTTTAACCCATAATACCCCCATAAGTTGATGCCTGAAAAACCAAATCTACCATATATGCCATATCTTAAGGGATTGAATCCGAAAGATTGTCTATCCTTGATTTGTCTGTCAAGACCATTGCTGTCGCTGTACGCGATTTTGGTCTGTGCCTGCATTAGGTATCCCACTTTTCCACCAATCGCCAACCGCATACTTTTCTGATAGTTATTTTTGTTAAAATGATACCTGAATTCAAGCGGTACTTCAATAAAGCTTGTTGAAACGTTATTTCTCGAAATAGAAATATTATCTCCGTACACATCGGTGATATCCAATAATTGACTTGATTCAGGACCTAATGTTGGGTTATTAAACAAAGCTTTATCATTGTTGAAAGCCAATTTATCAGTCCCGACGCCTATTCCTGGATTAAAGGTGAATCCCGAGTTTTCAGCACCGATATTTATAGGGTGCTGATAGTAAATATTAAATGTTCGGGAAGGTAGAAATCTTCTTTTTAATTCATCCGGGTTGTTATTTAAAGTATTGAACCCAAATTCAATGAATAAATCACCCTTAATATCAGGTCTCCCACCTATTGGAGTTCGTTCTTTTTCTTGGGCAAATACGAGGCAGGTAGCAATTAAATTGGATAAAAGGATTAGCGTTATTCTTTTCATGAAAGAGATTATTGTTTTTAAAATTGCTGCTAAATTATAAAATCAAACTTGATTTGCGTTTCTTTTTGTCTTAATAATTCTTAATTGTTTATAGGTTCTTTAGAATGATGGTTAACAAAACTTGGGTAATGCCTTTTGTTAATTCAAAAAACCTACCTACTTTTGCAATCCCAAATGGCCTCGTAGCTCAACTGAATAGAGCACCTGATTACGGCTCAGGAGGTTTCAGGTTTGAATCCTGACGAGGTCACTTCTAGCGCGATTCTAGGGCGCTTTTTACCCGGTTTTGTCTCCCTTTTTTCGTGGGGATTCAAAAATTGATTTTGACAAATGATTCTTTCAAAAGGATTTCTATCACTTTGAGGATTTATAAATTCGATTTGTAGAAAAGACTCGGGTTCCGGATTCCACTTTTAAGTTGTGGTATTTTCTTTGAAATTAAGTAACAGTGATTTGAAATCTGGAAAATTTAGAAACTTAAATGGATTTATGGTAAAATTTGTCTCACTAAATCAACAAATTATAAGAAACTGATTTTTAATTTATAAGTTTTACAGTTAATTATCTTTTAAAACAAGAAAGAAATTTTACCTTTGCAGTCCTGTTCTGAGTAATGGGTTTTAAAGATGCCGGAAAAAGTTCTGGTTGATAAGATTTACCACGGGATAATTGATCCTGACATTTCCTTTTTAAAAGGGAAAAAGTTCATTGAAATGTTGAAGACGAAA
>NZ_JBGSXS010000344.1:0-1764 GCF_041751335.1 Aquiflexum sp.
ATGCTTCTGCTATAATATCATGGGTGATATCTACTAACTGATTGTATATCACCATTTCGCGATCTGTTCGTGTTTCAATCCAACGCACCGCTAATTGCTCTGCTGAAACCACCTTTGAATGCGACTTTTTAGGCAGATAAGACATAAATTCATCATAATCTGTTTTATCCAGTCCATCTGCAATATTGTGATCTTCTGAAAAATTGAGACCAATTTTAGTTGGATTCCGTTCTGTTATAAGTTGAATTAACCGTTTCCATTGGTCTGGTTCTTTTTCCGGATCCCAGGCAGAAACAATACTTTTTCCCACGTTGTATCGGGCGACAGCGAATTTTTCTATAGTATTCTTGGATTTGTCTCTGTAAAAAAGCAAAATAGTCCTTCTTCGCGCGTTGAGCCACGTAGCTGGTAACATGGTCCTTAGTACAGGATCCTCGTTATATTCTCTGGAAATGACAATCCACATATCTATTCCGGATGTATCCATCAATTGCGGTAAGAGGTTTGTAAAGCGTTCTTCCAACAACTCATCTATTACTCTAGCCCTTTCTTTTTCGGGTAAAATTTGCTGCGCTTTTACATTGGATAACAGCATCACAAAAAGTAAAACAGTAAAATATTTCATGATAATTGTTTTTGGAGGATAGAAATTCAAATTCATTTTTTGTTTAGTTCGATTTAATTTTAAGTTTGTCCAAGGTCTCTTGTCGTTGGATTTTTCCATTTTTTGTAAAAGAAAACTTGGCGGTAAAATAGATTTCTTTCGGAATTTCATATTTTTCCAAAAGGGCAGAATCTTTCAAATGTGTATGTAGGTCTTTATTTTCATTTCCTTCGATAACAAGAATTAATTTTTCACCTAGAATCGAATCTTCAAAACTTGTTACAAAAAAATTATCCTCAATAAGGTCAGCTAACTGTTGCTCTATTTTTTCAGGATATAATTTAATACCACCTGAATTAATTACATTATCAAATCTACCCAACCATTGAAACCGGGTATTTGAGATAAGATTTACCACATCATTTGTTATTACCGGAGTGGAGCAAATCTTAGGAGCATCAATAATTAAGCAACTGCGGTCATCAACTGACAATTTGATGTCCGGAAGAGCTTCAAAAAAAGAACCTTCAAATTTAAATTCAATTTTTCTTACCGCTATGTGGGTAATAGTTTCTGTCATACCATAGGTTTCAAAGATAGATGTTTGTGTATTGAAAACATCTTTTTGCAATTTTACAGGAAATGGGGCACCTCCCACTATTAGTGTTTTAACTAGACTAAGCTTGTTTATTGAGTTTTGTAGTTGTAATGGAATCATAGCCACAAAATCATACAACTTGTTTACTTCTAACATGGGTTTGGAAGTTGGTTCCACATAATCTAATTCCAGGCCTAAAAGCATTGCTCGGATAAGCATCATTTTACCTGCTATAAATGTTGTTGGTAAACAATGCAATGCTTTATCACCGGGTTTCAGATTAAAAAAGCTTCCAGTAGCAAGAGCAGAATTAACCATGTGCCTCTTTTTAAGTTCAATTGTTTTAGGAGTTCCTGAAGAACCTGAGGTAAACGCTTTCACTGAATCTTTAGCACTTAACCAATCAAGTAAAAATTCACCAATAGTCTTCTCATAATCCACTCCTTCCTTAATTAGACAATAACCAACTTCCAACAAATCCTCTTTAGAAAAAGAAATACCATTCAATTTAAAACTGGGATGAATTCCAGTTATTGCCGACTCCATAGACTAATCCTTTTAT
>NZ_JBGSXS010000345.1:0-3066 GCF_041751335.1 Aquiflexum sp.
CTCTCACAACCTAAGAGGCCCACTGAATAATATATTCATGTTGGTGGATGATATTACGGAGACCAAAGAGCAATCCGAGGTAGCCCAACTTAAGGATCTCCTGAAAGTATCAACTGCAATCCTTAACGAGATACTAGAGGAATTGATGGAATCACTTCAAGTTAAATCTGATTTAGAGATTAAATCAGAAATGATTAATCTGAATGAATTTTTTTTAAAAACATGTGCTAATTTGAGAAGACAAATAAATTATTCCAAAGCACTGATTGAATGCGATTTTGATGAGTCGCCTGTTATCAATTTTCCACCAACCTACGTATGGAGTATATTACATAACTTGATCAGCAATTCTTTGAAATATCAATCACCCTTACGCACACCCCATATTCGTGTCCAAAGCAAAAGAGAGGGAAATAAAATTGTGATTTCTGTTGCCGATAATGGATTAGGCATTGATTTAAACAAACACGGAAAAGACCTTTTCAAAATAAGAAAGGTATTTCATTCCCATCCAGATGCTAAAGGATTTGGCTTATATATCACAAAATGCCAAATAGAAGCCATGAACGGACGGATCTGGGTCGAGAGTGTTCCCCAGATTGGCAGTACCTTTTATGTGGAGTTTAATGATCAATCTTAATCACCCCCATTAATAGCAACAAATCAGCCTAATTTCACCACATATTGTGGCAAAATATTTCTGGTTTAATTATTTACAATTTAGGTTTTTAGCGCAATCAAATCATTTTTTGAGCTATACTAGGTCCATTCTACCTAATTGACTACAGTAGACTATATTTGGATCATTTGTTGCGTCTCCTTATCATGTAGGTGACTGTTTTGGTTTCATTCACAATTGTTTACTTCTATCAATTCAAAGCCAGAAAAGAAAATATCTTTTCATTAAAAAACTTTATCCATGAAAAATTTTATACTGCCAACACTACTTTTTTTGTTGATCAATGCATCTTGTGCTTCAAGGGTGGTCAGTCAAGAAAAAAATGAGCTTGCCAAGCAAGGGGCGGACACTGTGAAAACAACTATTGGCCCATTGGTCCTTCCCTCGCCATATTCCACAGAGTCAGTGCGAAATGAAAGCAAACTGGTCGATTGGCCTTCTGAGGGTCTTCCTACAGCTCCTGAGGGTTTTGTTGTCACCAAATTTGCCGAGGACTTCGATAATCCACGCATCACTTATGTTGGTCCAAACGGAGACCTGTTTGTCGTAGAGAGTAATACTGAAAAAAGTGCCAATAGGATCACCATACTACAGGATAAAGAAGGAAATGGCGATTATGCCACTAGGAAAATTTTTATTGATGGTCTTAACCAACCTTATGGCATGTTGATTTTGGGAGAATACTTTTTTATCGCCAATACCGACGGTCTTTATCGATATCCGTATCAACATGGTCAAACAAAACTGGAAACGGAAGGAGAAAAAATCCTAGATCTTCCTGCGGGTGGATACAATAACCATTGGACAAGGAATCTTTTGGCAAATGAAGATGAAAGTAAAATCTATGTATCTGTAGGTTCGGCCAGCAACAATGGAGAACATGGAATGGATGAAGAAAAACGAAGGGCTTGCATATTGGAAATCAATCCTGATGGAAGCGGAGAAGTGCTTTTTGCATCAGGACTACGAAATCCTGTGGGCATGGACTGGAATCCTGCAACCGGTGAATTATGGACCGCAGTAAATGAGCGCGATAAATTGGGAGACAAGCTTGTGCCGGACTACATCACCAGTGTAGAAAGAGATGGATTTTATGGTTGGCCATTTTCCTATTTCGGTCAGATCGAAGACCCCCGCATGGAAGGAATGAGACCAGACCTGGTAGAAAAGGCAATTATTCCAGATGTACCGGTGGGAAATCATACAGCTTCATTAGGATTGGCTTTTTATGACAATGATAAATTTCCTGAAAAATACCGAAAAGGTGCTTTCGTGGGACAACATGGCTCCTGGAACCGATCCGAATTAAGTGGGTTTAAAGTTCTTTTTGTTCCCTTCTCAAACGGCAAGCCTGGCGAGCCTGAGGATTTTCTAACCGGATTTATTGCTGACCATGAAAAATCAGAAGTGTATGGCAGACCGGTCGGTGTCGCCGTATTGCCTGACGGATCTATTTTGGTCAATGACGATACCGGAAACACACTATGGAAAGTAACCGCATCCAATCAGTCAAGTAGAACAGAACAATAATTCAACAATCAAAAAATAAAAACATCATGAGCAATCAAAATAAGGATAAGAAACCAACGGAAGATCAGCAAGAAGCTGCAAAAAACAGCTTGGATCGCTTACAGGAGCAAAATCCAGATAAGGAATATGAGCTTACTGCAGAAGACAGGAGAGCTCTCGGTCCAAAAGACATGAGTATGGATGGTTTGGATGACGAGGAATTATTGAGAAGAAAGCGAAAGGTTGATTTTGCAGGTGAGGACCTCGATATCCCCGGAAGCGAATTGGATGATGCCCAAGAGCGAAGAGGCAGTGAGGATGAGGAAAATAATCATTATAGCCTTGGAGGCGAGGGAAATGAAGATCTTGAAAGGGAGTAAGGGGAGTAAGGGATTGAAGGGGAGTCACTTTAAAATTCTCTCTAATTCTTGGGGATCTTGCCCATATTGTTAATAGAATTATTGAATCTGCTGTCTCTTCATAAATTAGAAGCCTGTTTAAGGGAAACCATGAATGAATTTAAGGTCTGCTTTAAATTTCTTATCGAGATTTTACTGTAATTGATTTTTTCTTTTTATCCTGTATTTCAGGATTTGTTTTGGGTCATCTGAGCTCTTTTAGACTAAAAAGTTTAAATCCTGAAGGGATTAAATGTTTATAATTATTAGAGGGGAGATTATTATTCGACCCCATAGGGGTCGAATCTCCATTAGAACTGCTTTTCTCTATAAACATATGAGGCTGTCTCATAAGTCTCATTTAAATTAAATTGAAAGGCTACCTGATTTTTCGGGTAGCCTTTTTCTTGTTTAACTCAAAATTGTTATTTTGAGGTGTGGAAAAACAAGACTCAAATATAGTCTTTAAAGACTATGATC
>NZ_JBGSXS010000346.1:0-2892 GCF_041751335.1 Aquiflexum sp.
GAAAAAAGAAGAATCTGGATGGTCATTGCTTCTGGGAATTCAAGATTGCCAGCAACCTCATTCAGCCCGGCTAGGGTGAAAGGCAAATATACCATCACAGTATCTGCTTTTGATTCCCGAGATCGGTATGCTTGGTTCTCACATTACGGGGAACCAATAAAATTTGGTGCTCCGGGAGTTTCCGTCCTTTCTACTTGGGCCGGTAATAGATACCGGACAGAAACAGGAACATCAATGTCTGCACCGCATGTGGCAGGGCTTAGGTTGTTGGGTGAGATTGATTCGGATGGTTTTATACTCAATTATCCCATTTCACCTTCAGACCCGATAGCATTTAGAAGAAATGACTAATGAAGAATTTAAAATATTTGTTTTGCGTATTATTTAGAACATTATAAAAGAGATTTATTACCCCAGTATTAGATTACTTATGAAGAGAATTGCACTTTTTTATTTCATCAGTTTAGGAATCACATTTAACCTCTTTGCACAACTACAGGAAGTGGATAGTTTAAGGAAAATTGTGTTGATAGAGACCAATGATGCAGAGAAACTTAAAACACTGAACAAGGTCACACTCTTGATCAGGGAAAAAGACACTCAACAAGGCTTGAAATGGGGACTTCAAGCTGAAGAATTAGCTGTTCAATTGGCAGACAGTTTAGAACTTGGAAGAGCAAAAGGTAATCTAGGTTGGATATATTACAGATTGGGAATATGGGATAAGTCATTCAGATATTCCAAAGAAGCGTATCTGATCGGAATGAAATTCAATGACAGATTGGAAATAGGAATGGCGCTGAATAATTTGGGTGCACTTTACTATCAAAGGAAGAACTATATAGAAGCTATTAAGAACTTTCAGGAAGCGTATGAGATTTCCCTTGATATCAAGGATCATTTTTTGACTATCAGGAGTTTGAATAATCTTTCCCTGAACCTTTCAAAGGTAGGTGAATTGGATTCGGCTTTGTATTATGCAAAATCTGCTTTAGAAGTAAATCAAAAAGAAGGTTTGATGTATTTTACCAGTTTTACACATAGGGTAATTGGAGATATTTTTCTTACCAAAAATGAATTGGACTCAGCGATACATACTTACGAATTTGCCTTGGGAGTTGCTTCCCACCAAAGACTAAAAACTTATGAGGCTTCGATTTTCCATCGATTGGGTAAAGCATACTTTCTTTCAGGGAATACTCCCAAAGCCCTTGAATATCTTGAAAAAGGGATAAAGATTTCAGAACAAAATGGTTTCCAAGAAGAACTGGTAAATACTTATCAAGTTCTGGCTACAGTCTATCATTCTTTGGGTGACATCACCCGGGCATATCAATACCATAAGGCTTTTTCAGAGCTGAAAGACAGTATGGAGGAAGAGATCGATGAAGATAGGATGTCATTGTTGCAAGCAATGTTTGAAGTTGAAAAATCTGATGCAGAGATTAATTTTCTAAAAATAGAAAATTCCCTTAAAGAACTGGAAATCCAAAGTGTTAGAAGGACTGTGTTTGTAGCCTCAGTGTTTGTTTTTCTTAGTTTGCTTTTGCTGTTATGGCTGTACATTTTTAATAAAAAACTAAAAAAAGCCAATGACCAATTAAAATACAAAAAAACCATAACCGAACATCAAAAAAAGGAATTGGAGTCCAAATCCCATGAACTCTATGAGTCCAATAAAATGAAGAATAGGTTACTTTCTATTTTGGGACATGATCTTAAAAGTCCCGTAGCACAATTGAAAGGAGTTTTGGATCTCATGCATTCTCAGGGACTGACCAGAGAGGAGTTTGAAGGAGTCTCCCATATTTTGAAGCGAAATGTGGATGGGCTTTTTGAAACAATGGATAATATCCTTAGCTGGTCCAAATCACAAATGGAGGGATTCAATGTGCAATTGTCACCTACTAACCTGGGAAAGGTAATCAGACCCTGTATGGATTTATTACAGCATCAGGCAGTCTCAAAAGAGATTACCATCAATTTAAATATAGACCATGAAGAGAAGGCTTTGGTTGATAAGGATCTACTGCAGATCGTAGTACGGAATCTTTTGAGTAATGCGATCAAATTCTCCAAAAAAGGCTCAAAAATAGAAATTTATACAATCATTGAAGATGAGTTTTTGAAAATGATCGTTCAGGATTTTGGTTTGGGAATGAGTGAAATTCAACTTGAAACCATACTCAACGATCAGGTTTCCTTATTGGAGTCAAGTGCTGGAACTGAAAAGGAGAAAGGTACCGGGTTGGGTCTTAATCTGTGTAAGGAATTCTTAAACCTTATGGGGGGCAAATTGGACATTACGAGTAAAAAGGGAGTAGGTACTACTGCTACAGTCAGTCTTCAACGAATGATTATTCAACAAGAGCAATCAGTGGTGTAAATAATAGCTTTTCTGTTTTAATCGGATTTTCGATCAAACCAAGTTCCAATAAAATTCTCATTGTTTCTTCAAGCATATTTATTGAAATCTTGTTGTTGGTTGACCATTGAGTCTGATTTAGCCAGGCCTTGATATCCTGCTCCTGTATTTTGTAATTTTGGCTCAGTTGTGTAGCATAATCCTCTTTTTTGAATAAATCAGCAGACATGCTGTAAACAAGGTCTCGTAATTTCTGAATTATTTCTCTATGTTTGTCCAAAGCAGTTGGATGGGCAATGATAGAAAAGCAGGGCCAAGGAGTCGGGACCTCACCAATTCTCTTGAAAATCCCTTGATCAACAATTGGTTTGGTAGTATATTTTTCCCACAAGAAGATTTTGGTGTCATCCCCACTCAAGGCATTCTTTGCACCTTCAAGATCACCTACAACTTCAAAATCCAAAGATTCCGGATCCCAATTTTCTCTTTTGGCCAAGACAAAGGCCATCAAGTGTGAACCTGAACCA
>NZ_JBGSXS010000347.1:0-1825 GCF_041751335.1 Aquiflexum sp.
GATCCTCCGGTGAAGAATATTCGTTTTTTGGTCATGGTGTTGTTTTTTTGATGATGGTTTTATTTGTTTCCAGATCTGTACCCAAAATAGATTTTCCAACGATCAAATCAAAAATTTAAATAAAATTCTACCTACTACATGGTTATTGGCATATTTATTCTCCACAACAAAAGAACATTTAATAATGTCACAACTGCAAACCATTTTTCAAATGTTGTTTCGGCAAAAACGTTACCTATGGTGTTTAGGACAAATAGGCCAAAGAAAATCCACAAGATCACAGATAGCGTTTTGTCAGAAAAAATGGCTTTCACGAATTTTCCCTTTTGGGCTAGTACATAAATGAAAAATAAACTGATGATAATCGAAAGCGTTTCAAAGGTGTACATTTCTTGGTCCGTGGTCAACCTTCCTCCCCAGGCGATACCATAAGGGATTATTTTCAATAGGATCAAAAAATGAAGGATTAGAGCAGAAACAGTAATGCCTATCAATATTTTGATGTAAGTGGATTGGTGGATTTTCATGAATTTTTATTTTTTAATTATTAGCGACAAAGCAAAAGTTATTTCCCATAAACCACCCGGTATCAGAAGATACATACTCCACACATTCCCAAATAACTCCATTAAAAACCCAAACGCAAAAACAGCATATCCTACTACTCCCCAAAGTGCCAACCATGATGGCGCTATCTTGTATTTAAACAAGGTCAAACACATTGGAATGCTGCCTAGTCCTAAAACAAGCATTGCAAGAAAGTATCCCAAATCATAGGAAATACTTATTCCAGGAATAAAATTCAATAAAATACTCGCAAGGGCTATTGCCTCAAATACCCTTGTAAAAAGATAGACGTTACTGACTCCTACACTGTATTGCTGAAGTGTTTTTCTCAATAAAATACCAATGGAAAGAACAACTATGGTATTCAATATGATAAGCCCTGCGCCGATATAATTTTCGGAAATTGATTCACTATCGAAAAAGTGTCGTCCAAACCCATAGGCTGGAAATGCCAAAATAAAAAGACTACCTATGATTCGGGCATTGTAAATTTCCATTGAGTTTCTTGTAGTATTCATTAAATTGGAATGGGTTATATGGTATTTCTGCTAGGTGTAGGAGAAAAAATTCGGGATCAGCTGTATTTGAAGATAAATGGAATATTCGATGTCATATGTTTTCACTTTCTCTACTTTATAGAAAAAGCTCTGAATCATACTATACTTATAACACCAACCTCTTTCACGTACTCATATTTGAAAGTATTGAGTATAATTAATATTTTCCCCTTGTCTATATTTAATCTTTTTAAGGCTATTAATTGGCATGCTATCAAAAATACTAATGATATTTTCCCAATACCTAAATTTATCCCGTTTTAGGATTAATTCCTATACCCCAAAATGGATAATAAGGTGACCAATTCAATTGGTTTCATAAAAATCCTTAAAAATGATAATCTGCTTTTTAGCCCAGGTTACAGGGAAATCTGTTTAATCTTTCTCCTAATACCTTTAAAGAGGTCCACTACTGCCCTATCGGATTATCTAATTATTTTTTTATTGCTAAAAATTATTTCGGTCTGATAATTGGACATCATTTACTCAACTAAAACCAACTAGACTATGAACATTACATCAAAAGCTGAATATGGACAGCCTATTGCCGCACCAACTAAAACCAAGGAGAAATCTACCAAAAAACAACAAATTAGCTTGTTTAAGATTTTCCGTCCCTTTCTTAAAATTTGGATCAAAATCTTCAAGTTCACAATTATGACTTTTATAGAAATTCTCAGAGCAATACTCCGGATACCTTT
>NZ_JBGSXS010000348.1:0-4679 GCF_041751335.1 Aquiflexum sp.
TTCCGTTCGAGATGACTTTGGCCAATGGGATGAAAAAAACCAGCGTCCTGAGCTTTTTGACATGTTGAATGGCAAAATTCATCAAGGTCAGAATGTCCGTGTTTTCCCAATATCCAACTGGACAGAGCTTGATGTTTGGGAGTATATCAAAACAGAAAATATCGAAATACCTTCCATATACTTTGCACACAAGAGAGAGGTCTTCTTCCGTGACGGATTGATCTGGACCGCCAATGAACATGTTTTCAGGGAAAATAGTGAGGAGGTGTTTGAAAAAATGGTCAGGTTCAGAACAGTAGGCGATATGACCTGTACCGCAGCGGTACTTTCAGAAGCTGAAACCCTCGATGCAGTAGTCTCAGAAATCAGAGATTCAACCATCTCAGAAAGAGGTGCCAGAATCGACGACAAAAGGTCGGAAGCAGCCATGGAGAAAAGGAAGAAGGTTGGGTATTTTTAAAGAAGACTCAAGACTCAAGACACTAGATTCAAGACAGGTAAAGAGATGATTCAAGACTTCAGTCTTGGACCAGAAACCTTCCAGTCTTCAGACTGCCCTTTAGAGTCTTAGAAATAAAATGAATAAAAACCCATTAAGTCTTCGTGCCTTTGTAGCATTAAAATATCAGCTAAAAGTGATGAAAAGACCAAGTCTCACGTCTTATGTCTCACGTCTCACATCTAATTAAATGGAAAGTAAAAAACTCATAAAAATAGCCACAGCAGGTTCGGTGGATGATGGTAAAAGTACCCTCATTGGAAGGTTGCTATATGACACCAAGTCACTGACTACTGACAAGTTGGAGGCAATAGAAAAAACCAGCCGTCAGCGTGGCTTTGATTACCTAGATTTTTCTTTGGCTACTGATGGCCTTGTTGCAGAAAGGGAACAGGGCATTACCATTGATGTAGCACATATTTACTTCAATACGGCAAAAACAAATTTCGTCATTGCTGATACCCCCGGCCATGTGGAATATACCCGTAACATGGTTACCGGAGCTTCCACATCGCAAGTGGCCATCATTTTGATTGATGCACGAAAAGGTGTTATTGAGCAGACATACAGACATTTCTTTATCAGTAACCTGCTGCGCATCAGCCATGTGGTGGTAGCGATCAATAAAATGGATTTGGTGGGATATGATGAAGATGTATATCTTAAAATAAAAACTGATTTTGAAGCCCTTGTCGAGAAAAGTAATTTCAATAATGAACAAATTACTTTTATTCCCATTTCAGCTTTGAAGGGCGAAAATATTGCCAGGCAATCCGAATTGATGCCTTGGTTTGTGGGCAACACTTTATTGGATCATTTGGAGGTTTTGGAAACTGAGGACTTACAGGAAAGTTCTGTTGCCCGCTTCCCGGTTCAGTATGTCATCCGTCCTAAAACCGAAGCATTTCATGACTTCAGGGGGTTTTCGGGGATGCTATATGGAGGAAATCTGAAAGTGGGCGATGAGGTGACAGTATTGCCCTCCCTAACTCAATCCAAAATCAAATCCATCAGTTTATTCGATCAGGAATATGAGGTTGCTACCCCTGACTCATCTTTGACCATCACACTGGAGGATGAGGTAAATATCAGCCGCGGGGATATGTTGGTCAAATCCAATGAGCTTCCCAAATCTGAAAAGCAAATTGCAGCTACCATCTGCCAGGTCAATAGCAAACCTTTGAGAGTTGGTGACAAATTTACACTACAACACGGCGTTAACCGGGTTCTGGCAAAAGTTGACAGCATCGAATTCCTCATCCACACAGACTTCTCAGGAGAAGAACCTGCGCAGCAACTGAGACTGAATGACATTGGAAAAGTGAATTTACGGTTAAGTAAGCCTATTCACTTTGATAGTTATACCCAAAATAAATTCAACGGAAGCTTTATCCTCATTGATGAGGGAAGCTATGATACCGTGAGTGTTGGGTTTATTGATTGAAAGTACCAAGTACTATGTACCAAGTATTACCACCAAAGTGGGCAGTCATAAAAAGTATAAATAAGAGGTTAAAATTGAATGGAGAAAGATAAAAAAATTGAGAATGAGAGATAAAAAAGGTATCTACTTTTTTGTCTTAGGTCTTGCGACTTATGTCTAAAATCTCAAATCTCACCTCTCAAATCTAAAACAAAAAAATGCAAAGCTTCAGAACTGAAATCGAAAATCCCATTGTGGAAAAGGACATCCTTGAGCTGGAAAGAAAAATCACACTTTTCAGAGAAGGTAAAATAGATGAGGAAAAATTTCGTAGCCTCCGGCTTGCCCGTGGGGTGTATGGTCAAAGGCAGCCTGGCGTACAGATGATCCGTATCAAATTACCTTATGGGAAAGCCACAGGGGAACAGTTGAAGCGTATTTCCGATGTTTCGGATAGATTTTCAACAGGAAGGCTACACATTACCACCCGACAGGATATTCAGATCCATTATGTCAGTTTGGATGAGACACCGGCACTTTGGGCAGAATTGGAAAAAAACGATGTGACCTTAAGAGAAGCTTGCGGAAATACGGTAAGAAATGTGACCGCATCCGAAACCGCCGGTGTGGATCCCAAAGAGCCATTTGACGTGACTCCTTATGCAGATGCAGTTTTCAAGTATTTTTTAAGAAACCCGGTTTGTCAAGAAATGGGGAGAAAATTTAAAATGGCTTTCTCTGCCTCAGAAGAAGATACGGCATTGGCTTATTTGCATGACTTGGGATTTATTCCACAATTAAAAACAGAAGATGGAAAGGAAATCCGTGGATTTAAAATCCTATTGGGTGGTGGTTTGGGTTCACAACCAAGACATGCTGACTTGATTACCGAGTTTTTGCCAACTGATGATTTGATACCATTTATTGAAGGTGTATTGAGAGTCTTTGACAGACATGGCGAACGTTCCAGAAGGTTGAAAGCCAGGATGAAGTTTTTGATCAATGAGTTAGGTCTTGAAACATTTCTGAATCTAGTCAAAGAAGAAAGAAATGCTTTGCCGTACAAAAAATATCCCATTGACGCACAAACTTATGAAGAATCCAAAGTGCTTTCCCAGCCTAAATACCCTTTACTTGAGGAGCCTTTGGATTTGAACTTTGAGCAATGGAAACTGACAAATGTCCTTCCCCAAAAACAGGATGGATTTGTATCCGTTGGCGTAAAAGTTCACTTGGGGGATTTTTATACAGATCAGGCCAGACAATTGGCAGATTTGGTGAGTAAATATGCAGGAAATGAGGTACGCTTTACTTTGAGACAAAACATCCTTATTCGAGATGTGCAGGTAGGGGCAGTACCGTTTTTCTATCAGCAATTGAAGGGAATAGGCTTGGCTGATGCTGGTTACGATAGTTTTGCAGACATCACTGCCTGTCCGGGAACGGATACCTGTAATCTTGGGATTGCAAGCAGTACAGGAATTGCCAAGGAACTGGAAAAAGTCATTTTGGCAGAATATCCACAGTACCTTAAAAACAAAGACTTGACCATCAAGATCTCCGGCTGCATGAATGCCTGTGGGCAGCATAACATGGCCCATATTGGTTTTCAAGGAATGTCGATGAAAGTTGGCAAGACTGTATTCCCTGCGCTTCAGGTATTATTGGGAGGAGGTACCCTCGGAAATGGTAATGGAAGATTCTCGGACAAAGTTATCAAGATTCCAAGTAAAAGAGGTCCAGATGCATTAAGGATTCTGATCAATGACTTTGAGGATTTTGGAGAAAGTGGAGAGAGTTTCTTAGACTATTATGACCGAAAAGGGCAGATATATTTCTATGATATCCTTAAAGTTCTTACAGAAACAGAAACTTTAACTGAACAAGATCAGGTAGATTGGGGAAATGAGGATGCCTATAAAGTGGCTGTGGGAGTTGGTGAATGTGCAGGTGTAGTGATTGATTTGGTCGCTACCTTATTGTTGGAAGCCAGAGAAAAATTGGAACTCTCAGAAGAAGCATTCAAAGAAAAAAGATGGTCAGATTGCATATATCATACCTATGCAGGAATGGTCAATGCAGCAAAAGCAATCCTTTTGAGTGAGGGCAAAAGCACAAATTCCTATGCTAATATTATCACTCTATTTGATGAAACCTTCACCGCAACCAATAAGATTGAATTAAGGAAAACCTTTGCTGAAGTCACCTATCAAATCCAAAATAATGAACCGACCGAGATTTTTGCAAGACAATATTATGAGGATGCTGCTGAGGTGTTTGAGGCAATCAGTGCTTATAGAGAAAAGGAGGTAACGGCATGATACAGAAAGTAAAACCAAAAGTTACCCTAGTGGGTGCAGGACCGGGTGATCCGGAATTGATTACTTTGAAGGCAGTTTTGGCATTGAACAAAGCAGATGTTGTCCTATATGACGCGCTGATTGACAAAACATTGCTCAAGCATGCACCTGCTCAAGCCATCAAAATATTTGTGGGTAAAAGAGTTGGAAAACACAGTTGCCCACAGGATGAGACCAATAGGCTGTGTGTGGAAAATGCCCTCAAACATGGGCATGTGGTAAGGCTTAAAGGCGGTGATCCATTTGTATTTGGCAGAGGTGCTGAGGAGATAGATTATATTGAAGCCTTTGGAATACCCACCGAAGTGGTTCCTGGAATTACATCAGCTATTGCTGTCCCGGGAGCAGTCGGAATTCCAGTGACCAAACGAGGGATTTCCGAAAGTTTTTGGGTAAT
>NZ_JBGSXS010000349.1:0-5139 GCF_041751335.1 Aquiflexum sp.
TTCAAAAAAAATAATTCTACCCATGAAACTTCTTAATGAAGAAATCCTAAATGAACAAGAATATAATCAGCACCTTGATGTAGCCAGAAAACTTTTGTTCGATTACCTACCACTTACAGACAGTCAATGGGAAGTGTTCAAGCAGGGATTCAAAATCAGAAAGTATAATAAGGGTGACTATATTATCAATGAAGGTGAAACTGAAAGATATCTTTCTATAGTGATTCAGGGGCTTACAAGACATTTTGTATTGGTTAAGGGGGAAGAAAAATCATTTGATTTCTCTTTCCAGCATGAATTTAACTGTTCTTATTCCAGCTTTATCCAACAAACACCTTCGATGTTTTTTATAGAGGCTTTGGATGATTGCATACTTGCTTCCCTACCCTACACATTTTTGCAGCACCTTTATGAACAATTTCCTGAGAGCAATAAATTTGGCAGAACAGCTGTGGAACAATATTACATCTGGCGAGAACAAAGAGAAATCTCACTTTTGACAGATTCGGCCAGTGAGCGGTATGTAAAGCTGATGAAGAAATACCCCGTGTATCTGGAACAGGTTCCTTTAAAACATCTTGCCTCCTACCTCAACATCAAACCTGAATCCTTGAGCAGAATAAGAAAAAAGCTGATGGAGCAAAAAAAGAAACGTTCTTAACCTAGGTCAATTTTTACCTCATCATCTTCCCCCAACTTTGTACCTGTAAATCAATCAGGTATAATCATGAAAACACAAATTATCAAAAAAAATCTACTTAACATCTTTATTTTAGGTCTTCTGTCCATTTTAAATGTTGAAGCCCAGGAAATTAGTAACACTTCAAAAAAACCTTACAAATCCCAAACCTATTTTAGCTTTGGCGCCGGGGTAAGTTTTCTCCAAGGTGTTCCCGATAACTTTTATCAGGATGGACATAGCAATGTCCAAATAGGCCTGATGAAGGAATTGCCATTTAACAAAAGGCTGTCATTCATTACGGGCTTAGAACTAGAGAGATTGACATATAATCTCGATTTTTATCCTCTTTTGGATGAAAACAACAATAATTTCATCCAGGCCCCCGACGGGATAAAATATACAAGGGTATTCCAAAATAGCCTTAACATTTCAGCTCAGACCAGATTTTATTTTCGGGAAAACAGCAGTAAACAAACGCCGAATATTTTCATCCAGACAGGATTAAGGGGCGGTTATAACCTCAGTACCACATTTGCCTACAGGGAAGATAATCAGAATCAAACTATCAATTTGTCAGAAGTGGCCAGTCCATTTAACCTTCAGGCAGAATTGATGCTTGGGTTTAAAGGTGATTATTTCGAAAAACTGGAAATCCTTAACGCATCCACTTTTGGTCTAACCTACCAATTTAACTCTCCTATTCAAGCAGGAAATGTTGAAAATATCAGACCGATCAATCTGACATGGCGATTCTTATTTTAGAAATAAAATTTCCCCTTGATGTGCGATGAATTGCATATCAAGGGGAAATTAATTTTTTCAGGAATAAATGGGGTATTTTTCAAATTTGATTATCCACAATAATGCCAGTAGCCAAATATTGGATAGTTTCCACCTCTCCTCTATAACAAACAAATTCAAGTGGTCGATCCCGATAATAATCGTGGACGAGACCCTTATGCAAAATCTATATTTGCAAGATAGCTGAAATCAGTCCCCAATAACTATTTCAGCTTTATGGTAAGCACTGGCATTAAAATAACCCACTACTTCAATATCTGAAATCAGATTAGACTTGGGATTATAGGCTGGTGAATCGAAGAAACTCTCTTGGGTCAATGCCTGCATATAGATGTCAAATAAATACTGATAGAAAGTATTACTGATAGACTGTTGGTAAACTACGATCTCATCCCCTTCCTGAAATGGGTCATAGGTAAGATCAAGTCCAACTATCAAATTGCCATCCACCCTGTCATCTTCCAGTACCAGGATATGGCGTGGATCATTCGAAACAATACCGTTCACGGCTACTTTCCATCTGTAGTTATTTCCTTTGCCTTTTGGATCATAAGTATCTATCAACAGATAATATCCCTCTTCAAATACCAGACTTTCGGGTTTGTATTCGTACCTCACGGCAGTAATTTCAGAAACCGGTTCCAACTTCTCTGCTTTACTCGATATCACTTTCCCACTTAATTGTGGATGTTCGGCAATATGCGGTAGAGTAATCTCAAGTTTATATTCATTTCCTATTTTACCTTTATAGTCCAATAAATACTCCCCTTCTTTGATGTAAGTATATGTACCTATAAGATTATTATCTTCAAATAAGTTAACTACAGCTTCTTCAATGATTATCTTTTGGCTGCTTTGAAAATACGGCTGGGTTATTGACAATTTTAATGACTGCACATCATCCATATTATTTATTTCTCCATCTACCACTACCATGGCTTCATAGGATTTTACATCCAACTCAATGGTATCCATGCAGGAGAACATCAAAAACATGGACAAACTGATCAATATATTTTTTACAGTTTTCATCTTCGTTAAAATTTAAAGTTATAGGTTACACTTGGAATTACTGATCCTAAAATCGACAGCCTTACAGCTTCGGTCTGAGTTGAATTTTCCTGTTGTCTGAAAAAGATTGAATAGGCATTTCTGCGGGCATAGACATTATAAAGTCCAAAACTCCATGATCCTCTTTTACCCTCTGGACTCAGGTTAGCTGAAATATCCAACCTATGATAGGTAGGAATCCTATGTGCATTTCTATCCCCCATCACAGGCAGAATCATTCCCTCCCATTCATACTTTCCAATTGGTTGGGTAAATGGTCTTCCTGATGCCAAAACAAAATTGGCTGAGAAATCCCACTTTTTATTGAGCTGGTACAAACCGTAAATACTTAGGTCATGAGGTTTGTCAAAATTGGCCCTATACCATTCACCTTGATTGATTCCAGCCACCTTTCTTTCTGACCTTGAAAGGGTATAGCTGATCCGGCCTGTAAGCCTGCCTTCCTTTTTTTCTATGGAGGCCTCCAAACCATAGGCCCGGCCAATACCCTCCAAGACTTCTGTCTCCAAGGTTTCATTGAAGGTCAGCTTAGCTCCATCCTTAAAATCCTGAACCCTTCTGTAATCCTTATAGTAACTTTCCACTACCAATTCGAAGTTGTTGTTTTGAATTCCTTTGACAAAGCCCAAGGATAACTGATCCACCTGTGCCGGTTTTAGATAGGCATTGGATGGTTTCCAAACATCTATGGGAGAAGGAGAATTGGTGTTGGAAATCAAGTGCACAAATTGGTTGGCCCTATGAAAGCTAGCCTTGATGGCCGTGTATTTATTGGGAGTATAACTCAGGTTAAACCTTGGTTCAACACCATTGTAACTGGCCATGGTCTGATGTCTTGAAAAACTGACTGAGTCAATAATCGCATCTCTTTCCTTTACTCCATCCTGATAAATATATTGTGTTCCGCCAAGTCTTCTGAAGTCCACGTACCTGAGTCCCAATTCAAATTTCCATTGTTCATTGATTTTTTCATTCCATGATACATAGGCTCCTGATTCAATGGCATGTTCTTTGGCCATTTCTATTGAATTTACCGCAGATTCTTCCCCTGTTGGAATGATAGTTCCCGGTACATAATCCTGCATATTTGATTGCAGGCCAAAATCGATAGTCCTATTTGGATTAACGAAATATGCAGCATCAGCCTTAAATGTCTGGTTTAAGATGCTTGATTTCCAATCCCAGGCATCGGGACCATGGCTTCCCATGATATGGTAAAAATAATTACTGTTGGTGACTGTGATATTTGTAAACAACTTGGGGTTGAAAACATGGTTCCATCTCAAGGTCATGGTATTGTTTCCCCAACTACTACTGAACAGATCACCCAATTTCATCACATCGTTTCCAGAGTAGTAGGAAAGAAAGACCCTGTCTTTATCTGAAAATTTATGGTTCACCTTTGCATTGAAATCATAGAAATAGAGGTTGTTGTTTTTCAGTTCTTCATCCCCGGATAGTCTGGTAAATACATCCATGTAAGAGCGTCTGCCTGCTAGCAAAAATGATGTCTTGTCTTTTTGAATGGGACCTTCCACAGTTAGTCTGCTACTCAATAGCCCAATGCCACCTTTGACTTGCAACTTTTTTGAATTCCCTTCCAATTGCCTGACATCAAGTACGGAAGACAACCTTCCGCCATATTGCGCTGGCAATCCTCCTTTATAAATTTTGACATCCTTGATGGCATCGGAATTAAATACAGAGAAAAATCCCATCACATGTGCAGCATTGAATACCGTAGCTTCATCAAGCAAAATCAGGTTTTCCTCGGCCCCACCTCCACGCACATTAAATCCAGACGTACCCTCTCCTACTGTGGATATACCCGGAAGCAACTGAATGTTTCTGATCAGATCTACTTCTCCCAATAGCTTGGGCATTTTTCTCATCTGATCCATGGACACCCTTTCTATACCACTTCCGATTTCCAGGATTTTTTCATCTTTGGCGATTGCCGAAACTTCCACCGTTTCCAGGGAAAGATTGCTGGGCATCAATTCAATGGACAGATTGAGATCGGATTGCAATTCAAGATCAATGGTTTCCGATTCAAATCCCATATAGCTTACTGAAATCGTATGGTGACCAGGATTCAAGGAAATGGAATAAAATCCATACAGGTTAGTAATTGCCCCTTCCGAGGAGCCTTTGACCAAGACGGTTGCTCCTAGAAGTTCTTCTCCTGTCGAAGCATCGCGGACATACCCACTAAGGGTCATTTTTTCTGGTTGGGCCCTAAGTAGGCTGACATTCAGAAAAAGTAAAAGGATAATAATTGTGGTTTTTCTCATTGTGGTTTTGTTAAAATGATAAATGGTTAAGTTTGATTTAACTTGAAATTTCTTTGAGTTCCATTTGGAATTCCCTTCAAAATTGGGGTACTGAGCCATTTAAAAAGTTCGATTTAGAAAAGTGGAACCCAATTTTTTAAAAAGTGAAAAGAATTTATACCCCATTAATTTTCAACCAGTTGGGTAAAAGGTGCAAAACCGGTACAATAGAGGTGTTTTTGATTATTGAGAATCAAAAGAAAAATGCAAAGAATGAATTGCTGTAAAATTCAAGTGGACCTTGATGTAATT
>NZ_JBGSXS010000350.1:0-2400 GCF_041751335.1 Aquiflexum sp.
ATTGGTGATCCGGGACCAGATGAAATACATGCAGAATGTATCTTTGGGATTTGATAAGGAACATGTTTTGGTTGTAGAAAGGGGATTTAGCTTTGGGCCGCAAAATCTAAAAACCTTTGTGGAAGAACTCAGAAAAATGCCTGAAGTAGAGAATGCTGCCATAGCATTTGCATCTCCCGGGCAGGAAGCCACCTTCTTTGGATTACAGTTTCAGCCTGAAGGTTCCTCCGAAATCCTGACCACCAAATCCATGGTTGTCGCTGATGGCGTTTCCGAAACTTTGGGTTTTGAAATAGTGGAAGGCAAGGGCTTTTCGGAAGCAACAAATGATTCCCTGTATGTTTTGCTCAATGAGACTGCCGTCAAAGTCATGGGCATCACAGACCCTATAGGTTCCAAACTGTTGGAAACCCAGAACACACCTGATGGCAATATCACAGTCGAGCATACCATTATCGGGATTGTAAAGGATTTCAATTTTATTTCACTCCGGGATGAAATTACCCCCTTGGTGCTTCAGAACACAGAAAGATTTGGGGACATAGGTGGTCAGTATGTTTTTGCAAGGATCAAAGGCAACCAAACCCAATCTGCCATAGCGTCCATCGAAGCCAAATGGAAGGAAATAGCTCCGGAGCAATCCTTTAAGTTTTCATTCTTAGATGAGAGCCTCGACAACCAATACCTTCAGGAATTACAGACGGGAAGGATTTTCTCTATATTTTCTATATTGGCGATTTTCGTTTCTTGTATAGGATTGTTTGCTTTATCCGCATACGTCACTAGCCTCCGTACCAAAGAGATAGGTGTGAGAAAAGTATTGGGTGCTTCTGTCAACAGCGTGGTGGTGATGCTTTCCAAAGACTTTACCAAAATGATTTTGATCGCATTTGCCTTGGCTGTTCCGGTAGCCTGGTTCGTGATGGAAAAATGGTGGCTACAGAATTTTGCGTTCAGGATCAATGTCAACCTTTGGATCATCCTGATCTCAGGTATCTCGGTACTGGCAATAGCTTGGCTGACGGTTAGTTTTCAATCGGTAAAGGCAGCGTTGGCAAATCCGGTGGAGAGCTTAAAAAGCCAGTAATATATACCTCTAAAACAGATCCTTTAATTAAACGGTAGTAACTAATTTCAGATTTGGTATAAAATGGAAGTCTTTCGTATTGAAAGTGTAGATTTCAATTTCATAATGCAATGCTGTGGCCGCAATCAACATATCACCTATAAAAGGTTTGTGGCTAAGGCAGAACTTGCGCATCAAGTCAACGAAAATTGAAGAGATATTTTCATTTAATGGAAGAATTCCAAATCTTTCAAGGTGTTTGTTGAGCAAAGGAATTTCCCTCTTATTCAATGCCCCGTAATAAAATTCCCCAATTGTTATCGGGCTAACGTACAGATTGTTTATTCCAATTTCCAAGCAAGTCTCTTTGACTTTTTGATTATCTTTAAAAAGTTCAATGATAATATTAGTATCACAAATTACAGCTTGATTTCCCGCCATGCCTTTTCTCTTATTTTTTCAGCAGAAATATCCCTACCTTTCCATAGGCCGCACATAGATAAAAATTCTGTTTCAGATGAAAATTTCCCCTTTGGAAGTTTAGGTGTAATTGTGGTACCAATCGTTTCTATAGATGTAACAAAATCAAGCTTTCTCACCATATCAATTAGAAATTGTGCATCTTCTCCACTTTTTACTTTAATCGTTATTGTTTCCATTACTCAAATATAAAAAAAATGATGGAAAGTAGTCAGGATTTCACCATTGAAAAAAGGAGGAAAAAAAGGATGAAGGAACAAAGTGGTGCGTAATTGCGAGGAGCACTTGGGTAACTTTGATGTTTTGAACAGTCCTTCGTGCGACTCGGCAATCTCCTTATATGAAAGATGAGGGGGTTAAATAAAAGGATGAAGGAAACAATGGATGAAGGAAGGGGGGAAAAAGTGACAAGGAAGAAGGATGTGGTAATATGGAAGATGGATGAATAAACCTATCTTAATTATGAGATTAGAGGTCTATTGTATATGGGTTTCTTTATCTGCCATTTTTTATAAATTTGAGTTTAGAATATTTTGAAAAACAAAAATGAGTTGTTATGTCAAATCCTCTTAATGAGACCTAATTGGAAATCCTGAAGCTGTTTAGCCATGAACAATCAGAGGAAGATTTGCAGGAAATTAAATCACTGCTCGTCACCTATCTTTCTGAAAAAGTTGTAAGGGAAGCTGACAAAGCTTATGAAGATAAGAATTATACCCAGGCAGTTTTTGATAAATGGAAAAAGGAACATTTTCGTAAAGTGGGATAATCCAGTATCAATCTTAGCATCCATTCCATTCCCGAAATTATCTGTTCTGTCCATAGATGGATTTATGAAATTACTAGACAAAGAT
>NZ_JBGSXS010000351.1:0-2218 GCF_041751335.1 Aquiflexum sp.
TATTGCTTCATCTATTATTGAAAGCTATCCTGTTAAAATGGTATGGTGGGATTTTTTATGGACTTCTGTGTCTGTGATTACCATTACTCTTTTAGCCTCATTTAGACCAGCTTTAATTGCATCGAGGGTCAAATCCATCGAACTATAAAAATAAAAAAGCCGTGGGATAAAATCTCACAGCTTTAGTCAATTAACAATAAACCCAAAATAACCAGCTGTAGGAGAAGGATTCGAACCTCCACGGGGCAGTTAGGCAAAACACGAGCTCCATGTTTGCTTTATGCCGTTAACCCCACCCCCGAGACCGGAGGGCATGTCTGCCAGTTTCAACATCCTACAGTATAAAATTTTCAAATTTTGGGAATACCTTTCGTATTTCCATTTATTTAATTGCTGTAGGAGAAGGATTCGAACCTCCACGGGGCAGTTAGGCGAAACACGAGCTCCATGTTTGCTTTATGCTGTTGACCCCACCCCCGAGACCGGAGGGCATGTCTGCCAATTTCAACATCCTACATTGTGTTAAGACCTTTTGTCTTTGTTGATGATTCAAAGTTAACAAAACATTCATTACATTAAAATAAATTCAATAAAACAATTAAAAAAATACATAATATTTAATTTTTATCATTAAAAATTATTGATAAAATAAAATAGAACCATTCAAAGAACTTTGAATTAATAATTTGGAAATGGCATTTTGGTATGAAATTCTGTTACTGTTGATTAAATTAGAGTTCTTAATACCTATCATACCTCTTAACCCACATCATTTTATGAAATTGTTCGCTTTTATTTTGCTGGTTTTTGCACCTACATTTTTTGTTTTGTCGCAACAACAAAAACAATCACCAACTTTTGAAGAAGTCATTTCCCTGCGGAATGCTGGGGAAGTTGCCATATCTCCTGATGGAGAATTGATTACATATTCAGTACAGACGGCTGATTGGATTGAAAATCGATTTGATTCTGAAATTTGGATGGCAAAAAGCGGGGGAGCACCATTTCAGTTGACCAACAATCCCAAGAACAGCAGTACTTCACCTATGTTTTCACCTGATGGGAAATGGCTTGCATTTTTATCAGACAGGGGAAATAAAGCTCAGATTTATGCCTTAAGGCTAACCGGCGGAGAGGCATTTGCCATTACGGAGGAGGAGGAAGGTGTAAATTTCTTCCAATGGCATCCGGATGGTAAAAGACTGATGCTATTGAAATCAGAGAAAGAGGCGGAGTCGGTAAAAGATAGGAAAGAGAGATATGGAGCTTTTGAGATAGACGATAAAGATCATGTCATGTCCCATATATGGGAAATCGATTTTGATCCACTTTTCCCAAATCCCTCGGAATTGCCATGTCATGAAAAATCAGATTCATTGAAAGTGGCATCGGGATGTATAGAAATACCAAAATCAAAGAGATTGACCAAAGGGGATTTTACCGTCACTTCTTTTGAGATTTCTCCCAATGGAAAGCAGGTCGCCATCAACCACCAACCTGACCCCTTGATCATGTCCTCCATGAAATCCGACGTGTCTATTCTTGATCTGGAAACAAAGGAATTGAATCTCTTGGTCTCCAATCCGGGTGGGGATAGGTTTCAGGCCTGGTCACCGGATTCCAAACAGATTTTGTATGTCAGTGACGTGGATGATACGGTATCCAATTTTTATAAAAACACCAAGATTTTTAGGATAGCCCTTGAAGACAAAAAACCTGTTCAATTGGCTTCTAAACTGGATGAGAATCCCTCCAATCTGATTTGGAACAGCAAGGGGATTTATGGGGCTTTTTTGAAAAAAACCTTAAGACCGATTTAGAGAATAGAGCCCAAAGATGGTTCATTCCGGATGCTGACGGGATTGCCTGAACAGGTCGTGGGATTGGCGTTTTCAAAAAACGGGGAAAAGATGGCCCTCAATGCCCGAAATGGAAATCAACTAAATGAAATATGGATGGCCAATAATACCCAAAAACCGGCCCTAAGAAATTTATCACAAATGAGTAAACAGATAGCGAATTGGAAAGTCGCACAAAGTGAGTTAATGGTCTGGCGTAGCGTTGACGGCACTCTGATAGAGGGAGTCCTCCACAAGCCTGCCGATTATGATTCTACAAAAAAATATCCTTTGTTGGTCGTAATCCACGGTGGTCCAACAGGTATTGATACTCCACATCCTGCCCCTTCCTATGTATATCCAATCCTGCAATGGCTAGA
>NZ_JBGSXS010000352.1:0-29103 GCF_041751335.1 Aquiflexum sp.
TCTTTTCCCAGTAATCCTTTCTTACTGTAAAGACGTTCTTTCAAACGTTCACTCATCTCAGGATCATTTAAGATATCCTTAATTGTCTTTTTATTGTTCATCTTGTGTAAAGTTAGCAGACACACTTAAATGAACAGTCTCATTTGGGGTCTCTTTTGTGGTTTATGAAACATCCCTTATTTTCCAAACAAAGAACCTAAGTAATGCGCACATAAAAACGAATAGCACCATTCTCTTCAAACTCATTGAAATTGAATGTGAATTTTTAAATTTTGTGATTTTCCAATCTTCCAATCCAAAAACCTTATTTTTGCGCCCATGTCAAGAAAAATGAAGAACAAGGTTGTCACGAACCTGCGGATAGAAAGGATTGCCACGGAAGGGAAATGTGTGGGTCATCACGAAGGAAAAGTTGTTTTCGTACAGGGAGTGGCACCGGGTGATGTGGTGGATGTAAGGATAACCAAAGGCAAAAGTTCTTTTATGGAAGGGGAAGCTGTTCATTTTCATGAGTACTCCAAAGATAGGATTGAGCCCTTTTGCTCGCATTTTGGAACCTGTGGGGGATGTAAATGGCAGCATATCAATTATGACTTACAAAAAAACTACAAAAGGCAGCAGGTTGTCGATCAGTTTGAGAGAATAGGAAAAGTCGAAAACATGCCGGCAGTACGTCCAATTTTGGGATCTGAAAATATTCAATATTACCGCAACAAACTTGATTTCACATTTTCCAACAACCGTTGGCTAACTCGTGCAGAAATAGATTCAGGAGTAGCGTTTGAAAGGAATGCTTTGGGATTTCATGTTCCCAAAATGTTTGACAAAATTGTGGACATAGACCATTGTTATCTACAAGGAGATATTTCCAACGATGTCCGGAATTCCCTGAAAAATTTTGCCTTAAAAGAAGGTCTGACATTCTATGATTTAAGAAAACAGATAGGCCTATTACGAAACCTGATCATCAGAACCACCACTACGGGTGAGTCCATGGTCATTGTGCAGTTTGGAAAAAAAGATCCTGAAGAAATCGCAAAGGTGATGACATTTTTAAATGAAGAATTTCCACAGATCACTTCATTGCTTTATATCATCAACCTGAAAGGAAATGAGACATTCAATGATCTTGAAGTCGTCACCTATGCTGGAAAGGACTATATAGAAGAAGAAATGGAGGGGCTAAAATTCCGCATTGGTCCCAAGTCCTTTTATCAGACAAATTCAAAACAAGCCTATGAGTTGTATAAAGTTGCTCGGGAATTTGCGGATTTGAAAGGGAATGAAGTAGTCTATGACCTTTATACCGGTACGGGCACTATTGCTAATTTTGTCGCCAAACAAGCCAAACAAGTCATAGGAATTGAATATGTGGAAGCAGCTATTGAAGACGCCAAACTCAACTCTAAGGTCAACGGCCTTGATAATACCCTTTTTTATGCGGGGGATATGAAGGATTTGCTCAATGATGAATTTATTGTTCAACATGACCGACCTGACGTCATCATTACTGACCCTCCCAGGGCAGGAATGCATGAGGATGTTGTCAGCATGCTTTTGAGACTTGAAGCGCCTAAAATTGTCTATGTTAGCTGTAATCCAGCTACCCAGGCAAGAGATGTAGCTATTTTGGCAGAAAAATATACTGTGGACAGCATACAGCCTGTCGATATGTTTCCACAGACCTATCATGTTGAAAATGTTGTACGATTAACCTTAAGATCATGATTTCAGATTTCAATGACCCCGAATTGAGTGGGAAATACTTGGGTACCATCACGAAGGATTTCATACAAGTTTCAGAGATACTCAAAGAAGCCTCCTATCAGGTCAGAAGTAGGAAATTTTCCTCCTATCCCATATTTCCCATTTCAAAAAACGAACAGCCCATAGGCCAGTTGCTACTAGGTAAAATAGAGAAAAATTTAGATTGGAACTACTACATTACATATTTGGATGAATTTTTACAAAGAAAACTTATTGCAGAAGAATTGGAAGAAGATTTCAAAAAAGCCTACAAAGACCCTGATGAATTTTGTTGTCTGTTCGTCGTGGATGGAGAATTTACAAGTTTTGTGTATGTGCCATACCCTGAGGATTGACAAAATAATCCATAATTAAAAATTTCATTATTCATAAAAAACATAAAATTAAATTTTAATAACTGATATTTTCAGTTATAATTATTGTTTCAAATACAATTAATGCTTTACTTTAATAGAAATTCTTTTTTCTGTTAATGGAAAAGAAAGCAGCCCAAAATATGCCCTATCTGGTATCCCAATTAAAAGAAGGGAGTGAGATTGCATTTACTGAGCTTTTTAGATTATTCAGACCTAAGATTTTCAATACGGCAAAAAAAATGTTTCTATCAAGCGAAGATGCTGAAGAGATTCCCCAAGAGGTTTTCCTGATTATTTGGAAAAATAGAAAAGAATTAAAATGTGAACTTTCCTTTAATGCCTACTTATTAGCCATTCTTAAGTCGCTGATAATTAAGAAATCACGAAAAGAAGCTCGAAGGATAGCCTATGAGAAATATGCTATCAATTTTTATCAGGATGTATCAGAAGATTCCGAAAGTATTTTAGAAAACAGAGAAATGGAATCATTCGCTTTGGCGGCTGTGGCAAAACTCCCTGGTTTCCAAAAAGAAGTCTATATTTTGAAAAACCAAGAAAATCTTGGAACGGAGGAAATTGCGATTAAAATGGGGATTTCAAAACGAACTGTTGAAAATCACATCTATAAAGCCACAAAAACGATCAAAAAATCATTGATGTCAAAATATTTAATACCCATTAAACCAATGACCATTATTACCATTTTTATACTTTTCAAGCCTTTATTTTTTTGATTTTGCAATTTCAGTATTTGATAATTGTAATAAACACAATTATTTATTTTTCAGTAAGTAAAATAAAGGAATACTGGCTATATATGTTAAATGTTTAGCCAATGAAATTCAGTGAAAACGATATTGAAAAATTTTTCAGCGGAAAGCTTTCCGAAAAAGAGGCTAAGGAATTTCTAACATGGCTGCATTCTAGGGAAGGTGAAAAAGTCTTTAATTCCCGTATTGACTATTTATGGAAAAATCAAATAGAAGGGGACCATGTAAAAAAGGGGGTTGATCAACATACCGCCAATGATATCCAAATGCTCAACCAAAGAGGGAGCGATCGAAAGGTGAATGCTGCCCCTTCAATATATTTTAAAATTGCTGCAAGTTTTTTGGCCATTTTTACCATCAGTTATTTATTATTTTTAAACAAGCCTATTTGGTCCAATGAAAACCAAATTGTCGATATATCCCCAAAGGAAATTTTAAAAAGTGCCCCAAAAGGACAAAAATCAAAACTTACACTTCCTGATGGTTCTATGGTATTTCTGAATGCCGAAAGCTCCATTAAATTCATGGATGATTTCAAAGTTAATAGAACCATTCACTTAAGTGGTGAGGCATTTTTTGAAGTTGCTGAAGACAAAGACCACCCCTTTAAAGTAATTACCGACAAACTTGTCACAACGGCCTTAGGCACAAGCTTCAACATCAAAGCATACGAAAATTCATCAAAAATTGAAGTCAGTTTGGCCAGTGGCAAAGTAAAAATTGCCGATGTGTCAAGAGACTCCCAGATTGAAATAAACCCAGGAGAAGGGATCAGCTATCAACCTAAACTTGGAGAATTGGAGTTGCAGAAAGTAGATATCCAAAGTATTTTAAATTGGAAAGAAGGTATTCTGCAATTTGAAAAACTTCCCCTGCCTAAGGTTATCGAAATACTGGAAAGATGGTATGGGGTTGATATTGAAATCAAAGGAAGCAATCATTCCCAAAAAATCAAATGTACCGGGACATTCAAACCCAATGAATACCTATCAAATGTATTGGATGTCTTGGGGCACTCCATTGAATTTGATTATGAAATAAACGGAAAAAATATAACACTGAATTTTAAATAAGCATGCCTATGAAGAAAAGACAAAAGAAGGTTCTGAACGATGTAATTCCTTTTTCTGAAAGAACCAATAATCGCCTAAAATAGGCTTTAAAAGGAAACTTATCTTAAATTATTGTTGTACAAATCAACCCAAAATATGATACCATCACTTTACCAAACAATGATTACAATCTTTAAATGTGCACTATTAAGCACCATTTTTATGATTGTGTCTTTAAATGCAGCATTTGCTGAAAGCAATTCGGGACAGGTAAAAAGTATTGATGAAGTCTTCATCAAACTGGATATCAGGGAAGGCAATTTGGAAACCATTCTAAATGCCATCGAGAAAAAAACGGATTACAGCTTTTTTTATACCGAAAACAACATCAGGGACGACGAAAGAATCAAATTGGATCTTTCCAAAGGTACTGTTGCTGATTATTTGACCGAGGTAGCAAAAAAGAAACATCTGCACTTCAAACAGGTCAACAACATTATTAGTGTTCGGTCTCTTGATAAGAAAACCATCAAGAATAATATCTTTATTGAGGTTGGCCCAGCGGATGTGATAGTTTCTGGGACTGTTACAAGCAAATCGGGAGAGTCATTACCCGGTGTTACCATTTTTATAGCTGGAACAAGTACCGGAACCGTGACTGATCTTAACGGGAATTATCAATTGAGTGTCCCTGAAGGAGCCACATTGATTTTTTCCTATATCGGTTTTGCAACCCAGCGAATACCAATTGGCAACAGGTCCCAGATAGACGTTGTGATGGAAACAGAGTTAAGAGGGCTGGAAGAAGTTGTCATCACTGCTTTGGGTATTGAAAAATCAGCCCGAAGCATTGGTTACTCGGCCACCAATGTATCTTCAGACGAACTGGCTATCAACAGGACACCCAATATTATGAACACACTTCAAGGTAAAGTCGCAGGTGTTAACATTTCTGGTTTAGGTACTGGTCCTGGAGGCACTTCGAAAATCCGGATCCGTGGGCAATCTTCAATTGCAGGTCAAAACAGTCCCTTAATCGTAATTAACGGTGTTCCAATTGACAATACCAATTTTGGTTCAAGGACTGGAAACCAAGGCTCGGATAGTTCTATCGGAACCAGGGGCGGCGGAAACACTTCAGATGGTGGTGATGGATTAAGCAGTATAAATCCTGATGATGTTGAAAGCATGACGGTACTTAAAGGTGCTGCCGCTTCGGCTCTTTATGGATCCAGGGCCAAGGACGGGGTAATTATGATTACCACCAAATCCAAAGGAGACTCCCAAGGAATAGGAGTGACTTATAACCTGAATTATACCAATGAAGCCCCACTTGATTTTACGGATTATCAATATGAATATGGCCAAGGAGAGCAAGGTTTAAGGCCCACTACTCCTAATCCTACCTCAGGACAATGGTCTTTCGGAGAAAAATTCCAACCCGGAATGACTCAGGTGCTTTTCGATGGGCTCACAGTGCCATATCAGCCTGTAAGAAACCGGGTTAGAGATTTTTTTAGAAATGGTCAAAACACGACCAACTCAATCACCCTTTCCTCAACCAGCGACAAGGGAGGAATGTCCTTTTCCTTTGCGGATATGAACAGCAAAGGTATTGTGCCAAACAATACCTTTAATCGAAAGACTGTAAATTTGGGTTTTACCTACGATTTGAGTCCCAAACTAAACTTTAGAGGAAACATCAATTATTCTGTAGAGAATAATAAAAACCCACCAAATGTAGCTCAACAAGACAACACCATACCTGTTGCGTTGTATAATCTTGCCAACTCAATGCCACTTGACGTTTTGCGTGACAATGCTGTGGATGAAAATGGCAATGAGTTTGTCTATTCCCGATTTAGAAACAGGACCAATCCCTACTTTACCTTGGAAAAACAATTTCAAAATATCAAACGGGATAGGATTTTTGGAAATGTTGCAGTCAACTATAAATTGCTCCCATGGTTATCGGTTATGGGTCGAGTTGGGCAGGATTACTGGTCCAGGGATCAGGAAATCAACAATTTCCCAACGGGACAAGCCTCAAGGGCAGCTGCACCTGCAGGGTTTGTCAATGGTCAATATACCCAGGAAGCCAGGAGATTCAGGGAAGTCAATGCTGATTTCTTGTTGACCGCCAATCAAACCTTTGGGGATTTTGCTGTAACTGCCAATTTTGGTGGAAATCACATGTACCGAAGATCAGAAGTCAACAGTGTTTTGGTCGAGGATTTTGTGGTAAGGGATTTATATACGGTCCAAAATGCTCGGATAAAAGATCCGATTTATAACTTAAGTGAAAGAGCAGTCAACTCTTTATATGGATTTGCTGAATTTTCATACAAGAACTTGCTCTTCCTCCAAGGAACCGTAAGGAACGACTGGTTCTCTACGCTTTCGCCGGCAAACAGAAGTATTTTGTATCCTTCGGTATCAACCAGCTATGTTTTTACGGAGAATTTAGGAACAACAGGTTGGCTGAATTTTGGAAAACTTCGTTTGGCTTATGCTGAGGTTGGTAGTGATGCGGATGTGGGACCTTACTCCAATGTTCTTTTCTATGGGATCAATGCCAACCTGTTCCGGGGACAGCCTGTAGGAGGTACCGGAGGGTCAGTCCCCAACCCCAACTTAAGGCCAATGCGAGTAGCAGAAACTGAAATAGGACTTGATTTGATATTGTTCCAGGGCAAAGTAAGCTTAGATTTGGCCGCTTACAATAAAATAACTACCGATCAGATTGTCAATGCCCAGATATCAAGTGCTTCCGGGTTTAACAACACAGCTATCAATAGTGGGAAAAGCAGTAACAAAGGTATTGAAATGCTCCTCACAGTGGTACCTATAGAGAATAAGAATTTTGTATGGGAGTCATCCTTCAATGGGGCCTATAACATCACCAAAGTCATGAGCCTGCTTACCGATACTCCTGGTGAGCGGATAACCGTGGGAACCCATTCCTTCAATGGTGAACTTAGGCAGGTGGTCGGAATGGAAATGGGGCAAGTAACTGGATTTGGATTCAGAAGAGATGCCCAGGGGCGTCAGATTTTTGGTGCCAATGGATTGCCCTTAAGAACTGAAGATCTTGTCAATTTTGGAAGTGCATTGCCAAATTGGGTGGGAGGATTCACCAATTCCTTCAATTATAAAGGAGTATCCTTATCCTTCCTCATTGATTTCAAATTGGGAGGCACTATGTTGTCCGGAACCAATTTCAATGCAGTAAGACATGGTCTTCACAAAATGACTTTGGAAGGTCGGGAAGGTGGTGTAGTTGGAGATGGTGTCAATCTCCAAGGAGAAGTCAACACCGTAGCAGCCCCTGTGCAGTCTTATTGGGAGGTGGTGAGGTCTCAGGCCTTGGTAGAACCGGTCATATATGATGATGGTTATTGGAAGCTACGGCAAATCACTATGGGTTATGATTTTACCAAACACTTGCCAGAAAGATTTCCGGTTAGATCGCTAAGATTGAATTTGGTAGCCAATAATGTTTTGATGCTCAAAAAATGGGTGGATAATATAGATCCTGAAACATTTGGATTCTCCTCGGATAACTTAGCTGGAATGGAATCAACTGGGCTTCCTTCTACAAGAGGTTTGGGCTTTAATCTTAATGCTAAATTTTAAAAAAGGAAATCATGAAAAAAATATATAAATATGTATTTATAGGTCTTTTTCTAGGCTATAGCACAGGATGTGATCAGAATTTTGACGAATTGAATACCAATAAGGTGGACGCAACTGCTATTGATCCGGCATTTATTTTGAATAATGCTGTACTGAATTCAGGATATCCCGGAGGAGCACTTGTTTATGATATGGGAATAGTCCAGCAGATTATCTCTCCAAATTCAGGTGTGCTTACAGGTGCGAATTTTAATCAGGACAATAGAAATTCTACCGGGTCACTTTGGGGAAGTTATTATGGTGGTGTAATCAAAAACACCAGAGATGTCATGTTCCGGATCAAGGATAATCCCTCCCGAAACAACTTAATGCAAATGGCCAGAATTGTTCAAGCCCGGGCATTTATGATGTTGGTGGATACTTATGGATATATTCCGTATTTCCAAGGAGGAGGTGGATTCAGCGATCAGATTTTCTTCCCAGTATATGATGCACCTGAGGTAGTTTATGCAGACATCATCAAGGAACTTGAAGAAGCCTCTGTGGCATTGAGTGCTTCCGGAAGGATTGAAGCTGCTGATGTGCTTTACTTTGGTGACATTTCCAAATGGAAAAAGCTTGGTTATTCCCTTCTTTTAAGAGCAGGAATGAGGATGAGCGAAGTCAATCCAGGTACTGCACAGCAAGTGGTATCAAAGGCATTTCAAGGAGGTGTGATACTTACCAATGCTGACAATGCTGTGGTCCTTCAAGATGCAAATTATACCAACGGAATTGGAAATACCCTGAATTCAACAGAGGCATCAAATTATTACATGACCGAACCATTTGTCAATTTTCTCAAAAACAGCAACGACCCAAGACTTTCTTCCATTGCTGTCAGATATGTTGGTGCCAGATCAGGACCAGAACAACAACCTGCAGTTGCCAGCACTGCTCCTGCCTTACAAATCGGAATGCCAATGGGTAACGATGATGCAGGTGCAGTTCAAGCTGCAATCGATGCTGGTTTGGCAAGTTTCTATGAATTTAGTCAGATTGACAGACTGAGGGTTGGAAGCAGGTTTGCACCTACATTCTGGGTTACTGCCTCCCAGACATTGCTGCTGCTTGCAGAGGCACGGCAGAGAGGTTGGATTACTTCAGGTTCGGCAGCTGAATATTTTGAAGCCGGTGTCAGAGCTCATATGAATCAGATGGCAAGTTTTTCTCCTGCTTCAGCCATAGCGCCCGCAGATATTGATACATACATTTCAGCAAATCCTTTGGTGGTAAATACTGCTTTGGAACAAATCAATTCTCAATATTGGGTCTCATCTGTCATGAATGGCCCAGAGGCCTGGGCCAATTTCAGAAGAAGCGGATTTCCTAACCTTGCCCCTAATCCATTTGAGGGTAGAGAAGTTCTGTTTATTAATCGGCTGACTTATCCTAACTCTGAGATTTCGGTCAATAGCGAAAATGTGCAGGCAGCTATTGCCGCGATGGGACCCGATAATTTGGAAACCAAGATATGGTGGGCTAAGTAATTGTCATGGAAGGTCCGGGAATTACTGGACCTTCCATACAATTTTACTTTCGTTAACCGTATGAAAATTTTACATTCCTTCGATATTTCACACATACCTTACACTCTTCATGAATAAACTAATACTATCCTTATTGCTTTGCTTAATTTCAATCCAATCCGTTTTACAAGCCCAACAAATCTCTAAAGAAGAAATGCTTTTTCTAACCCAGGAATGGAAAGGGGAAAGATTTGAGGACGGGAGACCAAAAGTTTCTGATGACCTTCTGAAAAGGATGAGGCTAGTCACCCACGATGAAGCCTGGGCCGTTATGAGAAATGCAGGATATAAATATCAGTATGCTGATGGTTGGCAAATCATCAATCCTGACAGTATTTTGATAGGGAGGGCGGTCACTGCTACATTTATGCCCGGCAGACCTGATATCCATAATGCCATAGATGAAAGAGGAAAGAAAGAAGGAAAGCGAGGTCAAAATTCCTGGCCTGTTGACCTTTTGGTAAAAGGTGATGTGTATGTCGCCGATCAATTTGGGATCCATGTGGATGGACCAACCATTGGAGATAACGTCGGCAATGCTATATACGCCAAATCCGGAAATGGTATCGTCTATGATGGTGCTGTAAGGGATGTAACAGGTTTAAAAGAAATAGGTGGATTTACGTCCTATTTCACAAGCTATCACCCCTCCCACCATAACCAACAAGGAAACCTCAATACTATGCTGATTGGCATCAATAAACCTACCAGAATACGGCAGGCAACTGTCATGGCTGGAGATATTGTATTGGGAAGAGATGGTGGAGTTTCATTCATTCCGGCACACCTTGCTGAAAAAGTCGTAGTCACCTCTGAAGTAGTCAGGTTACGGGATATGTTCGGCCATGAAAGATTGAGAGTTGGAATTTATACCGCTGGTCAGATTGATACAAGATGGTCAGATGAAATAGAAAGGGATTTTTCAGCTTGGCTTAATGAGCATATAGATGAACTGCCCATTCCAAGGGAACAGATTCAGGAAATTTTAAAAAATAGAACTTGGTAATTTTCATATTCAAAAACTCTCCTCATGGCAACAGAAAACAATAGACGCTCATTTCTTCAAAAGAGCTTGATGGCAGGATTTGCCTCATCTATGGTCATTCCAAGCTTTGGTTCAGGTCTAATAAATGCTGTAGAAAATGGTCCCCGATATTCAAATCCTTCTGATTTGAAAATTACAAGTATCAAAACAGCCTATATGAGCGGTCATGGCACCCATATGTTTGTGAAACTGACTACGAATCAGGGAATTACTGGATATGGTGAGGCAATGGATGCTGTCAGGGGTACCTATGGCGTTGCAACAGGAACGGTGGGTTGGGACAATATGACCCAATTTCTGATCGGTCAAAATCCTCTTGAAATCAATAAAATCGTAGAGCAAATCCTCAGAAGAGGTCATTTTGGAGGTGCACAGGGAGGGATGTATGTTGCTGTATTAACAGGAATTGAAATTGCACTATGGGATTTGGCCGGTAAAGCTATGAATCAGCCGGTTTATCGGCTTATGGGTGGAAAATTCAGGGATAAAATCAGGCTTTATTGTGATAGTGCCAGTAGTTCCGAAAGTCCTGAAGAAATGGCTTCAGGAGCAATGGATGTAAAAAATGCCGGATTTACAGCCATAAAATTTGATATTGATTGGGCCGGTGATCCTTCAAAACAAGATGAATTTAACAGAACAGCTTCAAATGGTGAAATCGATCGGATGGTGAAACAGATTACCGCCGTACGTGAAGCCATTGGAATGAATATGGATTTGTGTTTGGATGCACACAGTCGGTATGACCTTCCATCAGGAATTCAGATTGCAAAAGAAATGGAGCAATTTAAGTTGATGTTTCTCGAAGAACCAGTCCCGGCTGAAAATCTGGATAGTTTAAGGGAAATAACCAGTCAGACCACTACACCTATCTGTACTGGTGAAAACCAATATTTAGCACATGACTTCAGGAAAATCCTTGAAAAGAAAGCTGCGGATATTGTGATGCCAGATTTACATAAATGTGGGGGCTTGGGAGAAGGCCAAAGAATAGCCAATCTAGCCAACTTATACTATGTTCCAGTGGCTCCACACATGGTGGCATCTCCATTTGGTGCCATGGCCGCCTGCCATTGCTGTGCTTCCATTTCCAATTTCCTTTGTTTGGAATGGCATTGGTTCTCAAAATGGAAACAATGGGACGAATTGATCCTTGAAGCACCTTTGATTAAGGATGGATATATTCATCTTACTGACAAACCCGGTGTAGGCGTAACACCAAATGAAGATGCCATTAGAAAATATGCAGTAAAGGACGCACCTTTCTTTTAAACCTATTAAATCTTTAATTAATAAAACAACTCAAATTATGATAGATAGAAAAGACAGTAGAAGATCATTCTTACAAAAAGGTTTGGTTGCTGGTCTTACAGGTGGAGCATTGTTAAGCACATTTGGACAAGGGCTCAGTGCAGCAGTAGACAGACAATCACCCTTTTCCAACCCATCAGATTTAAAGATAACAGATGTAAAGTGCGGTTATGTAAGAGGTGCCTTATATGTTAAAATATATACTAACCAAGATGTTTGGGGATGCGGAGAGGCAGTTGATGCCATTCATGGAACCTATCACTTGGTCAAAAGATTGGGCAACCAAATTAAGGGTCAAAGTCCTTTGAACCCAAACCGTTTAGCTGAGCAAATCAGAAAAGGAGCCTTTTTTGGCGGGGCACAGTCGGGGGTATTTGTTGCAGTATTGACAGCGATTGAAACTGCCTTATGGGACATTACAGGAAAGGTTTTTGGTGTGCCTGTTTATCAATTGTTAGGCGGAAAATACCGGGATAAAATCAGAGTATATTGTGATACCGCATTGTATACTTCTACCAATCCAACACCTGCAGATTATGCTTTTGCCGCCAAAGATGCCGTTAGTAGAGGATACAATGCGGTAAAATTTGATGTGGATGATGGAAGGGATCCAAATAAATATGATAGATTCAATTGGACAGCAAACAATGCCGAAATTGATAGAATGTACAATGCCATTGCAGCCGTAAGGGAAGCCGTAGGTCCAAATATTGATGTCTGCGTGGATATGCATGGTAGGTATGATGCTGTTACTGGATTGAAAATGGCCCGAATGTATGAGGATTTGAACCTCATGTGGTTGGAAGAACCTATCCCAGCTGACAATCCTGAGGTTTATAAATCTATCACTTCACAAACCTCTACTCCTATTTGTACAGGTGAGAATATTTACCTGGCCTATGGATTTACAAGATTGCTATCCGAAGCAGCCGTAGATATTATCATGCCCGATATCCAAAAAGCAGGTGGCTTGGGTGAAGCCCAGCGGATTGCCAATCTTTCAAACCTATATTATGTGCCGTTTTCCCCGCATATGGTAGCTTCATTCTTAGGTGCCATGGCCAGTTGCCATGTCTGTGCCTCTGTACCCAACTTCCAGATCATGGAATGGCAGATTTACATGGACAAAGATCAATTGTGGAAAGACATTGTAACCTACGACGGACCTAGGACAGAGAATAGCTTCATAACCCTATCAGAAAAACCAGGTATAGGTGTGGAAATCAATGAAGAAGGTATGAAAAAATATGCTGCCCCAGGAATCCCATTCTTTGAATAAATAAAAGTTGCAATTTCCTATCGAGAAAATGGAATTTGGTTGATTCCTGTAACATCAAACTTCAATTGGTCAAAACTGTAAATCAACCAATCCTATAAATGCTCAGTGGAATTCAGAATTTTATCAAGTAAATTAATTGAACTTCAATAACTAAAACCCAATATCATGAGAAAACCAATTTTATTGGCCATTGCATTCATCGCATGCTTGGCTTATTCCACTGAAGCCCAACAAATTTCACCTACTTCAGATCAAGTAAAAATGCTGACCTCCCAATGGACAGGAGAGCGTTTTCCTGATGGTAGACCAAAGGTTTCCGATGATTTACTCAAAAGGCTGGAAAAACTTTCCATGGAAGAATCATGGGGTTTTCTAAGAAACAAAGGATATCACAACCAATATGAAAATGATTGGGTCATCATTGATGATGACAGGGTCATGACAGGTCGGGCACTTACTGCTCAATATATGCCACTTAGAGCTGATGTCAACGATCTTGTCAGGGAAATTGGTAAAAAAGAAGACCGCACCCAAGCAGGAGGAACCAATTCCTGGCCGATAGACAAGCTGGTAGACGGTGATATCTATGTGGCAGATGGTTATGGCAAAATTGTAGATGGCACATTAATAGGAGATAATCTTGGAAATGCCATTTATGCCAAAACAAAAAAAGGTGTCATTTTTTATGGTTCTGTTCGTGATATGGCCGGATTGTCTGCAATAGATGGATTCAACGGATGGGTGAAAGGTCATGATCCCTCTTATATTCAGCAAATGATGCTGACGACTATCAATTATCCTATTAGAGTTGGAAGGGCAACAGTGCTTCCAGGAGATGCAGTTCTTGCAAACAAATATGGAGTGGTATTTATTCCTGCTCATCTTTTGGCTGATCTGGTCATCAATGGTGAATTTATCATGCTACGTGATCAATTTGGTATTCAAAGGCTAAAAGAAGGTAAGTATACGGCAGGGGAAGTAGACAGCAAATGGAGCGAGACAATTGTAAAGGATTTTCTGGATTGGGTAAATAAAAAAACTGACTTACCTATGAGCCGTGAAGAACTGAATAATTTTCTTAAAGATAGGAATTGGTAATTCCTGATTGTCAAACAAACCAAGCTTTAACCTGAACATTCACAATAAACCTAGAACACCATGAAAAATGCGCTTAAGGATATAATCAAAAACACCAAAGAAATTGAAAAGCAGTATGCGGCTGAAAGATTGGCCGAAATGAACAATGTCAATACCAAAGCCAACAGAAGGGATTTCCTCAAAAAGACGGCACTTGGAGGAATGTCATTGACTGCATTGATGGGACTTTCAATGGAAGATACCATGGCCCAAACCACCTCAAAAGTAAATAAGGCCTCGGCACCTTCTGATTTGAAAATCACAGACCTCAGGTATTGTGTCACTACTGTTTTGGGCAGGACTGCAATCATCAGGATTGATACCAACCAAGGAATATATGGTCTAGGTGAGGTCAGGGATGGAGCCGATCCACGCTATGCTCTAATGCTGAAGAGTAGAATTTTAGGAGAAAACCCCTGCAACGTAGAAAAAGTCTTCAAAATCATCAAGCAATTTGGCGGCCAAGCCCGTCAGGCAGGTGGTGTTTGTGCAGTAGAGATGGCCCTTTGGGATCTTTGCGGAAAGGCTTACAACGTACCCGCATGGCAATTACTTGGGGGAAGATACAGAGACAATATCAGATTGTATGCCGATACGCCTACCGGAAGTGACCCCCAGGACCAAAAGGAAAAAATCAAATACAGAACAGAAGTTCAAGGATATTCCTGGCTCAAAATGGATGTTTCCATCAATCAGGTTAGAAATATTCCTGGCACATTGAACAATACAGAAATACTTAACCAAAATTCAAATCAATGGCAAGGTGGATATATGTCCTATGCCAATACCAAACATGCATTTACAGGAGTTCAGATTACCGAAAAGGGATTGGATGAACTCGCTAAAATAGTTCATGAAGTCCGGGAAATGGTCGGCTATGAAATCCCAATTTCTACAGACCATTACGGACACATCGATGTCAACAACTGTATCAAATTGGGCCAGGCACTTGAAAAATACACCTTGGCCTGGCTGGAAGATATGGTCCCTTGGCAGTGGACAGAACAGCATAAAAAAATAACTGATGCTTTGATAACACCCACCACCACAGGAGAAGATATTTTCTTACTTGAAAACTTCAAAGACTTGATACACAACCGTGCAGTTGACATTGTACATCCTGATTTGGCATCCTCAGGAGGATTATTGGAAACAAAAAGAATAGGTGATTATGCAGAAGAGTTTGGCATTGCCATGGCCATGCATCAGGCAGGAACGCCTGTTTCATTTATGGCAAATGTGCATTGCGCAGCAGCCACTCAAAATTTCCTTTCTTTGGAACACCATTCTGTAGATCTGCCATGGTGGGAAAACATGGTCAAAACCACTGGGGGTGATAAAATGATCACCAAAGGATACGCCCCAGTCCCTTTGACCGCACCAGGGTTAGGAATTGAATTGAATGATGAAGTGGTAAAACAACATCTTCACAAATCAGATTCATCTTACTTTGCTCCTACCACGGAATGGGATGAAAAAAGATCCCATGATAGAACTTGGAGCTAAATAGAAGGTCCATAAAAAAAGGGCTGAGTAGAAATCACTCGGCCCTTTTATTTTGGATTTTAGATTGAAGATTGTAGATTTTAGATTGTTGGAAAGAAAAGGATGAAGGAGAAAGGATGAAGGTTGAAAAATCTCTATTCCCCAATAAGCTTTGTTTCTTGCTCTTGGTTCTTGATTCTTGGTTTTTGGCTTCCCGATAATTGGGACAGGCATTGGTTCTTGGCTCTAATTTCTCGTCTCTCGCATCTCGGTTCTCGCCTCTCGCATCTCGGTTCTCGCCTCTCGTCTCTCGGTTCTCGGTTCTCGCCTCTCGCCTCTCGCCTCTCGATTCTCGCCTCTCGGTTCTCTATTCTTGCCTCTTGTATCTCGCCTCTCGCCTCTCGTTTCTCGCCTCTCGCCTCTCGCTTCTAAAACGAATCATCCCCCACCCTCAATCCTACGCTTATCCTCCGGATATTCTCTTCGATACCTTGTCCTGCGATCTAGGAAATCAATCAATAGGCGCTCCACCCTTTCATAGTCCATGTCCACAAATTGGTGATCAATGTGAAGGAGGTTGAATTCTATTATCAAGTCATCCATATCTTTGTCAGTCAGATTATATTCATTTTTGAGTGACTGCATGACAGAATCTGATTGAATTAGGTCAAGGTAATCCTGTTGACGAGAGATAAAGGCCAATTTTCTGGCATATTGTCTTTTTTGCCTCTCACTCTTCATAAAATAGGAAATGGGACCATCTAAGGTAAAGCCTGGGTTGAGACCTTCATTGTTGCTGAGACCTGAGTAAATTTTGCCCGGACCAGCGGGTCTATCACTCAAACTTCTCATACTGGACTGATTACCTGCTTTGAAAGGAATGGTTATGGCCTCTCCGTACAAATCAAATCTCGGAAGTGTCCTCGCATCTAAATAGATTTCTGTGAGAATATGAGTATCATTTCCTACCAAAATTTTTTTTGCAATGAAATAAGGTCTTGTTATCAAAAGACTGTCCCCTGTCACGCCCTTAACACGAAAGTATCCCCTCTCATTGGTCAGACTACTGTCTCTGCTCTGAAGATTGATCACCCATACTTTTTCTAGGAAACCTTTATCCATACCCTCAATGACATTTCCGGTGATGACCTGTGATTGGGCGTTGGTCTGTATAAAAACAAGACCTAAGAAAAGGGCAAGGAGAAATTTATTCACAAATCAAATTTACGCCAGTCAAGTAAACTAGAAAAGTTTTCAGCGTTAAAAGATATTAAGGACTTTTTGATCAACTCAAGACCAGAAATGGAAGGTTGACAAGAATATAAAAAAATATACGTGGGAAAGGGGGAAAGATATTTCAGGTGCAATTTCATATTTGATCGATTAAATGAGGTGTATTGGTATTAAGTTCTCAATAATATTTAGATTTTTGTAGTTATCGTTCGAGTTATTTTATGAAAAATTTTAAGCTTACGAGGTACGCTCCAACTCCAAGTGGATTTCTTCATCTTGGAAATGTTTATTCATTTATTATGACTTATCATTTGGCTAAAAAGCATCAGGCAAAAATCCTCTTAAGAATTGATGACCTGGATAAAGAAAGGGTAAAGAACAGGTATATACAGGATATTTTTGACACCCTTGACTTCCTGGAGTTGCCATACGATATAGGGCCCAAAAACTTAAAGGATTTCACTGCTAATTTTTCCCAAAACAAAAGGATGGCTCAATATTCAAAATCTTTGAATGTCCTTAAAAAAAGTCAATTGCTTTTTGCATGTGATTGTAGCAGAAATAAGATGGAAAAAATGCATCCTAAAGGATATTACACAGGTTTTTGTAGAAATAAAAAATTGTCCCTTGAGCAAAAAGAAACCTCTTGGAGACTTAAAGCAGACATGCATCAGGATATTTCCATAAAGGATTTGAATGAAGGGCATATTGTTGGAAAGCTACCGGGAATATTGACAGATTTCATAGTCAGACGTAAAGATGGCCTACCTGCCTACCAATTGACTTCAGTAGTAGATGACTTGCATTTTGGGGTTGACTTAGTCGTAAGAGGAAAAGATCTATTTGGTTCTACCTTGGCACAGGTTTTTCTGTCGGAGCATTTGGACCCAAATACATTTGCACAGAACACTTTTTATCACCATTATCTCCTTCAAGACCCAAACAATCAAAAGCTTTCAAAATCTGCTGGAGCGTCTTCCATCCAATTCATGAGAAAGTCCGGGAAAAAGAAGGAAGATATTTACAGGATGATTGGCGAATGGTTGGGAGTCAAGGAACCAATCAAAAGTTTGGAGGAGTTTGGGAGGTATGTTTGAGAGTTGAGACATAAGACTTAAAACATAAGATTCAAGACTTAGGATAGCTTTTCCTTGTCATGTCGACGTAAGGATACATCTTTTACATTTAGGCAGAGAAGACTTCTCTCTTCGTTCGAAATGACGAAGTGGAGGCCTGTGACACGATTGAACCAATAATCGCATTCAAAACAGAAAAGACCTTTGAGGTTTTGAAAACCTCAAAGGTCAAATGTCATCAATACTTCGCAGGAACTCCTTTACCTGGCAAAGTCTTTTGAATAAACTGTCTGATATCTTCATTGGAAGTAGCCAAATCTTCGGCACGTAGGTACATCATGTGACCGCTTCTATATCCTTTGAAACTTAGTCTTTCCTGCATTTTTCCGGCCGGATCCATTTGCCACATGTTGTATTTGGCATTGAAGTAATCAGTGCCACCATCAAAATAACCTGATTGGGTCATCACATGTAAATAGGGATTCTGAAGCATGGCCTGGGCCAATTGCATACCTGTATTTTCATTGCTTCTGTCCCAAGGATGAACGGGCCCAAAAAGGTTATAAGTCAGATCAGTGTCGAATTTCAAAATGTTTTTAGCATAGTAATTCATGGCTGGTGAAAAGGCGTGGTTCCAGGAAGTCAAGGCTGGATCATAATCATATCTCTCTCCTGCATCAGTTTGGTCGATACCTCTATAGCGGCTATCAAGCCTTCCAATTGTCAAACCTTTATCCCGCATCAATTCTTTCCAATAAAAGCTGGTTGGGACAGCTAGGGCATGATTCAAAATTACCTGTTCACTCAATCCCGAATAATAGGACATCTTTTTGGCTATTGCTTTTCTTTCAGCTGGATCCAAAGAACCTCCTTTCGAAATGGCAGGAATAAGGACATCTAAAGTATATTTTTCTACTTCTGGAAGTATTTCATCCAAATCTCTACTTTGAAGATCTGAAGGCAGGACTTTATGATACCAAGAAGTAGCTGCAAAGTAAGGGAGGTAATTTGCTTTGGCAACCGGACCACTTCTATCCAACCCCATAGGAGTTGGTGAAACCAATACTACTCCGTTGAAATACATCCAATGCGCATTCTGTAATTCATGGACCAAACCTGCCACCCGGGTAGTTCCATAACTTTCCCCAATCAAATATTTAGGAGAAGGCCATCTGTTTTGTCTTGTCACAAAGGTCTTGACCCAATCTGCCAAGTATTTGATATCTGTATTGATTCCAAAAAAAGTGGATCTAGGCGTTTCTTTATCAAGAATCCTTGAGTATCCGGTATTGACAGGATCTATATAAACGATATCTGCAACATCCAAAATGGAATGGGGATTTTGGCTTACTCCATAAGGTTGAAGTGGATTTCCTTCATCATCTATATTCAATTTGTAAGGCCCTGTGTAGGCTAGGTGCATCCAAAGGGATCCAGAACCTGGTCCCCCATTAAATGAAAAAACCAGTGGCCGAGCCGCTTTATCACTGACATCAGTTCTTTCATAGTAGGTGAAAAACAAGGTGGCAATAGGTTTACCATCTTCATTCCAAACAGGCATTGTCCCTGCAGTGGCTTTGTAAGGCACCCTTTTTCCTTTGATGGTTACTTCTCCATTAGTCACTGAGGCGGATTCTACCTTGATTTCCCTATTCTCCTGAGCAAATCCAAATGACAAGGCTAAGAACAACAGGCATAAAGTCAATAATTGTTTTTTCATATCTTAATTTAGTCTAATTCTCCGACTAAGATAATTGATCTTCGAAAACAGTCCTTAGGATTTATATAGATTGATTTTGAAAAGGATAAGTGGAATAATTTTCACCAAAGGCCCAAAGGCTCAATTTGAGCAATTGGGCCTTTGGTGAAAATTAGTGTTAAAAATTAGAATTTCATGGAAAGTCCGACTCCATGGTCGGAAAACCCAAAGTTTACCTTTATAGGATATAATCCAGTCTGCTTGATTTCGCTGTTGTAAATCTCGGTAGCCTTTGAAGCTCGTTTGATATAGGTACTGCTAAAAGGGATAGCTACCAAGACTAAACCTACACCAGCTGCTCCTAAGCCCCAAGTTGGCTCACTGGGACCTATCAAACCCCCAATAGTCCATCCTATCAAACCCCCACCAAGAAACGCAAAAACAGATGCAGCATCTGAATTTGATTTGGCTTGTTTCATCTCTTCAAAAGCCGCTGGATTATCTTTCATCAGCTCCAGCATATTTTTGGGTTTTAATGGACGATCTTCAAGGAAAAAACCGGATTTTCGTTGCTCAATGGGTTGGTTTTGTGCCAGAATCTGTAAAAACGGCAACAATAAAAACACAAGGGTGATCAATAATTTGTTTTTCATAAATTTAGATAGGATTAAATTTGACTTTGTTTTGAAAGTTTTGCTACGGTGTTATTGTTTATAAAACTTAATTTTGAAATTTAAAGATTGAATGAAAAGCTTTTCTTTGCAATCCTGTTTTCAAAAAGCTTAATGGCCGCTAAAATATATTCTTTCTTTAAACTAAAAAATACCCTAAACAGGGTATTTTGCATCTGGTTTTGAAGCATTTTGATTATCAGAACATTAATTATTAAAATCTTAAAAACAATCCTGTATGTCCATTGAAAAGCCGGTTTTAGATATCCTATTTGAAGATGATTTTTACATTGGAATCAATAAACCTGCCGGTATTTTGGTACACAAAACCAGCATTGCAAAAGAGGAAGATACACTATGGGCGCTTCAGCTTTTGCGTGATCAGATTGGTCAAAAAGTGTATCCTCTTCACCGAATTGACAGACCAACAAGCGGAGTATTGATGTTTGCCAAATCCTCGGAAGCGGCTTCCATTTTACAACCCCTATTTCCTACCACCGCAGTGGAAAAATATTACCTATGCATAGTCCGTGGCTATATGCAAGATGACCATGGGGTCATTAATCATCCATTAAAGAAAAAATTATATGGGGAATTACAAGAGGCCCAAACATCCTATTGGTCTCTGGCCCAAACTGAAATACCCTTTCCTTCTTCACCAAAGTATCCAACAAGCAGATATTCCCTTTTGAAAGTATATCCACATACAGGCAGGATGCATCAAATAAGAAGGCATATGGCACATGCACGTCATTATGTCATCGGAGATTCTACTCATGGAGACAACAAACAAAATAATTTTTTCAGAACTCAGTTTGGATTGGAAAACATGTTACTGCATGGTTGGAAAATAAAATTCACACAACCTTACACTATGGAAGAAATTAATCTGCAGGCAGACTTGCCTGATCATTTCCTAAAAACTATGGGAATATTGGGCCTAAATTCGGATCAAATTAAACTTTCTTCTTATTTGCCCAAAATATGATAACTGCCGAAGTGATAAACATGATCAAACTATAAATTGCAATAGGAATGGTCATCTCCGAATTTTTTAACAATGTGGCCGCAATCATAATCCCCAAGGTTCCATTTTGAATTCCTGATTCAATGGATATTGTGAGTCTCTGCCTTTTGGGTAGCAGAAACACAGAGGCCAAAAAGAACCCGACTATCAAGGTCAATAGATTTAATGAAAGCATAATTGGTCCGGTAAGGATAAAGAATTCAACGATTGAATCTCTTTCTTTAAGAATGGCAGCAATCAAAACGGCAGCAAAAATCACTGCTGAAGCAATCCTTACTGGTTTATCGGCTTTGATGGCCACAACTGGGAACCTTTTCTTTAAAAACATGCCAATAGATACAGGCACTACGGTCACTCCCATAATCTGTATAATTGTCTGCAATATTGGAAGCCTAATACTCCCTTCTTCTCCAAAAAAAGCAATGGCAAAATTGACAATGATGGGGATTGTGATAATGGTAATAAAAGAACTTACCGCCGTCAGACTGATCGACAAAGCAATATCTCCCCTCGAAAGATGGGTAATCAAGTTGGAAGTAGCACCTCCCGGACAAGCTGCCAAAATCATCACTCCTACCGCCATAGCACCTGTCAGCCCAAAGACTTGGGCTAAGGCAAAACCAAATATCGGCAACAAAATCAGTTGGTTGGTCAGACCAAGAATCATGGCTTTGGGATAAACAAAGATATTTTTAAAGTCTTTGATCGAAAGTGATAAGCCCATTCCGAGCATGATAAAAGCAAGGGCCAAAGGGAGAAAAACTGCTGTCAGAATGCTGTCTTGCATGGTGTTTTTGGGTTAAACCTTTTGGGTCTTTGAAAATTGGAAAGGGAAAATAATGATATTTATGGATATTTGATATTGGTAGATATTTTGATTGAAAATTTACCCGGGTTGGATTGGCTATTCCCAATTAGGAATTCAGAACTCCAATGCTCAATTCTTACTTAAGATCCTCCAACAATTCCAAAACCAGTTTGTGAAGTAACGGTGCTGTTTCCGGACCAAGGGAATTGATTTCACCATAAGGTCTCTTTTCCTTGCCATAGGTAAAGGGTGGTTTTTCATCCCATTGGCTTTTTGGAACTATATAGCCAATCATGTCATTGGACATGCCATTGAAAAACCTGAATTGACCGGGCATGACCGACCTGATAGCAGGAACCTCAACCGGTTCAATACCAAAATCAGCACCCTCAGGAGATTCTACCCCTCCGTTCAATATCTCAGGATACAGCTCCCCGGGAATATGGACAAATGATGCCGGCCCCATGGTCCATACAGCCACTTCAGACCTTATTTTCCACCAAGAAGTTAATCCTCTTTTGAAAATACCAATCCATGCTGCTAACTTAAATAGTTTGTTTTCCAATGAGAGTTCTACGGTTTTGGCCCGGATATTGAGATTAGCGAAATTAACTTCCAGTACGGCTTTATCTGCTAATTTTTCAAGAACAATTTTGGCCAGTGCCTTGCCTTGTGCATCGATTTTACCATTGTTTTCTTCCTGAAAGACTTCACCCGAATAAGGATTTACTATTGGAATACTTGGATGCGTTGTCATCAAACCACCGAGTGCACCGTTCAGAAAAATCGATATTCCGCCTACTCCCTTTATCTGAAGACTATCATTTTCCACAATTCCATTTTCTACATATTCCCTGAAATAATGGGGGAAATCTGAACTGATCAGGGTATTTCCTGACCAAAGTGTTTCAGGATGATTTCCCCAATTCATGATCGTTCCCAAAGTTCGGTCATCATTTGAAGCCATCACTTGCATAATCCGAATAGCCGCATCATAGACCTGTGGATCTCTGGTATCACCCACCATTGGAAGTGCTGCCTCTTCATCTATTGCAAATCTGAAATAAACTGGTTCAAGTACATTGGTGGCATTTTCCACGGACTCAAGAATTCCCTTCATGACAAATTCAAGGTAATCTGGGTTGACCCCATTGGAATATTCATTTACTCCCCACATGCCCATCAAATCAGGAGAAGAATGAACATGGGTACTTGAAATAATCAAATAGTCGATACCTAATGATTCTTTCAATCGTTTCCTTACCCTGACCACTTCATCATGGCCAAATCCGATCATATCAATTACGCATAAAGCCAGCCTCGATTTGCCATCATCCAGCACCATAGTCCTTGCCCAAAGTGGATCGTTGACCCCTGAGGCAGGTCTGTTGTGGTGAAAACCCGCCAAATAAATGGGATCAAATTTACCATTGCCGTTCAGATCCTGGTAAACATCCCCGTCCTTCTCGTTGAAGTGGGCATCTCCATTATTATCTGTCCAAGTATCGAAATCAATTGGAGTGATGTCAACTTTGGAAAACCCGGCTTTGATAGCTGATGAATGGGAAGAATTGATTTTCAGATCGACCTCATGGCCTTTGTGACGATCTCTAAATTGGTAAAGTGTATATGAAACAAAAATGATTGCAATAACCACTAGCAGTATCAAGCTAACCTTTAGCCATTTTTTCATATTGAACAATATTATGGGTTATTTAACCAATATAAATAAAAAAACTGAATTTGAATATTTACCTATATGCAAGTCGAGGACGTTTTCTGTATAAATGGCTAGAAGACTGAAGACCAAGGTAAACTGTAATTTAGCGTTTGACAAATTAACCATTGGGATTTCAGATTTACTCCTATCATTGCGGATAATCATAAAACTGAATTATAAAAATTGTCAAACCTCCCTGATTGATTTCCGTTTTTCCGGATAAGTCTATTATCTTTTCCAAATGAATAAAGGATTACTCGTCATATCAATCTGCCTGCTATTTTTCCAATGTGATTTTGGTAAAGATAGTTTACCTGCAAATTCACAACTCCTACGGAATATAGATATTTCCTTATCTCCTGATTCAGTTACTCCATGGGCGCCAGTCGCAAATGAAGGATTTTCTTTAGGGGTCAGTCAGGAAACTTTCCTTTCCGGAAACAGATCATTATTTATTGAAAATCAGGACAGCCTCAACATAAATGCTGCTTTATGGAGGCAAACCTACGATGGCCCAATGCCCGCAGAAGGAAGACGCTTGACCTTAAGGGCTCATTTAAAAGGTGAAAATATTGAATTAAAAAGCCCCGGCAGTAACATATACATTTCGATCAGAATGTTTCCTGTTGAGGACAGCGAAGGCACAACCATCAACAGGTTTTTGAGCTCCCAAAACAGATTTCGGGTTTTTGGAACTTTTGACTGGGAACCTTTGGCGATTACACTTCCCAGTTTTCCAAAAGATGTAGAATACATCACTGTTTATATGGTAATGGGGCCCAAAACAATCGGTAAGGTTTACTTTGATGACATTACTTTGACAGTTGAATGAATTACCGGATTCCCTTAATTATATAACATGAATGTACGCAATGATGCTAGTAAAATAGTAATTCAATATTATACTCGCTAGGAAATTGAAATGTCCAGTACATCGGACTTCCGACTTCGGACTTCTGACCTGTTGGTAGTAGAATATTGGGTTACTGGCAATAAATGGATATATTGGTGTCAATCAACTTCATTATCCTTTTCTTGTTTTTCCTTTGCTTCATCCTTTTTTTCTTTTTCTATGGCTTTTTCTTCCTCTTTCCCAGCCTGCTCTATTTCTTGGGGAGTATCCTTATCCGTAGCTTTTTTGATCACCTCTCCATCACCATCTACTTCCATCAATTCAACCCTAACGGCTTCCTTATAGGGGGTTATACTTCCCCCGGCTTTTTCTGCAATGTAAAAAGTAATCTGAGCTCCGAATAAGAAGATGATCACGGAATAATAAATCCAAATGAGGATAAATACCAAGGATCCTGCGGTCCCATAGGCACTTCCAACTTCCGAATTTGCCATATAAATACCCAATAAGTATTTCCCCAAAGCAAACAAAAGCATGGTCACAAACGCCCCGAGCCAAACATCTCTCCATTTTACACGGGCATCTGGAAGGACTCTATACATCAGCCCAAAAATGACAACCAAAATACCCTGGGCAAATATAAAGTTTGCAATAGAAGCTAAAAACAAGGTTGATTCATCCAATAAATTTGATAGATATTTAAAAAAAATCACAATGATGGCATCAACCAAAAGGGAAACCAATAAAACAAATCCTATGGAAGCAACCATAGAAAAACTCAGTAACCGGTTGATTAGAAATTTTAAAATCCCTCTTTCCGGCTTGGCTTTTATATGCCAAATATGATTGATACTATTCTGTAAACTTACAAATACTGTTGTGGCACTGAATATTAATACTCCTACACCCAGTACTTTGGCCCAAATACTCTGGTTATCCACTCTGGCACTTTTGATGATATTATCGAATGTTTCGGCACTGTCAGAACCCAGGGTTTCGGTAACTTGATTGAGTAACTCTTCACGTACTTCACCCTCGCTGTAAAAATAAGAAGCTACCGTTAGGGCTACAATCAAGAGGCCGGGCAAACTAAATATGGTATAAAAAGCCGTGGAAGCCGCAAAGGTCATCGCCTCATTTTTGGCAAAATCCTTAACGCTCTCCAGAATGATCTGGAAAGAAGTGTGTTTTTTGAATTTTCTGAAATTCGCTCTAAACATGATTTTAAATTTTTATCCTAAAGCTTCCAATCATTCGATATTACCTATAAAAAAATCAGTCTGCGTATTCTACCAAAAATCTATACAATCCGTTCACAAAAAATTAAACAATCTTATTACCGAATACCTTTTTCGGGATACTTTCCAGTAACCTTTCTTCCAAAAGTCTTCATTTCCTCTATTTGTTCATCCATTTTTCCATTTGGATAAATTACCGGGCCGATGCCTGCTTCTTTCTTTTTATAATCTAAATACCCAATGACAATAGGAACATCCGCTCCTAATGCGATATGATAAAATCCTGATTTCCATCTTGGGGCAAAGCTTCGTGTTCCTTCAGGAGTCACCATAATCACCAATTCATCAGCATCTTTCAACATATTGACCATGGCCTCAGTGTAGGTTTGCTTTCTTCCGCCCGGAATTCTCTTCCTATCAATGGCTATTCCACCCAATCCCTTAATCATCCAACCCAATGGGCCCACCATAACTTCTTTTTTGATGGTAAATCTTACTGGAATATCCATTAGAAAAAATGCTGCCCTTGCATATAATATATCCCAGTTGCTTGTATGGGGAATAGCAATCAAAACAGCTTTCTTCAGGTCTTTTGGCCAGCCGATATTTAATGACCAACCACTAATCCAAAACACAATCCTTGACAAAAACTTCATCATGATTTTAATTCTTTTTTTGTATCAATGGCAAGTTCAGTAATTCCGGGATACTCAGCAATAAATTCAACTACTGTTTCATAACCTGCCTCGAAAATTTCTTTTGCTTTTTTGATATCCAAAACACCATATCTGGCCAGACCCTTCGGCTCTATGAAATAATCACAGCTACTTTTTCTACTGTAGGCATTGTAGTTCATGGACATGATTACTGTCCTTTCAATGAGGGCTTTGATATTTTTGATATTGTGTTCTATCGGGAGGTGGTTACAGTTTACACCAATAATGGCATCACAGAAACCTTCCAAAGGTTCTATCGGAAGATTGTTAAGGACTCCCCCATCCACATAAAATACATTATTGATTTCCATGGGGTCAAACATTCCCGGAATGCAGGACGATGCCATCAGTGGTTTGATCAGTTCTCCTTCCGAGAAATAAACCACTTTTGCTCTTTTAATATCGACAGCAACTACTGTCAGTGGAATTTTTAGGTCAGCAAAATTATTGGTTGGCAGGTATTTGGCATAAAGTTCTTCCACAGAATCCATTTTAAGGATTCCGGTCCAACTAATGGCTGGTTTTATAAATTTAAAATAATTGGTTTTAATGATAATTTCCAGAATTTCATCCGGCACCATTCCGCTACAATACAATGCCCCCACAATAGCACCTGCACTGCTTCCGCTGAATCTATTTGGGAATATTCCGTGTTGGTTTAGGGCCTTCAGAACACCTAAATGTGCGACGCCCCTAACTCCCCCACCTGAGAGCGCTATTCCAATTTTTTTATCAGAGTTCATTCAATGAAAATGTTTGGTCCAAACGTACGCCTTTTTCAGTCATTTTAACAGTGCAGCATTCGTTTATGGGATCATGTTCCAGAAATATAACATATTTGTTCAAGGCCGCTTCTTCCAGAAAAGTCTTTTTTTCAGCTAAGGTAATTAAAGGTCGTGTATCATAACCCATTACATAAGGCAAAGGAATATGTCCAACAGAAGGCAGCAGGTCAGCAGCAAAAACAATAGTTCTTCCTCTATAGTTGAGCTTGGGCAGCATCTGCTTATCCGTATGTCCATCAGCAGTCAAAAATTCAAATGAGGTACCGAATTTCTTTTCATTCAAATTAAGAAATTTTAGCTGTCCACTTTCCTGAATTGGAACTATATTTTCCTTTAAAAAAGATGCCTTTTCTCGGGCATTAGGTTCCATTGCCCATTTCAAGTGATCCTCATTTGACCAATAGACAGCATTTGGAAAGGTCATTTCCAGATTAGCTGGATTTCCATTAAGGTACCTGACTCCACCTCCACAATGGTCAAAATGCAAATGGGTCAGGAAATTATCAGTAATATCTTCAAAGCTAAAACCTTTGCTATGAAGTGACTTTTCAAGACTCATGTCTCCATGTAGGAAATAGTGTGAAAAAAACCTGGCATCCTGTTTATCTCCAATCCCATTATCGATCAGTATCAGCCGATCTCCCGATTCCACTAGCAAACAACGCATGGCCCATGTACAAAGGTTGTTCCCATCTGCAGGATTGGTTTTTGACCAAAGGACTTTAGGAACGACGCCAAACATGGCACCTCCATCTAATTTAAAAAACCCTGTTTGGATTACATGTAAGTTCATTTGGATCCTACTGAAAATAATAATCCCACAAAACCATATGCCAAAATAAATTGGAACTGAAAATGATTTTGTGGGAAAGAAAATCTGATTCTATTCCTCAAAAACTCCCATTGCACAGAATTTGTCTATTCTTTGGTCAATGCGTTTTTCGGGTTTTATTTTATCCAATTCTTTTAAAGCTTCAAGGATCGTGTGTTTTATAGTCCCGGCCATTTTTTTCATGTCTTTATGGGCACCACCAAGAGGTTCTTCAATAATCCCATCAATGAGACCGTTACCTTTCATATCCGTCGCAGTAAGCTTCAATGCCTCTGCTGCCTGTTCTTTGTAATCCCAACTTCTCCATAAAATGGATGAACATGATTCTGGTGAAATCACTGAATACCATGTGTTTTCGAGCATAAAAACTTTATCTCCAATGGCTATACCCAAAGCACCTCCGGAGGCACCTTCACCTATAATGATACAGATTACAGGTACCTTCAACATAAACATCTCCTTCAGGTTCCTTGCTATGGCTTCACCCTGACCTCGTTCCTCAGCCTCAATACCTGGAAAAGCACCTGGGGTATCAATTAAGGTAACAATTGGTTTACCAAACTTTTCCGCCATTTTCATCAGCCTCAAAGCCTTTCTATAACCTTCAGGATTGGCCATTCCAAAATTCCGTTCCTGTCTTTGCTTGGTATTTCTGCCTTTTTGTTGGCCTACAAACATCACTGTCCTTCCATCTATATCTCCAAGTCCACCTATCATCGCTTTGTCATCTTTGACGGTACGATCTCCATGGATTTCTATAAAATCAGTAGTGATTTCATAAATATAGTCAAGGGCATATGGCCTATCCGCATGTCGGGACAGCTGAACCCTTTGCCACCTGGTGAGATGTTGGAAAGTTTCCTTTTTCAAAGTCTGAATCTTTTCTTCCAAAGACTGAATATCCGTAGTCAAATCAATGTTTCTACCTTTGGCTAAATCCTTCATTTCCTGAAGCTTCAGCTCCAAATCAGCGATTGGTTTTTCAAATTCTAATAGCATACTCGGTTTTTTTGACTTAGGCAAAGATAAAAAGATTATT
>NZ_JBGSXS010000353.1:0-6924 GCF_041751335.1 Aquiflexum sp.
ACAGAGGATTATTCATGGGGTGGGACTTTTAATACTTCCTCTAAAGAAAAAAGCGCATCGATTACGATGAGGCTGAGTTATGGGGTGAGGTGAGTTTAGGTTTTTTTGATCCGAATAATTATGCTGTTATACTACACTTAAGAGCTCTTTTCCCAGTCTGTGGATACCCTCTATTACTTTTTCTCTATTATTTGATCTAGGAGTAACCCTTCCTGTAATATAATGTCCCAGCTGTCTTTCATTGATCCCTGTGACCCTAGCTATAGCAGCTCTAGTTACTTTGCCATCTACAAGCTTGAGCAATGCTTGGGTATCTGCTTCAAATTCCAATTCATATTCTCTTTGAAGCACTTCTGGTATATCATCACCGTCTTCTTTCATTCCTTTTAAATGAAACTCTAAGGCTTCCTTATAAGCTTCTTTTATTCCTTCAAATGTATCATTGGTAGCGACACAGCCAGGAACGGCTTCGCTATACGCACCATAGTTATCCAACCAGGTGATTTGAACTTTGATTTTTTCCATGATTTTTCCGATTTATTATCTACGATTTATTTTTGAAAGGAAAGGTGAATTAACGCCACCCAGCCTGCTTCCAAATACTGTTGAGGAGTTCCTGACTCAAAGTATCACTCTCCTTGCCGTTAACAGTTACTTTCCCTTTTTTTGTTGGGTGCTTGAACTGTCGGTGACTGGTGCCTTTATGTCTACAAAGCCTCCAGCCATCTTCTAAGAGCAGTTTGAGTACTTCTTTTACTTTGAGTTTTTTCATATTCCATTATCTATCCATTCCATAAATGTAGTAAAAATACTACGATTTAAAAACTATCTTAAAAATTGTAGTAAAAATACTATTTATAGTTACAGTTGTATTCATAGTAAGATGGAATTCAGTTTGGCACAGATGAATTGGAACCCCATGGTCTCTGCAGCAATACTTAACTTTAGCAAGCTGCTTCCTTCCTTAGTCGTCTCTGCTATCTCTCGGGTTTCTTTCAGGGAAATCAGCATACCATAGTGCTTGGCAATAATGCGCAAGCAAGTGGGGCCACTGGCTTTGGAGCGGGGTTGTTTATAGAATGGAAAAGTCGTTTTCAAAACTAAAATTTTATAATCAATTTCTTGTAGATAGCAAACGATACATCACGAGCAGCGGATTTCTCTCCTCAATTTCATCCTCATTCCTATGTATGGAGTAAAACACATCTTTATTCAATGGCTTTGGAATCATTTCATGTGTCATCTCCTGATCAAATAATTGCCTTAAATGAATTTGGGGACGATTGTTTTCCAAATCAATTATTATAAAATAGGAACGATTGTCATATACTACACGTAAAAACGCATTTTTATCGGACATCACCACTTGGCTTATTCCCAATTGAAGTGTGTTGTCAAATCCAATGAAATGAAGTAAGTATTCTGGAACTAGGTAATCATCCTCTTTTCCAAAAATCGTATCCCTGTCACTATGCGATGATATCTCTCCCCGAATGATTGGCATATAAAACAAGTTTGCGTTGTTTACCAGACTTATTATCCTAGGGATTGGATGGATACGTGTGTAATCAGAATGATAGCCATAAAGTGGCCTTTCCCAGTTTTTAACTTTAAGGGTTTTGGGTTCAATTGAGCTGATAGGGGGTGTATTTTTATACTGATAGCCGGGATTCACCATGTCAGGGGATTAATTTAAAAATCTGTTCCAATTCAGAATCCGTGATGTTTCCTTTTTCTGACTTGTCAAAAATCGAAGCCAGATATACTGTAGTTCGGGTAACCTTCACAAAAGTAATTATCCTTGCTCCACCTGATTTTCCTTTTCCTTTGGATCGAATGGCAAGTCTGATTTTAAAAAAATTGTTGCCAAGAGGCGTTCCTTTTTCAGGATTTTGGGTGAGCTGGTCGATTAGTCCAGCAAGGTCATTTTTAAGGGAAGGATATTTCTTTCCCAGCCGTTTGGCTTGCTTGTCAAATAGCGGGATGGAAGATATGCTATAACTCATCCAAAAGCTCTTTTGCAGGTCGGGCTTTAAGTTTTCCCTGTTCTACCAACTTAAGTTCGTTTACAGCTTCTTTAATCTCTTGCAAAATTTGTTCTTTGGTAGGCTCCTCATACTCCAAGGCTTCCAAATCCTTAAATTGCTTTTTGAGTTCTTTCCATTCCCTGATTGGGATGTAAACTCCTGTGGCCTTTCCCTTGCTGTCCTGAATTATCTGTAGTTTCATATTGATTTGTTTAATGTGAAATTAATCATTTTGAGATTTACTGACAAAATTATTGATTTTGTTGTGTAAGTTTTCTCACTGTAAAATACCACAATATTCCTTTAGCCACTTTAAATAAAAGCATACCCTAACTTCTTTTCATCCAAGAACTGATAGTTTGAGTCAAATACCAATAATTTGCTGTATGCAGACAAATAGGTGGAATCAAATCTTTAGTTGATTTTCAAATCAAACACAAGAAATCCAAGCTCATCCGAAAAGTTTTGACATATCCAAAGCTTCCCGTCTTTGGCAAAGTATTTATAATTCTCGTCAAATAATTCTTTAAGTTCAATCTCCGAAACAAGGTTAAACCCGGCATCGAACACTGTCAAAAATACATGAGTCTTTTTGAGCGGCAAGAATTCATCCTCCGCCCCTTCCTCAAAGATTCTTTTGGCCGACAATCTGAAATAGCGCCGGTTTACTTTGTCCCATACCGGGGCTTCAAAACGGACTTGCTCCATAAGCTTCCGACTTTCCCTTCTGATTTGCTCCCGGGTACCGGTTAAAGTTTCCGGCAAATTAGCTCTCCTAGGAGTCAATTTTGGTTCATAGTTGACTACTTTTACAAGCTCACCCTCTGGATTAAAATGAATTATTTCATTGGAATATTCGTGGCTTACGTAAATATAATTCTCAATAGAACCTAGAAATACCCAAGGGTTTTGATAGTAATTGTCAGCTTTCAAGAAATAATTAGAAAAGGAATTCTCTGGATCTATATTGATATTTTTTACCAAACGATCCTCGACTGAAAGAACACCCAAAAAGGCTGTCGTTTTAAGGAAGTCAAGATTGGTTCCCATCACTCGCCAATTCTTGGTGTCTACTACTACTTCCGAATTAGGCGGTCCTTCACCAAATGGGTCTCCTACAGAATCCTTTGCTGTTAGCCAATTGATCTTTTGGATTACACGCCCGCTTTTATCGAAAACGGTCGAGAAAGGTACTGATTTGCCAAAGAATAGGTTATCATCCAGTACCTGCAGGTCCAAGATAAAATTTCCTACCCCATTGGGTCCTTCAGCATCAAGGGGATAGGTTTCCACAAACTCTTTTCGATCGAGGTTGATTTCGTCAATGGAAAGATCATGGTGATTATACAGGAAAAAGGATCCTTCATCATCATCCAAGCTTGAACCCTTCATATACCCCGATATATATAATATACGCTCTTTTGAGTCAATTAAGACAGTATCAACCAAATAATTCATGGTATATGTTTCTTGCTCGTTATTCCCCTTTTGGCAGGAAACCGATACAAACCCAAAAAAAATAGACATCAAACAAAACAACCCAAAATGCCAGGTTGAGCTCGGTATTGGTAGTTTGCAAATGGTTATATCGGAAATAGCCTTAAAGCTGATTGGTGTTGGATCCATATTTTTTAGTTAAGCATCACTTATTTCGATTCTCAGGACGTGACTCTTAGTCCCATTTATTTTCCTGGTTGAAGAATTTGGAGGCAATTCAAACCATCAGATGCCTACAAAGGATACAAATGCGTCTTGCATACGTACTAAAATACTAGGTAAAAACTGGAAAAACAACTGATGGTTAGGATTTTAGTTGAAAAAATTTCAGGAAATAAAACTTCCCGCTTGTTTTGGTTGAGTCTATCCATCTTGCTGGAATATTTGATATTCGTTTGAAATTCAAATTTATCCAGATATTCAGTTAACCAACTAGCGATCCCTATAACCCGCTAACCAGGGGATATTATCCGATAAAACAGGATCAGTGGATTTTTCTCCTCGGTGTCCTCCTTGGAATTTTCCTCGTCCCGTAGTATGGAGTAAAACAGGTCCCCGTTCAATGGCTTTGGAACGATTTCTTCCGTCAACTCCCGATTAAATAGTTGCCTTGAATGAATTAGGGGACGGTTGTTTTCCAAATCAATTACTATAAAATAGGAACGATTGTCATATACAACACGTAAAAACGCATTTTTATCGGACATCACCACTTGGCTTATTACCAATTGAAGTGCGTTGTCAAATCCAGTGAATTGAAGTAGGTATTCTGGGGTCAATCGACCCTCCTGTTTTCTAAAAATCGTATCCCTGTCGCTATGCGATCCTATCTCTCCCCGAATAATTGGCATATAAAACAAGATTGCCTTGTTTACCCGACTTATTATCCTAGGGATTGGATGGATTCTTGTGTAATTAGAATGATAGCCGTAAAGTGGCCTTTCCCAGTTTTTTACTTCAAGGGTTTTGGGTTCAATTGAGCTTATCAACACCTGACGGGGTTTTTCTTTGGTACCATTCATTGTCTCCTGAACAACCAGAAGGGTATCATTATCTTTATAGAAGGAGATAGGATGCCCAGGAAGTTTATTGCTTGTCGATTCAAATTTTCCCTCAAGGTCATAGGAAATCACGGTCATTTTTTGCCAATCTGCCACAATGACAGCATTTTCCTTTTCATCCAAGTGAATCGCATAGGGCATAGTATATTCATCTGGCCCCTCTCCCTTCTCCCCGATTGACCGGAGAAAACTACCGCTGTTGTCAAATTTTAAAAGACCATGTATTCTGTCCAATAGGAGAAAGAAGTTCTCTGAGAAGGCTATATCTTGAATTGATGTAAGCGGAGGATTTCCCGGAGCCTCAAGGTTTATAGTGTCCAGAATTTCAATCTGAAATTCCGGCGAATCACCAAACAAAAAGTCCTTCCGGATCTCTATTGTATTGATGGATACTAGGGTGTCCACATTGTCTTTATTTCCACAATTTTGCAATAGGGAAGCGGAAAGAACCAGCAACGTCAGCGTGTTATACTTCATTTTTAATTTTTGAAAGCCTGTCCTATAAATCTTCTGGGAAATTATGCCGCCTCTACATTTGGGGGGGCTACGAGTTTCTAACAATAGCAAAGGACAAGTGGATAGCGTATATTTAGTAATTCACTATCATAGGTTTTTGCAGATTTGACTTCCGATCCGGCATCATCAATGGGATTTTAATTCATATATTGAATAGGTTGAATAATCAGGTTCGTCACTCCCCATATACTTGTCGCGCAATAGGATGCGGTTTTCGGACACCTGAATGATCTCCGAATGTGGCTCGCATTTAAGCGGAAATTCGATTTCATTTTCCTGTTGATTGCCATTATGTACCACGATCAGTCTGTAAAGCGAAGGATCGGAAAAAGGAAAATAATCAGAATTATTGGACTTTCTGGCCTCGGTTCCGGCCTCAGAAAGTCCCATAAAGTAAAGAACACCAAACGTATCGTCACCGAAGTTGAATAGTCCTGTATTTTTAGACTTATTAGATAAGTTAAAGATCTCGTGATCAAAGCTCATTTTTCCTTTCAACTCAAAATCATTCGCCAAATCATATACACCAATCTCCTTGGATCTTTCAAAAGTCAGATACATGATTTTAGCTTCGCTGTCCAATGAATATATCTGAACGGGTTTCATCTCCTTATTATCTTTATCTAACTCAAAGTCCGGGATAAGTTCGGTATCATTGGATAACTTCCATTCCAGACCTTCATTTTGGGGTTTGAATTGTTCAATGAGGTATTCGGAAGTAAATTCTTTCATGTCGCCACCAACAAATGAATTGATCCCAGAAAAAAAGCCGGTGAAGAAATAAGGTTCAGAGGAACTGGAAAGTCTATAATATGGTACTTTGAGTTTGGGTCCCGAATAAAATCTTATCTGAACATGAGATGCAAACCGAATTCTTTTTTCAACTTTCCAATTTTCGGTGTACCAAAGAAACTCATTTGAACTGAGCATAAAATATCCTCCTTCTTTATCATTAAAAGAAGCTGCAAGAATGCTGGAATTGTACTCGTTTGGACCTTCTCCCACCCTATATATAGACTCTAATATTTGGCCCCGATCATCTAGAATCAAAAATTCCTCCGTGATCTGATCAAAAGCCAGGAAACGTTTGATTGTTGGATTAAAATCCAGCAACATGACTTTGTTTTCCCGATCTATGCGAATGGAATCGATCTTCTCTAGAAAATACGCGAGCTTGCTTTTAATTTCAGATTCGGTTGTATTTTCTCTGCCACATGAAAAACAAAACAATAAAATAGAGATGATCAAGGTATTGAACCTAAGAGACTCAGTATTTTTTCTAAAGGAACTTCCCATAAATATTCTCAAAAGACTAAAGATATAACTAATACTATAAACAGACAAAAGTTTTAAACAAAAAGCATTTTCAAAGAATTGACGGACTAGTTTTAATTTGATTTTCTTTTTTTTCTACTTCGATCCTACTAATCCATCTTTAAGATAATCACCGTACTTTATGCCAGAAACCTGATGGCATCTTCCATATCAATAAACCATTAATGACCTGAACTTGAAAAACAGCCTCTCCGCAACACTCAATTCCTCGGTGATGATCTCTGCATTTCCCAAAAGTTCCTGATTAAAACGAATTTCCCTATTGAAAGAAGTTGTCGTCCCATTAGGCAATGAGGCATAGACTAAATAATTGAATTTGTCGTCCGGAGAAACTGAAATGTTGGTAATCTTACCGATCAAAGCGCCATATTCCTGAAAGGGGTAGTTATCCAATTTGATCAACACCTTTTGGTCAACACTGACCTTGCCTGCATTCTGGGGGGATATTTTCATGGCCCCCAAGAGCTCCGATGTATTTTCCGGTAGTA
>NZ_JBGSXS010000354.1:0-3041 GCF_041751335.1 Aquiflexum sp.
TGTTTTGGTTCAGGTAGGATTGATGAAAACCTGATCGAAAAATATGGTTCGCCATTCGCTATCGAGACCTGTCATATCAAACTCAAGGATTCTGATCTTTCGGCAGAAGTGACCCGTTCCTTGTTCAATACAGCGAGACAGTATCGGGAAAGTTTCGATGTATATGGCTCCAAAAAATCCTTTGAGTGGACATTGATCGAGCATGAGGATTCTGTAATCCATACCGGTGAAGTGCCTTCCAAAGTGAAAGTTCCTGACTATGGTCATTTGCTTCCCAAAGAAATTGCCTCCTTTACCACCGCAGGGGTATATGATTCGGATGACAATCAGCATTTGTCCTTTATCCAGGGTGCAGGCCATGGTGGTTCCCATCCCCACTTGGTTCATGAGTTTTTATCGGCATTGTCCGAAGGTAGGGCACCTTATCCGGATGCTAGAGAATCAGCCAATATAACCTGTGTGGGTATCTTGGCCCATGAGTCTGCTATGGCGGGCGGGAAGATTATGAAGTTGCCGGAGTTTACACTCAAGTAAGCTTACCTACTATAACCTATACCTCTCTCAAACCATAAGACCACTGCGAAAGCGGTGGTTTTTTTGTGGTTATGGGATACAGAATATGGAGGATGTGATCTGGTAAAAAGGTAGGAAGATGGATTGGATATATAATAAACTAATCAGATCTTTAATAGATATTATTAAGGATTAACTATCACAAAAATGCTCTCAGAAAAAATGATGAAAATGGGTAAGATCATTATATTTCTTGGACTCATTATATTTTCAGGATGCATTACTAAAAAACCTGAACTTTTCAAAGTTGAAATAAGGGATACTAAATCGTGGGTAATGATTTTCGATTTGGTCAATCAGGATGGGGAAACAATTCGAACACTCGACACTCTGAAATATTTTTCGATAGACCTGAACAATAATGATTTTGGTCATTTCGCTATTTTTCAATTGAATGACCGTCAAGGCTTTTATGCAATCAATTCGCAGGAAGAGATTCTATTTCATGTCTTTAATATCAGCATTGGAGAACCTAACCCAGATTACCTTATTGAAAATAAAATTCGCATTATTGACGAATCCGGTAGAATTGGATTTGCAAATCAAAAAGGAGAAATAGTAATCGAGCCACAGTTTGAGATGGTGACATCATTTTTTGAAAACAAAGCAATATTTGGAGTGGGTTGTAAAATTGCATATTTGCATAAATCTGAAAAAGAGACAGAATTCAACCACACTAAGATCCAATGCTCCCAATACGGTTATATCAATGAAAATGGCAAAGTAATGGAAATTGGAGATTATTCATTTGAACAAATTGTGGATAAAATTCAATGGAGGCCGACAATTTGAAGGATAGTTTGATATTTAGATAGGTAAAGCTTTATTCTCAAATATTGATAATCAATAATTAAATGTTTCAAAATGAGTAAAAATGTTATTTTATCAATTGGGATATTTGTTTGGGTTGTAACTCCAATAATTATTTCAAATTTATTTGCTTTAAACCTTATTGAAATTCTAAAATCATTTTTCAGCTTCATTCATATTCTTGCTATTGGAAGTGTTCTTCTGATTAACCATCAAACAAAACATAAGATTCAGAAAGCTTTTATCACAACAGCTTTTTTTGTTTATCCTTTACTTCTTAACGCTGAAAATACGGATATATTTGAGGATTATTCATTCGTAGTTGTTTCTATTACTGCATGGCTATACATAATGGGTTATATTGGTTGGCTTTATACGGAAAAGAAACCTTAGCTTATTGAATCGATGTTGAAGGATTATTTGATCTTAATTTGCATACCGTATAGCTATCTAAAGCTATTCCAGTTTTTAACTTTTCCGGTCCAATTAAAATCAGGATTTGTTGATTTCAAAATTTGTCTTTTAGATGTTCTTTTGTAGAGAATTACAAAATTCTCTATGACACACCCAAACTATTTTAATAATAGCCATTAAATCATTTAATATATAAAATGGGAAGACAGCGTAACTAAAGCCCCGTCTGGGTGTAGTTCAACAATTGGTGTAGGGCTGGGTGGGATTTTTAATTCCACCCTTTTATTTTTTACCAATTTGTAATTGAAATCATTGACCACCATTCTTTAAGAAAGCAGAGGCTTTCTGCATAGATCTTGATTAGAAGAAATTACGCTATAATTTCATTATATTAGATCGGTTATTGGGATATAAAAATAGATTTAAGAAAAAGATAATATGTTGTATCAGGATAGAATAACAGCAAATCCCAAGGTAATGCTTGGAAAACCGGTAGTGAAAGGAACTCGAATTACTGTTGAATTGATCTTGAGAAAGATAGCGGGGGGATTCTCGTTTGATGAAATTATTGAGATGTACCCACATATCACCAAAGATGATATTTTGGCATGTGTGGCCTTTGCAGCATCTGTGATAGAGAGTGAAGAAACGCTCAAAATTGCTTGAGGATGATTGTGGCTGACGAGGGACTAAATGGAAATTTAGTTAAGGCTTTAAGAGAAGATGGATATAAAATAGATTGGGTGAAGGAGACAAATGCCGGCATGAATGATGAGGATATCATCGCTTTAGTCAGACAAAATAGCCAAATTTTGATTACAGAAGATAAAGACTTTGGAGAATGGATTTTTGCACATCAACTATCTGGATTAACTGTTATTTTTTTGAGATACGATAAAGAAGACTATTATACAATTCTATCTTTTCTTAAATCTGCTTTAAAAACATTAGAGACTAGCGGAGATAACGAATTCATTACAATTAACAAAAACAAAATAAGGAGACGGAGGATATGAAACAAATGGAGCTCTTCCTACATGCATTTCCTTTCAAAATTCAAAGCCTTTTTTTGCTTATGCTAACCATTAAATCATTTAATATATAAAATGGAATAGAAGTGCAACTTAAGCTCATCATCCTAAGTTAAACCTACTAATATGGAAAAAATCTACTCCTAAGCCCTGCATTCTCAGGTTTTTATCGTGGTTTAGTATTCAAAAACAGAAATCGCAGGCACCAATTTA
>NZ_JBGSXS010000355.1:0-5750 GCF_041751335.1 Aquiflexum sp.
ATACCGTTTTCAGCAAGATAAAATACACCTGTACCAGTCGGAGGGGAAGTAGGTGTGGAGTCATCCGTATCGCAACTAAATATAAATGAAACAAAAATTAAAAATCGGACAGTGCGAAATGTCGAGGGTATATGTTTAGATTTCATAAAATTGGGATTTTGGGAGAACCCTAAAAACTACACAATATGATAAAAGATTTTAAAGAAATCTATACACAGTAAACAACTTTTACAACAATTCCAACAACTAAAAATTTAACTTATAGCCTACCCCCTATTCCTACTATCAATTATGATCGTAACAGGTCCGTCGTTAACTAATGCGACTTTCATATCTGCACCGAATTCCCCGGTTTGAATTGGTTTTCCAAGTTCTGATTCAAGGGTTTTGATAAAACGTTCATATAGAGGGATGGCAATTTCGGGTTTGGCGGCTTTGATGTAGGAGGGCCTGTTTCCTTTTTTTGTACTTGCATGGAGGGTAAACTGGGAAATCAATAATATACCTCCATCAGTTTCCAAAAGACTTTTATTCATTACGCCATTTTCATCAGGAAATATCCTAAGATTAACGGTTTTCTTGCTCAACCACGCGATATCCTCAGTACCATCTGCTTCTTCAATACCCAATAGCACCATCAAACCTTCTCCTATTTGGCCGCAGATGATACCGTCTATTTTTACAGAGGACTCCGATACTCTTTGAATGACTGCAATCATAATTAAAAGTTCTGCATTTCTTTGGAGGATATGACCTCTGCTTTAACTGATTTGCTTTTGTTGGCATGACCAATCATGGCTTTTGCTACCTGATGGTCATAGATCGGTCTGTATTTTTTTGCCAATTTCAGCCATATCAAGGGCTTGGTGACAATTTTGGCCACTTCTTCACCAAACCTGAACTCATTTCGGTTTCCTAACAAAAGAGATGGTTCAAAAAGACCCAAATATTCAAAAGGAATTACCTTCAGATCTTCTTCCACTTCTCCTTTGACCTTGTTGTAAAATACAGATGATTGTGGATCTGCACCCATTGCACTGACATAGAGAAAACGGCTGACTCCCAATTCCTTCACCCATCTCGAAAAGTTCATCACGTAATCATGGTCTATTTCATAAAATTTATCCTTTGAACCTGCAGTCTTGATGGTGGTTCCCAACGAACAAAAAGCATGCATCTCTACAGATTTGGAATTGATAGCATCGATCAAAGTAAAATTTTCTCCACCAAGGTCTTCTTCCCTCAGTTTTTCTTCAAGATTCCAATTTCGAATATTCTTGAAATCACCTTCAACTTGTACCAATTTCTGATGCTTCAAGGCCAGTTTACGACGTCCGACAGAAATTATGTTGTCATATGAGGTGTCCTGTAACAGTTGGTGCAACAGCTGCATACCTACCAATCCTGAGGTACCTGCAAGAAATGCTATTTTTTTCATAAGGGATAAAGAAAGGTTAAATCATTCAAACCAAAAAATTATTGCAGTCCCCCTTTTGTTTTTTCCCAATCCAAAAAGGCATCCACTTCATGTTTTACAGAATTGAAAATTGCAATTAATACCGATATATCATCTGCATATCCTATCAAAGGTAGAAAATCAGGTATGATATCCATGGGCATCACAAAATACACCAACCCCAAAACAATCAGGCCTAAAGTTTTGGCAGAAACTTTAAACATACCATTTCGATGTGCTTGAACCATTCTTTTGAAGACCATAATCGGTTCTAAAGCTGCCTGTACGGTAGGATTATGCGAAACAGCATTCAACCGCTCCCCGACTTTCAACAAAAGTTTTTTGAGTCTACCATCCTCTCCTGCAATCTTTTCTGCTTTGGACAGGTACAGGATTTTTGCTTTTCCAAAGAAATCCACTGTTTTTTCCCTTAATGAGGCCATGGCTTAATTAATAATAGATTCTGATTTCAGATTTGACTTCTTTCAACGCCATTTGAATGGCATCATTTTTTTGCTCAAGGGTAATTTGAAAGATTCTTTTGGCAAGGTCTAAGCCCCTTGCATTTTCATTCATATCCTGCATGGCGGTATTCACTATCGTCACTACACTCTCCATTGCCCTTCTCACACCTTCCCAGGTTTCGTCTGAGAAATAAACCTGTTGAGAAAGGTTATGATTAAACTCTTCCCTTATCTCCAATAGCAATTGACTGTATAGTTCACGGGCAGAATATTCGGGATTATTCACCCTTCGGATCAAGTTGTTGGGAGTAATTCTTTCCAATAACAAGCAAAGCCTCTCCCCTGCCTGTAGCCTAATTGGCAAGACGGTTTGCGTATTTTGGGTTTTGAGGTCGACAATCATTTTCTCTCTTTCTTTTTTAAGGAAAGACATAATGGTCAGGTACATACCATAAATGACCAATCCAGCAGGTAAAACAATCTTAAGTAAATCGGCTATATACTCCATAGTCTGTCTTTAATTTGCTTCGAATATCCGAAATTTGAACTTCATAACGAAAAATAGAATTAAAAAGGCATGTTGATACCCATAAAAATCACGCAGAAAGCCCAAGAGGAAATCAAGATCATCATGGCTACCAAAAATATCCCTAAAGATTATTCATTGAGGGTGGGCGTAAAAGGCGGTGGCTGTGGCGGAATGTCCTATTTGTTGGGCTTTGACAAACCCAAGGAAGGAGACCAACATTTTGTCATTGAAAATATCCCTGTATTGATCGAAAAAAAACATTATATGTTTCTGATGGGCATGCTGGTGGATTTTTACGAAGGGGCCGATACCAGAGGCTTTACCTTTGTCAACCCCGACTTACCCAAAAGGCATGATGGGTAGAGATTGCAACTTCTCACGAAGGACTAATCAAATTATCAAAGTTTTTCAAATGCTCCCAGCAATGACATGACGTAGGAAGCATCTCACGAGGGTCCGCAAATGATTAAAATAAACATAAATAGGACCTCAGGAGATTCTTCGTACCTACCAATGACATAATTCGGAGCGACCCGTCACCCTGATCCCCCCGATAGCTATCGGGGCTATCGGGAGAAGCATCTCACGAGGATCAGGAAATGTATTATAAAACATAAATAGGACCGCTGGAGATTCTTCGTACCTACCAATGACGTAAATCGGAGCCGTCACTCTGACGTAGGAAAGCCTGCCCCGATGCTTTCGGGGAGTCTCTACCCTAAGGCTTGGAGATCCTTCACCTCGTACCTCGGATTCAGGATGACGATCAACAAAATGTAATTCCTTTTCTGAACATTTTAAAAATATTGGGGACTCGGGATGACGAGAAACCTGATGTCATTACCTATTTTGAACATTTTCAGAATGTTGGGTACTCGAAATGATAAGGAGAGCCAAATAACAAAATTGACCCAAAACCACATTCAAAACCATAAATGCCCAACAACCTTCAACCCCTCACCTTCTCTATCAACTTCTCTGCACACCTTTCCCCATCCATGGCCGCTGAAACAATTCCACCTGCATAACCTGCACCCTCAGCGCAAGGAAATAGGCCTTTAATGATAGGATGTTCGAAAGTCTCTTTATCTCTTGGAATCCTTACGGGAGAGGAAGTTCTGCTTTCGACTCCGATGATTTGGGCTTCATTGGTGAGATAACCTTTCATCTTTTGTCCAAAAGCAGTTAATCCCTGTTTCAATCTTTGGGCAATAAATTCAGGTAAAACTTCATGCATATCTACAGACAATAAACCAGGCTGATAGGAGGTTTCAATTAGACTTTTGCTTGTTTTTCCTTGGGTGAAGTCCACCATTCTTTGGGCAGGTGCCGTCTGGGTCTCCCCACCTGCTTTCCAAGCCCTTTGTTCCACTTCATCCTGAAACATCATGGCTGCCAAGGGCCCATACTTCTGATATTGAGGGAGATCTTCCAACTCAACTGCCACCACCATTCCTGAATTGGCAAATTTGCTGTCCCTCCTGCTTGGGCTCATACCATTCACTACAATTTCCCCTGGTGAAGTAGCTGCTGGTACAATAAAGCCTCCCGGGCACATGCAAAAAGAAAATACACCTCGCTGTTTTCCCTGATACATGGTCTGATGAACCAATGAATAAGAAGAAGCGGGCAAATAAGGCCCCCTATCCACCTCACAATTGTATTGTATCCTGTCAATCAAGGATTGGGCATGCTCAATCCTTACACCCAAGGCAAAGGGTTTGGCTTCAATCAGAATCTTTTTTTTGTGCAACAAATGAAAAATATCCCTTGCCGAATGTCCTGTAGCCAGAATTACTCCAAGGCCTAATATCTTTTCCCCATCATGCGTAATAACTCCTTTGATTTCATTGGACTCTAAAATCAGGTCAGTCACTTTGGTTTCAAAAAGCACTTCTCCCCCCGCCTGAAGAATACTTTCCCTAAGCTCTGCTACTAATTTTGGGAGTTTATTGGTGCCGATGTGGGGATGGGCGTCAACCAATCTTTCTTCTGTTGCCCCATGGGAAACCAATATTTCCATGATTCGGCGGATATCTCCACGTTTTTTGGATCGAGTGTATAATTTACCATCCGAATAAGTCCCCGCCCCACCTTCACCAAAGCAATAATTGGATTCAGGATTGACGATATGTTCCTTATTGATCGCTGCAATGTCACGCCTCCTGGCCCGCACATCTTTCCCCCTTTCAATCACAATGGGCTTTATGCCCAATTCAATGGCCCTCAACGCCGCAAACATTCCCGCAGGACCTGCGCCAACAATAATAATAGGATCAGCATTGCTGACATTTTGATAAACTTTTGGAGAAGTAATAAAAGGAGTTGGTGGTTCTTTGATAAAAACTTCTGCAGTCACATTGACTTTGATCTGCCTTCCACGGGCATCAATAGACCTTTTTACCTGTCTTGCAACAGCATCTGGGTCATGGGGCTTCAACCCTAATCTCTTCAATGCCACTTCCTGAAAAATCTCCTCATCAAACGCTTCCTGGGGAGTTAATTGTAATTGTATTTCTTTTTTCATCGTGTAAGGTTTTTATCCTTAAAATTGAGACGCTTGTCCGCCGTGGCGGATGAGACATAAGATGTTAGAAGCGAGAAGCGAGAGTCGAGAGATTGGAAACAAGAACCAATGCCTGTCCCGAGCATCGGGAAGCCAAGAATCAAGATTTCTTTCCCTGTAGCCATCGGGACCGAAATGACAAGGAAAGGCCATTGACACAATTGAACCAAAAACTTGGTGGAAGAGGAGTAAAAAACATATCCTTGTCACTTCGATCCCGACAACAGTACGGGAGAGAAGTCTTTTTCCCAAGTCGGGAACAGATTTCTCTCTACGTTCGAAATGACAAAGGAGAGGCCATTGACACAATTGAACGAAGATCATCTTATCCAATCTCTTTTTTCTTAGCTTCTGGTTCTCGCATCTCGCCTCCCGCTTCTCGCTTCTCCCTTCTTGGTACTTGGTTCATTGTACTTTGTACTCCCATCAATCCTCCCCAAACACTTCCCTCACCACCCAACCTTTCCCCCAATCATCTCTTTCTTTTTCAGTCCATAATTCAGGATAAAAGATGACTTTTTGAAAACGGGGTGGTAGGTACTTTTGCCAATTCGTACCTCCGGTGGCTGCTATGTCAACCGGGTCTCTTTGGAGATAGCGGACGGCTGATTTGTAATGGGCTAATGGCCAGAATACATTGGCTTTAAGGTCAAAATCCTTCATCAACTTGGTCAGTTCATCGTCTTTTTCCGTGCAGGAAAGGTATTTCTGCCAAATGTTATTCGATCTGTAATT
>NZ_JBGSXS010000356.1:0-6166 GCF_041751335.1 Aquiflexum sp.
GAACCTTACATACATACCACTCAGGGCGCCATTTGCATTGTCTTCGCTCACCCAAAATCCCGCAACCGTAATAGAACTTATCGGAGTGAGTTCAAGTTGTTCTGAACAGGAATTGGACAATAAAATCCCTGTAAATAACAGTCCGAATAATCTTATTTGATTCAAATATTTTTTCATGATTTCCAATGATTAGAAGTTGATATTAACACCTAGGAAGAAACTTCTTGGTATAGGATAGCGGCCTGCATCCGTACCTCCCTCTTCTGGATTCAACCCTGTGTATTTGGTAAAATAATACAAGTTAGACCCGGTGAAGTTGACCCTTACTGCTGGGATTTTAAGCGGCCTGAGCACACTTTGGGGAATGTTATAAGCCAAGGTCAGTTCTCTGATGGCCAAATAATCCCCCCTTTCGTAGAAAAAGGTGCTGCCCCTGAATGAATTGTTCTGTGCCAATTGATCCGCCCACATATATCTTGGGAAAGGTGTTTGGTCTCCCTGATTCTGCCAAGAGCGGGTAGTTTCCTGAAGAATACCTATATCTCCTTGGTATTGCCCATTGAACCTTGCCCTTGTTTCATGGTAAATGGTGTGTCCGAGTGCAAAATCTGTCCTGACCGTCAAGGTGAACCTTTTGTAATTGAAAGTATTATGGAATCCTCCGGTCCATCTAGGGAAAATATTACCTGAATAAACCCTATCACGGCTATCGATAGTGTCATTCCTGTCCAAATCAGCCCATCTCACATCACCTCCGTATTTTGATTTATCAGTACCAGGTACCAAAAGGTCAAGCGGACCGCCCAAGGCTTCCTCATCCGTGGCATATACCCCCTGGTATTGATATGCAAACATATCTCCCAATCTGCCTCCTTCCTGAAGGCCACCTTTCCAAACATATTGGCCCAGAGCAGGATCATAAACAAAGACTCCACCGATACGGTTGTTTTCATTGTCATTTTCAGGAAGCTTCATTACGGTATTGATATTGTATGCAGCTACCACACTTGTATTCCAAGAGAAATCCTTTTTTTGAATTATAGTGGCTCCCAACTCCAATTCTACCCCTTCGTTTCTCAAAGATCCCAAATTGGTTAGGATGGAAGAGAATCCCGTTGATTGGGGCAATTCCAGATTGGTCAAAAGGTCATCCGTATCCCTGATGTAATAATCCAATGTTAAATTAATCTTGTTCTTAAACAGACCCATATCTGCTCCGAAGTTCAAAGTTTTTGACCTTTCCCAGCGTAAATCCTGATTGGCCATCCTATTGTTCTGAATGGCAGCTAGATCATTGTACCTCGCTCCTACTGAATACAATCCCTGGGCATGGAAATCTGTGAGGTTTCCTATATTTCCATTGACCCCATAACTGGCTCTCAGTTTTAAAGAGGAAATACTTGAAGGGACATTGGTCCAGAAACTCTCTCTGTGAAGATTCCAACCTGCCGATATTCCCGGAAAGAATCCCCAATAATTATTGGATCCCAAATTGGAAGCTCCGTCATACCGTGCAGATAGGGAGAAAAGATATTTTCTGTCAAAGTCATAAGTTACCCTGCCAAAATACCCCAAGATCAATTGCTGTGAATGGGAACTGGAAACAGCAGTCGGTTCCGCTGAGGCATTTAAAGTCGGGATTAAATCCGATGCTGCACCCCTGCCTGAGGCACTTGCTGAATAATTCTGCCTGTCAAAATAAGCGAAACCTGCCTTTGCCTGAAAATTATGGAGGTCCAATGACTTATTGTAGGTAAAGACCCCATCAAACTGCTTTTGCCAAAACAGGGAATTCGAAAAGGAAGCAGGGCGTGCATCCACAAATTGCGTTGGCGTATTGAAGTAGGATTGTAGGAAGGAATTTTCGGTACCTTGGACAAAATAAACAGAACCTATGGGCTCAAATGTCAGATTCGGCAATATTTCCCAAACTCCTCCTACAGACATAGTCAGTCTGTTGGTAGCATTGAAAGCCTCTGACCTGTTCAGATGATATACAGGGTTGCCCATACTTCTGTTTTGACCGGGAGCCAAGGTGCCGTCTTCATAGTTGAATTTGGCTGTTGGAGCCAAACCCAAGGACCTTTGGAAAATCTGGTTTTCACTAAAAACCTGGGTATTGGAAGAATTGGTAAAATTCAATCGACCATAAACCGACAATTTGTTGTTTACCTCGACATCTCCGTTCATTCTGACAGTAAATCTTTTGAAATCCGTATTGATGGCAACCCCTTCATTGGAGAGGTAGCCAATGCCCATATCGAACCTTGCCTTTTCAGAGCCACCGGATACCTGTACGTAGTGGTTATGGGTAATGGCCTGTCTGAAAAGAACTGATTGCCAGTCTACCTCATCAAATATGATGGTTTTGGTAGGGTCGGCAGGATCGATCATGGACTGCCAGCCTTCGTTCAATTTATGCTCATTTTCAGGAGTCAGATATTGAGGTGTAAATGCCGTATTGTTGGTAAGGTTATTTCCCACTCCAAATCCGTTTGCCTGATTTAATCTGAAGAGGTGGCTTGGGGTTTTCTCAGCTAGCCGTAAAATCCCCATTCTATTGAAATAAATATAATCCCTTGCGGATCCCATTTCATATTGGTTCCACTGTTCGGCCATACCAACATTGTACCTATAGGTAACAGAGGTTTTACCTGCTTTACCTGTTTTTGTGGTAATGATAACTACCCCATTGGAACCTCTGGCACCATATATAGCTGTAGCAGCTGCATCTTTCAAAACCTGGAAAGTTTCAATATCATCAGGGTTGATATCATTCATGTTATTTCTAATTACCCCATCAATTATATAAAGCGGTTCCGCACCATTTGGATTGTTGATGGATGTACCCCCTCTTACAATTACCCTTGGTGCAGCCCCGGGTTGACCTGTGGTAGTCTGGACCCTTACTCCTGCAACTGTTCCCTGCATGGCTGATGCAGCATTTGGGAAAGGGATGTTTTCTAGAATTCTGTTGTCCACTTTGGATACCGATGAAGTAAGGGTTTCCCTGGATTGCTCACCAAATCCGATCACGAGTACCTCGTCCAAATTTTGCGAATCCAGTTTCATCTCCACATTCAAAGTCGATTGGTTTCCTACAAGGGCTTCATATGAAGTGTATCCTATAAAAGTAAACCTCAGCCTACTTCCCACATTGACATCAATGGAATACTCCCCATCAATATCTGTCACTGTTCCTATATTGGCACCTATCACCAATATGTTTACACCGGGAATACTCTCCCCTGTGTTTGCATCAGTTACTCTTCCACTGATCTGTCTTTCTGCCTGAGCAAATCCCAAATGGACTATCCCGAGCAAAAGCAGAAGCATCAAGTAACTTTTAAAGTCGATTTTCTTCATACTTTTAAGGTTTAAATTTTTGTTGTTTTTTGGGTTTGGGCTACTTGCAACAGCTTGCAATTTTGGCCCTTCAAAATCTTTCCAAAACTAGTTCCATGATCTTTGGCAGGGGGGATTCAAAAGTCCATTTGAAGGATTCCAATCGTCTGTAGGGTGAAAAATTGTCCGTAAATTGGTATCCATTCGTCCAAATCATGAAATATTCCCGGATTTCATCAATGATGACGGAGGGATAGATTAATTTTGAATGGATTAAAACCCTCCATAATAATTCGATGCCAAACTTCTAAAATGCCAAATAGTGTTCCGAATACTGATATATATTTTGCTTAGCTGTTTACCTTCCCATATGGTTAGGGGCCAAAAGGCCGCCCTTCCATTGGCCGAATCATCCTCTCACCTGTACAAATTCAGCCAATACAGCAGTAAGGATGGCCTTCCCCAAAATTCAGTCCTCGCAATTCTACAGGACAGAACGGGGTTTATCTGGTTGGGAACAGATGACGGGCTTGCACGATTTGACGGTTACCAATTTGAGGTGTACAGACATGAACCGGAAAACCCCAACAGTCTGAACAATAATGTCATCAGGGCTTTACTTGCTGATCCTTTTGACAATATCTGGATTGGAACAGAAGGTGGTGGCATCAATATTTTAAATCCCCGTTTAGGAAGATTCTTTCCCCTTGACCTAAAAGATGGTAAAGGTCAAAAACCGATTTTTGGCAAAATTTCAGCTCTTTGTATGGATAGTGATCACAATTTCTGGGTAGGAACCAATGGGGGTGGTGTTTACAAAATCTCAGGTTTCCAGGAGATTAAAGAACCATTGGGATCCCCGTCCTATCATGAAGCACTTTCTGCTGTTCAGATTACCAAAGAAAATTCCTTTTTGGAAGATGATAAAATCTGGAGCATTTATGAAGACCAAAACAAAAACATTTGGATTGGTACTTTGGAAGGAGGTGCCTACCTCCTGGAAAAAGGAAAAGGAAACCCCCAGGCTGTCCCAATCCATCATCAAGGAAAAAAAATACAATCGATCAAAAGTTTCTTTGAAGATTCAAAAGGGGATTTTTGGATCGGTACAGAGAAAAGCGGGCTTTTCAGAAAAAAAAGCCGGGAAAAAAATTTCAAATTGTTCAACTTACCTGAACAACGTAGAGATTTCCAGCAACCTGAATTGAACATCACGGGTTTTTGGGAAGACAGGCTTTCCAATCTTTGGATAGGAACTCTAGGCAGGGGACTTTTTGTACTGAACCAAGAACTTGGTCAGGTTTCGCATTTTGAAGACGACCCTTCTGACCCTTACAGCCTAAACGGAAATTCAGTTTATACACTTTTTGAGGACCATTCGGGCAATATCTGGCTAGGTATGTATTCGGGAGAAGGGTTGAACAAAACCAATCCAAACCAACAGCACTTTGAACATTTCAGGTACGACCCTGCCTTACAAAAAGGACTTTCGGGTAAAATGGTAAAATCAATCCTGAAAGATGCAGATGAAAACCTATGGATTGGCCTGTTTAATGGCGGGCTAAATGTATTGCCCAAAAATGAAACCCGGTTCAATTACTATACCGCCGGTGAAGGCCTTACCCTCAGCCATAACCATGTTCAGGTCATCTATCAGGCCCGGGATAAAAAAGTATGGATAGGAACAGACGGTGGTGGCATCAATATTTATGATCCCAAAACCAAAAAATTCCAAAATTTCAGCCATGATCCCAACAACCCCAATTCACTCAGCAAAAACGAAGTATGGTCTATTGTCGAAGATAGAGACAGCAATCTTTGGATAGGAACAGCCAATGGAGGAGGATTAAACAAATTTAACCCATTCACAAGTGAATTCACCCATTATTTTCATCAACCAAATAATCCTCAAAGTCTGCTTTTTGATGATGTCAGGGCCCTTTTGGTTGATTCCAAAAACAACCTATGGATAGGAACCTATGGAGGTGGGTTAAGCAAAATGGACTTGGATAACGGTACATTTAAGCATTTTAGAAAAAACCAAAACTCAAAATCAGGCCTCAGTCATGGAATGATTACTGCCCTGATGGAAGATAAAGCAGGTTACATTTGGATAGGAACTTTTGGAGGTGGTCTCAACCGCCTTAATCCTTTGGATGAATCAATTGTTCAATTCAGGGAAAAAGACGGATTACCCAGTGACATCATCAAAGCAATATTAGAGGATAACAGTGGTCAACTTTGGATAAGTACGGTAAATGGGCTATCCGTTATGGATAAAAACAGTTTTAATTTCAAAAACTATACCGAGGAAGACGGACTGCAATCCGATGAGTTTAATTTGGGTTCTGCTTTCAAGGATGTGGAAGGGAGATTGTATTTTGGGGGAACCAATGGCTTCAATGCCTTTTATCCGGAACGGATTGCACCCAATTCTTTACCCAAAGCTCCAGTCCTCACCCAACTGAAGGTACTCAATGAAATTGTCCTTCCCGAAAAACCAATATTGGGAAAAGTGCTTTTGGAAAAAAACATCAGTTATGTTGATGAACTGAAATTGAAACCTTTCCATAACAGTTTTGAAGTTGTGTTTTCTGCCTTTGAATATTCCTCCCAGGAAAAGATACGGTTTGCATATCGGCTCGAAGGATACGATAAAGATTGGATCATTACTGATTCCAAAAGGAGGTTTTCCAATTATGCCAACTTACCGGCGGGCAACTATGAATTGAAAATCAGGGCGTTTTATGAGAATGATATAGATTTTTCGGAGACGAGCAGCATCCGAATAACCGTCTTACCGCCCTGGTACAAAACAAAT
>NZ_JBGSXS010000357.1:0-6598 GCF_041751335.1 Aquiflexum sp.
CCCCGCCGCTTTTCCCAACCCCCACCTCAATTAACCAAATCATCCGTTCCCCGAGCTTGCCGAGGGGTATTTTAAGGTTCACGTCATTAGTAGGCACGAAGGGTCTCAAGAGGTTCTATTTATGTTCAATTTATCATTTACTGTTCCTCGTGAGATGCTGATCCCGATATAGCCATCGGGATCAGGGTGACGGCAGCTAAGAAATCTGTCATTGGTAGGTACTAGGGATCTCAAGAGGTTCTATTTATGTTTATATTTATCATTTACTGTTCCTCAGGAGACCCTTCTCCCATTTTCAAAATCTATCATTGGAGACACCCCGTGCTTCGGTTTTCGACTTATTTAGACTTCTCCTTCCGTCGAAGTGACAAGGATACGTCTTCTTGTCTCTGGTTCTTGATTCTCTCACATCACATCTCGCCTCTTACATCGTCATCTTCCCAACTTCGGACTTCTAGCTTTTTTCCCTGAAATCCAATCCATTTTCCCAACATTCGTACTAAATTCTCCTTACATTTAAAAAAAATATAGAGGTGAAGTTGATAAAAATTTTGTTTTCGATCGCAATGCTGATCTCACTGCAAAGCCAAGTGTCTGCGCAGGTGACCAATGTACAGGATTTGCTTGATTCCTTAATAATATCAAATAAAAATGAAACAGATTCGAGTAAAGGAGAACCTAAACCTTCTTTGGAAGAAAGTATACGGAAAACCCAAGTATATACTTTAAAAGTCAATGAGCTTAATAAGACTTTGAAAAATGAAATGGATACTACGCTTATTACCGATGAAATCAATATGGCCGAAGGGATTTTTTTGATTGTGTTGAGCAGACTGGAAGCTGCCGAAACAAAGATCAACTTGAGGTATTTGGATGCACTTGAGAACTTGATGACTTCGATCAATTCCAGAATAGCAACGATAGAAGAGTTGGTAAATGACAGGGTGGATAACCTCTCCACGGTGAAAACCAAAATTGATTCGATCAAACAGGATGATCTCGTGAGGTATAATCTCCGCGATACCACATTGCTTCCCGAATACCAATCAGCTATTTCAAATCTGAGATCTAATTTGTCCAGAACAGACAGTGTATTAAATTCACAAAGATTGCAGGCACTGACTTTTCAGTCCAGGATTTCTAATACTACAATCAAGATCAACGAGATAGGCGATAACTTGGCTTTTCAAAAAAAAGGACTGGAAAAAGCACTTTTTGACAAAGAGACCAATTTCATATGGGAACGCAGGGATTTTCCATCCACTGAAAGGCTAGTGGATATTTTTAGGGTTTCCATAAATCTGAATCAGGCCATAGTCAGCAGGTATATCAGAAACAACTTGGGCATCAGTATTTTTTTGGTGCTTATGGTATTTTTGATCAACTATTGGATCGGGTCAAACCTTAAAAAAATCAGAAGTGAAAAGGAATTCTCGGGGATAATTCTGGGTAGAATGAATTATATTCCGAAATACCCATTCGTCACCTCAATGATGATTGTTTTGGCCGTTGCACCGTTTTTCTACCCTAATCCACCCATTTCATTTTTTGCCCTTGTCTTGGTAGTGATGGTCACTATTTCAGGTATATTGTTGAGAAGACGAATAGGAAAGGAATTGTACCAAGTTTGGTGGATGCTTTTTTTTCTTTTTCTGTTCAGTACTGCAAGCAATCTGTATTGGGAAATAGCCTATCAGGAAAGATGGCATTTGTTGGTATTCAGTGTATTTGGAATTTTTCTTGGGTTACGATTACTGAAATTACAGAAAGAGAAAGAAGAGATCGATATTCCTCCCTATATCAGGATTTTTGCTAGGATATATATTGCTTTCTGTTCAGTTTCCATACTCGCAAATATCTTGGGGAGGTTCAGTTTGAGCAAAATGATCGGTATTTCTGCAACACTGAGTCTGATGCATGCCGTGGCGTTGGTGCTTTTTGTAATCCTTATTAAGGAATTTATTTACTTACAACTTGAGGTAAGCAGGAAGAATGAAAGTGATTTTACCTCAATGATTGATTTCAATGACATTCAGAATAAGGTAAATAAGCTGTTTTCTTTTATAGCATTTGCAATTTGGGGATACTATTTTTTTGAAAGCTTGGGTATTATGGATACGCTGATTACCGGCATTGGTGGCTTCCTGTCCAAACAGAGGAGTATTCTGAATGCCTCGTTCAATTTTGCTCAAATCGCCGTCTTTTTTGTTGTAGTGTATGTTGCCACTTTTCTTGCAAACACAGTTGCCTATGCGGCATCGATCAAAGACCAGCAAAATGTCAGCTTGGGGAATAAAAAATATGGATCCTCGATTTTACTGATGAGATTGGCAGTTTTAATTGTTGGTTTTTTGATTGCTGTAGCAGCCTCGGGAATTCCGATCGATAGAATAACGATTGTTTTGGGTGCTTTGTCTGTAGGTATTGGTTTTGGATTGCAGACGATAGTCAATAACTTGGTCTCCGGTATCATATTGGCATTCGAAAAACCCATTCAGATCGGAGATACCGTAGAGGTAGGCGGCGTTGAGGGTGTGGTCAAGGATATTGGTATCCGGGCCAGCAAAATCAAAAACTGGGATGGTGCAGAAGTAATCATACCTAATGGCGATTTATTGGCACAGCAACTGACCAATTGGACTCTTTCTGATAAAAAGAGAAGGGTTGAGCTGATCATAGGTGTTGCATATAAATCTGATATGGATCTGGTCACTGAATTGATTACTAAGGAACTTATAAAAGATGAAATTCTTAATGCCCCGGAGCCAAGAGTTTTTTTGCAGACTTTTGCAGACAATTCTGTTAATTTCAGGGTGTTGTTTTGGGTCAATGATGTGGATATTTGGATATTGATCCGTGATCAGGTAATGAGAGGCATTTTTAAAGCATTCAAAAATAACGACATAGAAATACCATTTCCACAAAGAGACCTATATGTCAAGAATTTTCCAGGACTTGTTCAGGAAAAGTTGGTGAAGCCGGGGGAGGAGGGGGAGAAGTAGGGAGTCTCAGTTGGCAGATTCCAGTAAGCAGTCGCAGTGGGCAGTGCGTCAGTCGCAGTTGACAGTGTGTTCTTGAAAACGGTGACAAAGTTGAAGCTTTTAAGATTTTTTTTGATCAAATAACAGCATTTAAGAATTTAATAAGGCTTAGCCTTGTCACCTCGACGGCAGGAGGGGTCTAAAAACTTCAAGGGTTCAAAGATTTCTCCTATCTTCCAACTCCCAAACTTCCAACCCCCCACCTTCATCCTTCCCTTCTTTGCCTAATCGCCTCATATACCACCACACCCACAGAAACAGACACATTAAGGCTTTCGATATTGCCGGACAGGGGGATTTTGACAAACTCATCTGATATGCCCATCAATTCCTGGGAAATGCCGTCTTCTTCTGAACCCATGATCAGGGCTGTAGGTAAGGTGAAGTCTGCATCATACATCAGACGTTCAGTTTTTTCGGTTACACTAACTACGTTTAAGCCCATTTTCTTTAGGTCCTTGACGGTGTAATACAGGTTTTTCACCCTGCAAACGGGTAGATGGTTCAACGCTCCTGCAGAGGTTTTCACTGCATCAGAATTGATTTGAGCACTTCCTTTTTCGGGGATTACGATGGCATGGACTCCTGCACAATCTGCCGTCCTGGCCATGGCTCCAAAATTTCTAACATCGGTAATCCTGTCCAAAACAAGTATCAAAGGAGCAATTCCTTTTGAAAAACACTCATCTATGACATTGTCCAAAGAAGCATATTGAATGGCTGACATGTGCGCCACCACTCCCTGATGGTTTTTTCGAGTGATTCTGTTGAGCTTGGCTTCGGGGACTCGGACTACGTTGATTTTTTCCTCCTTGGCCAATGAAAGCAATTCTTTGATCAATTCATTATTGACTTCTTTGTCCACCAATATCTTATCAATGTCTTTTTGGGCGTGGATGGCTTCCATTACTGCCCTAGTGCCAAAAATAAAATCCTTTTCGTGGTCTCCTTTATTGATCAGAAAACCATCTGAGCGTTTCTCCATGTCGTGATGCTTTTGAACCATTCCGGCTGCAAGGCCCTTGAGCGGTTGAGTATATAATAATTTGGGGTCAAAATATTTTTGACGCGTGCAAAGGTAAAGGTTATTTTTGAATTGGAGTTGGCCCCAACGTATGACCAGATTTCTCCGTTCAATCTAAAGCTGACTTCATTGGGCGGGCCCATAACAGTGTAGACCATCCCCCGGTCTGATTTCCAGCCCTCTTTAAAATCTGTAAATAGGATATTTGCAAATTCAATCTGTTTGAAATATTCCCGGATCAGCTTTTTGGCGGATTCTTCATCTTTGGTAAGGCCATACCAATATTGATCAAGCGCAATTTTTTTGTCTTCCGCTTCTTTCAATGTTTCGTGTTCTCTCCTAGTGGAAATGTAAACCACCATATCTACCATTTCATCAAAATCATTGATACGGGGAAAAGTTTCAGGTACCGCTTTGAGCATCATCCCTTGGGTGGAGTTGGTATCTGCTTGAATGAAATAGTATCCGTCCTCATCAAATGTGACAGGTAAGTTGGCCATAAAACTACCTTTGTAATCAACTTTTATTTCTCTTGGAACAGGCGCAGGACGGATTTCCATTGGCGGCAGTGGTGCATCAAATGCAGCGGGGTAATGAAAATTGTGGAGATTGACCACTGTCCTCCCTTTGAATTCTATCGGTTCTTTTTGGATGACAAAACTTTGGTCAAAGGGCACACCGTCTTCGTAGTATGCCCAGAAATTTGAATGTCCAAAAATAAAAGGACTGATAAGGTCTGTGTGGTAATAATATACATCTCCTTGCCGGGTATCTGTTACTTGAAGTAGGGCAAATGCCATTTCCTGTGAATCGGGAATGGTCACCCTTTTTTCAAAATAAATATGAAAGTCAGTTTCCCTGACAACATCTTCCTTGGTCAGGGTGATGAGGTTTTGTGCTGTTATTGGTTCCTGGAATCCTGACAACACCGCGTAGGAAAACTGGTATGTGTCAAATTCTAGATTTTCCTCGATTTTCTCCACGGGCATCTGTAAAACAAAAGACCTGTTTGCTTCCTGCAAAGGAATGATTCTCAAGGACAATCGTGCATATCTGGAATATCTCAATGCCTGATTAAGTGTTTCCAAAGTCTGCTGTGCCTGACTGAGGTTGGAAAATCCAAGAAATAAGAAAAGGAAGCCTAAGAAGGGTGTGATTTTCGTGGTGATTTTGTGTCTTATCATCTTCAATTAAAAATTAACCTTAATTTTGCCCAAATTAATCAAATTTTAAATGGCTACCTATACAACGGAAATCGCTTCCGATAAGTTAATCAGTGACAACCCAATTCACCAACGTCTCCTTAAAGCCTATATTGCTACCAAACCCATGGTCAGCGGAAATCTGCTTGAAGTAGGATGCGGTGAAGGAAGAGGTGTAGAAGTGCTTTTGGACCAAGTCGATTCTTATCTGGGAATTGACAAAATACAGGAAGTCATTGACAGGCTCAAAAATAAATTCCCAAAGGCAGTTTTTCAACAAGCAGTTATTCCACCATTTTCTGATTTGGACGACAATACCTACGATACAGTAGTTAGTTTTCAGGTTATTGAACATATTCAGAAAGACAGACTTTTTTTGGAGGAAATCTACAGAGTTTTGAAGCCTGGTGGCAAAGCCATTATTTCCACTCCGAACATCAAACATACCCTTTCCCGCAATCCATGGCACATCAGGGAATATACCCCCAAACAGTTGGAGGATTTGAGCAAAAATATTTTTGATAGAGTAGAACCAATGGGAATAGGGGGAAATGAAAAAATCTGGGCTTATCATGAAGCCAACCGGAAATCTGTCAAGAAGATTATGCGGTTTGATGTTCTTAACCTTCAATACCGATTACCTGCTTTTGTGCTGAGATGGCCCTATGAAATCCTTAACAGGATGAACAGGAACAAACTTCACCAACAACAGGGAAATTCAGTCACCGACATCACCCATGATGATTACACCTTGGAATCCTCACCCGAAAAAGGCTTGGATTTGTTCTTTGTATTGCATAAAGCTAGTGCTTCTCGAGATTTGTAATCTCGAGAACAGATAAACCGGAATTTGTAATTCCGGTAGCCTATGTTTTTTGAATAGCTAGTAGGATTACAAATCCTATTTATCTGGATTCGCTACCGAATATTCGGTAGCGAATAGCTATTTCGGATCGATCAAACCTCCGCCCCTGACAGATGGTCCAAGCATTTTTTCCAGCTCGTTTTTTAGTTTTTCCGAAAGCTCCTTATACCCTCTTTCATCCAATAACGGCACAAAGAATTTCAGCATTTCAATGGAAATCATGGCTTCTCTGTCATAATCACGATTAGTGCGGGTGTAAAATTCGAGCATCTGAACGGATCTATGGGAGATTTTTTCGATGATATCGAGTGCAAGATCATCTTCCCCTACCTCAAACAGCAAAGGAACAGATTGACCGCTTGCCAAGTCATAAGGAATGGCTTTGTTTGGCATGACTTCCATACTGAATTTGAGCAGATCTGCTGCTCTGTCTAGGTCATCTTCATCCAATAGGGCAATCACCACA
>NZ_JBGSXS010000358.1:0-2747 GCF_041751335.1 Aquiflexum sp.
CAGTTTGTAGACTGATTTGAAAATAATTACATAAATCACAGAATCCTTCCATTCTAAACATAAAATCGATTAATTTTTCATTATATCCTTACTAGAAGTGTTCCCTTGAAAAATTCCATCCATGCAGGTTTTTAAATGTGATAATTGTAGTCAACCGGTGTATTTTGACAATACCCATTGTTTAAAATGTCAAAACAAATTAGGTTTTGATCCCATCCAACTTAAGATGGTTTCCATGCATCTTCATCAAGATGGATCTTTAACCGAATCTATTTCTGGTAAAGGCTATCACTATTGCAGCAATCAGCAATACGGAGTCTGCAATTGGCTAATTCCAAACGAAATTCCTGAGAAATTCTGTGTTGCTTGCTCCCTCAACAGAATCATTCCGGACTTATCAAAACCTGAATACCTATCGAGATGGAAAGTGATAGAACTGGCAAAGCACAGATTGATCTATGCTTTATTGAGGTGGGGATTTCCCGTAATCCCCAAATCTGTCAATTACGAAAAGGGATTGGCATTCAATTTCAAATCTGATTCCGCCATGCCTGATGGCCAAAGGGTGATGACAGGTCATGCCAATGGACTGATTACCATGAACATCGCAGAAGCTGATGATGTGGAAAGAGAAATGGCTAGAAACAATATGGATGAAGTTTACAGAACAGTTTTAGGTCATTTCAGACATGAGATAGGACATTATTATTGGGAAAGGCTAATTGACGGCACAGAGAACCTACCAAAATTCAGAGAAATCTATGGCGATGAAAGATATAGTTATCAGGAAGCTTTGAATCATTACTACAAAAATGGAGCTCCTGCTGATTGGTCCCAAAATTACATCAGTGCCTATGCCACCATGCATCCGTGGGAAAGTTGGGCTGAGACTTGGGCACACTACATGCACATGGTAGATACCTTGGAAACCGCCTATTCCTATGGTTTGTCCATAGACCCTAATATCGCCAGGAAACTAGAGGTCAAATCTGCGGTCATTGACCAAAATGCCTATTTCTGCAATGACTTTGAAACCATATACCAATTATGGCTCCCCTTGACTTTTACCATGAACAGCCTGAATAGAAGTATGGGCGCAAAAGACCTGTATCCTTTTGTGATCAATGCTTCTGTAAAAGAGAAATTGATGTTTATCCATCAGGTGATTCATGGCGTGGGTTAATTTTAGATTGTGGAATTTAGCTTTTATTGGATAGAATTTAGACCTGATTTTTTGGAGGGTAAACAATGTTAAATGGTTCATAACCAACCATGAGATTTTTTTTGGGGAAATTTAAATCATATACTTATTTTATTTACGTTTGCAGAAGCTTTTCAATTATCCAAATACATATTACCTATATGAAATACATATTTCCTTTTTGTTTGCTATACATTGTATTTATCTTTTCATTTTGCTCTACAATAGATACGGCAGTAGAAGAGGATTTTCAAGAGTCATTAAGACTGCCGATGGATTCTATTTCTTACTATATAGATGGGGTTCATTATTCCCTAACCCAAAGCACCACTTCGGGAGTGATGAACGCATCTATCCATTCTCGAGAGAATCCTGAATATTATCACCCTGACTCAGTTTTATTAGGATCCTATTGGGGTTGGTATTCAAAATCTTATAATTCTTTTAAATTCAATACAAAATTTGGCTTAGGGGAAAAGTTTCATAAAGACTCGAAAGAATTGGTGAAAGGTAATTTCTTAATATTAACAAATGATCCCCTACACCTATATAGGAAGCCAAATTATGAATTTGTTTTGGATTTCGATAGGCATTATGATGAAGATGGTGTCACAATTTCTCATTCTACAGAGGAAGGAGGATATTTTCAATCCTATGATATGGAACATAGATCTTTTCCATCACAATTGCCCAATGATAGTCACGCGGATTCCTATTGTAGGGTAATTGATATAACTACAATTGAAAAATATAGTGTTGTTGAGTTAGAGTTTGAGGTAAATGTATTTCGGGGATACACCAAATGGTCCGGCTATCCAAAGGAAACCCTTCGATTAGAAAATGGATATGTTCGTTTGATAATTCAGAATAAAACTATTTGGTAAACACATTGATGCCAATTGTAAAAAACGGATATTTACCTACCTTTTCATCACTTACTTAAACCCTAACCAATCAATGGGATGTTAGGAATAAACTTAGTTAAGGGATTTTAGTTCCGGCTTTTTTCCATAAAAACAACTTACCAAACACTAGTTGTATTTTTCCCAATAGTTAGAAAATCCGCCATTTTTCGACTTGCGGAAATTTTAAAAATCACTGTTTATCTTTTAGATTTAAGGAATAGAAATTATTGATTTATTTCTCCTAATGTGAGGAATATAAAAAAGATCTACCTAAGACAAAAATCATTTGTAATCTTTACTGAGTAATGATAAAGCAATTATTCCTTATAGTTTGCCTAAGCATATTCATGGGCATGTCAATCAATGTCGATGCCCAAAAACCCAAAATAATCGTTTCTACAGACATTGGAGGAAGTGATCCGGATGATTTTCAGTCAATGGTACATTTGCTGGTCTATGCGGATAGATTTGAGATTTTGGGTTTGATCAGTTCCCCTCCTCATGATGGCAGGGTTGGACATATTTTGGAGGCCATTGATGTTTATGAAAAAGACTATCCTAAACTACAGCGCCAAAATACAAGTTTCCCTGAACCTAATTACCTAAGACAGGTCAGTAAACAGGGAGCGACAGCACCACTA
>NZ_JBGSXS010000359.1:0-3880 GCF_041751335.1 Aquiflexum sp.
TCGGGTTTTACAACACTTACAGCCGGCTGACCAGCGAAACACAGCCATCATTATTTTAACAAACCGCCGTATACCGAACGGTACGTACGGTGGTGTGAGAGGACAGATAGGGAAATAATCCCTATCTTCCTACTCGATTATTCAGGTAGGTATCTGAATCAATTTTCATACAGCCAAATCTCAGGGCCTTAGTTTGATTTATGATACAGCCTCATTTTTTTTAATAGATTACTTTGATTCTGGGATCTATTTCATCTATTGGGATAAATTGGATACCAGTGAATCCTATATTTTCTAATTTGTTTTTTAATTTTTCTGAAACATAATAACCAATACCCATAAAATTTAACTCAATAATTCTAAAGATATCATTCTCCATATCCCGCAAATCAATGGTTAAGGATTTTATAAGTATTGACCCATTTGAATAAATAGTGTCTTCCCATTTTTTATGATAGTCTTGATAATTTGAGAAACCAACTAATTTTTCTTCTTTTGTTTTATTATTCTTATTCCTAAACTCAGAATTCTTAAAATCAATGATGTGTTTTTGGCTTGGATTTGATAAATGGAACAGATTGTATTTTGTAATTAAATTCCCCTTAAAATAGGCCGAAAGTTTCCATTTTTGATAAATGCCAGAAATTTCGGGAACAATATAATTTATTAAATCGTCGCTTATGACCAAAAAAACAGGGGAAGAGACTGGAACAACATATAATAAATCTGTTTGTTTAGCATTGTTTCTAAGAATTGGTTCAGGTAACAAAAACGGTTTGCTAATTTTGTCAAAATAACCTAATCCAAACTTTTGGATTTCCGTAAAATTTTTGGCATCAGTACATTGGGGGAACACCCCCACTTCTTTCAAGTTTGCCGAATGTTGTATCCAAAAGTATTTCATAGCTTAGTTTATTAAATTAGATATTTGTCCCATATTCATACTTGGGTTATTTTGAATTAGTTGACTTAAATCATCTATAAATTCGGTTAAATTTTGAAAGGCAATATCATTTGTTGGTGATTGGGAATTGATCAAATCTAATTTTTCTCCAATTTTTTGATTATATAAATTATGCCCTTTCAAATGACCCGCAGAGGGAACGGGGATGCCATTTAATGCTTCGTTTAGATGAAAGGCGTCAGCTGACTTTGCTGCTTTTTGGACTAAGGGATGATTTGCCATTTCCCACGGAATAAGGTGATGGGCTTGTTGGGTAGAAGAGACTAATCCAAGAACTTTTCTGAGCTGACTTCTGTCGCCAAAAATAATGCTTCCGTCTTGTTTGACAAACCATTTTAATACAGTTTTTGAATTTGAACTCAGATCAATTGCTTTAATTACATATTTATAGCCTGATGCATACCATCCTGCAATTGGGATTGCTGAAACAACACTGATAGTTGCATTGAATGTATCGCCACTTACAGCATATATACCAGCGTTGGTCAAATCACATATTTCCCCCACTATAGGCACCATTCCACCAAGGTCCAAAGCCAGTTGAAGCATACCTTTGTTAGCTTCCCAATAAATTTTTAAAGTTGACCAACTTGGATTATATCTTTTGAGAATTGCCATTTCAGCACTGAGATAGGCCAGATATCTTGTTCCTAGTGTTTGGTTATTGATGTTGATATATTTTGGACTGATGAGATTGATGTATCCTGAGTTGAGCTGAGTTGAAAAATATCCTGCGGATTTAGTGTCAATTGCAATCGCAGACATAACTTCCGCTATAGTAGCATCTTCTTCTAATACTGCAAGACTTACTATTTCCCAAGCGAAATCATAATCACCATGTTGACTATATAAAAATGATTGTAGTTCGTTCTTAAAACTTTCCGATGCGACATTGTCCCACCATAATTTTTCAAAAGGCGAAAGGACACTATAAACCATTTGGTTTGGAGAAATTAGACCAGGTTCTGGTATTGTTGGAGGCTGGTAATTAGCCCAAAATCCACCTTGGCTATAGTCATAGGAATTTGTACCGCCGCCACCGCCTCCTTCGAAGGAATAATTGCCTCCTGCATATTGGCCCGTAGTTCCTCCTGAAGGCCAACAAATAGTTTCGGTTCCCTCATAAACAGAATAGGTTCCGGTGTGGGAACAATAAGGAGGTGCGTATCTGGGTGACGCTTGGCAATAAGAATATGTGACTAATCTAGGTTTGGTTATGCAGTCAACAGTGAGGAAATTATGACCTGAAATATTGAGTTTGGATGATTCTAAGGAAAGTGAATTTAATTTTGAAGTTGTTTTCAAAACTCCATTTTCAACATTGAATCCTATGAAATGCCTCTCATCATAAGTCCAAATATCTATTTTTCCTGTCCATCCCTCACCAATATTTTGATATGATATATTATCGAAATCTCTTATTGAAGTTTCATCATTTGGAAAATACCTTACTATCAAAGGGTCAAACCTTCCATTCTCATTGTTCTCAACGAACATAATATTTTGAATGAAAATTGTGATAGAGTCTGTAGTTTCAAACTCTTCATTTTGTAAATCATAAAAAAAAAACTCACGATTTGATAGGTTGACCTCATAAACTTTCCTACCATCTGGAAACTGAAAAATATGGAATTTGTCCCAATCAGGTTCTTTTTCGAAAAAGGGTAGGATCAGGTCATGGGATTCTGTCCTTTGGTTGTTTCCGTCAACCCGGATTTTGAGTTCTTGCTTGTGGTTGTCAAACCATTCTTTGACTTTGGAGATTTCATTAAGGGTATCGGCATTCGGAATTATCTCTTTTTGTTCCTCGATACAGGAAGAAAAAGTGATCAAAAATATCAGAAATGCTAAAAATTGTTTCCAAAAGCGATTAAATGAAAATTTTAACTTTCGGCTTGAAGGGGGGGGGGAAATTGACTTTTTCATAGAAATTGTTTTAGGGAGTAAAAAGATGAAATGAATAATTTTTTAAAAATAGAAAGTGAAACCTAAATTAGCAATTTGAAAAATGAAATTAGTCGACTAAAATCAGTTTGAAGCTTTTGCTGGGTTAAATATTAGATGGAATTCTGATTTCCCAACCATTATTCCTGTTATAATTAATTTTGGATGAGAAGTTGGTGTCGAACTTTTTTTAAGATGAAAAGTATGGAAAAAAGTCCATTAAAAGACTTGATGTGGGAGTTGAGGGATTCGAACCCCCGACCCTTCCGATTAAGATCGGAATGCTCTGAAGCCATTGGGCTATTTTTGATTTATCAATTCAATGATTTTCTTTTTGCTCTTCCAGGATTTAAGCTGCCTTTCTCTTGCATATGCCGATTTCTTGTCCTTAAATTCTTCCTTATACACCAAAATCCAATCAGGAGCATGTCCCGTGAATCCTTTATGATTCGAATTGTGTTTGCGTAACCTTTCTTCAATCAGGTCACAGGTATGACCTAAATAGAATTTATCAAGCTTTTTTGAATGGAGGATATAAAGATGACAGGACATAAAAAAAACCTCTTTTTGAGGTTAAGTGGGAGTTGAGGGATTCGAACCCCTGACCCTTCCGATTAAGATCGGAATGCTCTGAACCAACTATTGTGATTGTTCTATTAACTTGATTATTCTAATTTTGCTTTTCCAGGATTTCACTTCCCTTTCTCTAGCGTAGGCCAATTGTTTATTAAGGTGTTTTTCAAAAAAAACTAATTCCCAATCGTGGACTTTACCTGTAAATCCTTTATGGTTTGTGTTGTGTCTTCTGACTCTTTCTGTCAATGCGTCACAAGTATGCCCAAGATAATATTTGTTTGTGGACTTGGAATATAATATGTAAAAATGACATCCCATTGAAGTAAAAAACTTGATGTGGGAGTTGAGGGATTCGAACCCCCGACCCTCTGCTTGTAAGGCAGATGCTCTGAACCA
>NZ_JBGSXS010000360.1:0-9397 GCF_041751335.1 Aquiflexum sp.
TTCTATGGTTTTTTCCAGGTCATATACGGGTGACTGTATAATTCCCCAACCGTCCTTTTTCAGCACCCGGTTGATTTCACTGCAGGCCAATAGGTCATCATCCACATGTTCCAAAACGTGGTTGCAGAATACCACATCAAAACTCTCATCCTCAAATGGAATCTGATGCACATCCATTTTGACTTTTGCCAAAGGGGACTCAAGGTCAGCAGTGATATATTCCAAGTTGAGCAATGCTTCCATCCGGTCAATAAAGCACAATTCAGGTGCTATGTGGAGGACTTTTAATTTTGCGGAAAAAAAATCAGTTTCTTTCTGTAAAAACAGCCACATTAACCTGTGACGCTCCAAAGCAAGGCACTTAGGGCAAAGCGCATTTTCCCTGGCTTTTCTTCCATAAGGAAGGAATTTGCGGAAAGAATGCCCGCAGACATTGCAGGTCACATTTTTCCCGCTGTAGAAAACCGCCATAACCCTTAGGAAAAAATGGGAAACCAATTGGAGATATTTCCTTGGGATATACCTGATTACAAAACTGATAATGGATTTCATGAATATGTTTTTGGGGATTTAATAAAGGGTTATGGCCTTCTGATTTCCGCAATTTATCAAAATCCTGTCAAACCTAAACCATGGATTTTCCTTAAAATCTTATATAATGTATATTCCTTTAGTGGTTTTATAACTTTCTTATTGGGGGATATCCAAGTTCATTATACCGTAAATTTACATCTCCACTTTAATAGAATGTCATGCAGAAAAAAAACATATATATATTGATTGGTATTGTAGCTTCAATAGCATTGCTCTTTTATCTCTTTTCAAGCGGAGGTGTTGAGGATGGATTTGATATTATTGCAAAGGTGAAGAAAGGGGATTTCAGAGTCGAAATCACCACTTCCGGAGAATTACAGGCCCTTAATTCCGTGGAAATCTTAGGACCTGTAGAAGCGAGGCGCTACAGGGTTGGAAATATGACCATTGAATCGATGGTGGATGAAGGCACAGTTGTCAAGCAAGGGGAGTTTATAGCTTCTTTGGATAAGACGGAATTATTCGGGCGATTGGAAGACAAGCGTATTGAACTCGAACAGGACAAAGCTTTATATGAGCAGACCCAATTGGACACTTCTTTGGTTTTAAGGCAAGAAAGAGACAATCTGATTAACCTCGAATACGAAGTTGGGGCAATGAAGCTTGTATTGGAACAATCAGAATTTGAACCACCTGCCATTATCAAACAAAATGAGTATGCTTACGAAAAAGCCAAAAGGGATTTTGAGCAGGCCAAGGAAAGATATAGGATAAAAACATTGCAAGAAAGAGCCAGAATGGTGGAAGTTGGTGCTCGATTGAGAGAAGTCCAAAATGAAGTGTCACAAATTCAGGCCGTTCTTGAAAAGTTTACAGTTACAGCCCCCCAAAACGGGATGGTGATATATGTACAAGGAAGGGGTGGAAAGGTTAAAGAAGGTTCGCAGATCAGCAGCTGGAATCCAGTAGTGGCAACATTACCAGACTTATCCTCCATGCAGAGTGTGACCTATGTCAATGAAGTAGATATCAGGAAAGTAAAAGTTGGTCAAAAGGTGGAATTGGGTTTGGATGCATTCCCAGAAAAAAAATATACTGGCGAGGTAATCAAAGTGGCAAATGTGGGTCAGCAGCGGCCTAATTCTGATGCCAAAGTTTTTGAGGTTATTGTCAAAGTAAATGAGAGTGATCCTTCCATGCGTCCTTCTATGACAACAAGTAATTCTACTGTGATTGAACAATTGGAAAATGTTATTTATATTCCTTTAGAAGCTATTAATGTGCAAAGCGATAGTATCAATTATGTCTATTTATCCAACAGAAAAAAGCAGGAAGTGAAATTGGGCTTGGCAAATACCAATGATGTTGTGATAGAATTGGGATTAAGTGAAGGTCAGAACCTCTATCTTTCCACCCCTGACTGGTCAGAAAATATGGCTATCAATCTTTTAGATGAATTGAACGGGAAAAGAAATCCAGACCTAAGTTTATCAGTTTCGGAAAATACAACGGAACCCGAAGTGAGGAATACAAGAAGAGGAAGGTCAACCCAAGATAACGACTAAAGGTTTATGTTTGATGAAAGACTATTAGCAAATTTTCAAATTGCATTAGAAGCTGTAATAGCCAATAAACTACGGTCACTTTTAACGGCACTCGGAATAATTTTTGGTGTGGGCGCAGTAATAGCCATGCTGGCCATAGGTAACGGAGCCCAGCAGGAAATTCTGGAACAAATACGCTTGGTAGGTGTAAACAATATTGTCATAGAGCCTGTATTTGAACAAGTAGAGCAAACCTTAGATGCACAAGGAGACCTTGAAGCTGAAAGGGGTAAATTTTCACCCGGATTAAAATTAAGTGATGTTGATGCGATTTCAGAGATGATACCTGGAGTAAAAAACATCAGTCCCGAAATCATACTGGAAACCCACTTGGTCAAAAGTGGAATAAGGAGGTCCGCCAAACTAGTTGGCATTACTCCTGCCTACTTTGAGGTGCTGGATTTTCACCTTAGGGAGGGCAAGATGTTCAGCCAAAACAACATGATCAATGGAGATCCTGTCTGTATCATAGGAAGGTCAGTGCAGACCAAATTTTTTTCAAAAGAAAGCCCAATTGGTAAGAAGATAAAAAGCGGTAGCCAATGGCTGGAAGTGATCGGGGTCATGGAAGAAAGATTGATTTCCGAACAAAGCATTTCCAAATTGGGCATAAGGGATTTCAATATGGATGTTTATGTCCCCATTCAGTCTATGTTAATCCGCTTTAAAAACAGGGATCTGGTGACCGGATATAGTATCATGAATGAAGACTCTGAAAATGTTCTCACCAAAAATTACCATCAGATAGACAAAATAGTGGTTCAGGTGGAAGAAAGTGAGTCACTGAATCCCACCGCTGAGGTAATTGCCAAATTATTGGAAAGAAGACATAATATGGTAGTTGATTTTGAAATAACAATTCCCGAGCTTTTATTGAAGCAGCAACAGCGGACACAAAACATTTTTAACTTGGTATTGGGAGCCATTGCTGGGATATCATTGTTAGTCGGCGGTATTGGGATCATGAACATCATGTTGGCCTCAGTGATGGAAAGAATTAAAGAAATCGGCCTAAGACTTTCGTTAGGTGCAAAAAAATCCGATATTGTCAATCAATTTCTATTTGAAGCAGTCATGATCAGTATATCAGGAGGAATAATCGGAGTAGCCTTGGGGATTTTTCTCGCCTATTTGGTATCTAACCTAGGTGATTTCCCAACGATAGTTACCATTCCATCCATCATACTTTCATTTGGAGTAGCCGCTACCGTGGGTTTGGTGTTTGGCATAGCTCCGGCAAGAAAGGCTGCAAGTCAGGACCCTATAACTTCTTTAAGATATGAATAAATGTTTTTATCGTGGTATCATCTTTGGATTGATGATGCTTGCACCTATTGTTGGTTTTGCCCAGGAAAAATTGACCTACACGTTAGATGAGCTGGTCTTTCGTGCCAAATCGAGATCACCTGCGGCACTCAGGGCAGAGACCAGGCAGGAAAATCGATATTGGGAATACCGATTTTTCAGGTCAAATTACAATCCCCAGTTGAGGCTTGGAGGGACAATACCGGGGTTTTCACAATCATTTAACAATATTGTTCAGCCTGATGGATCTGTCGAGTTCAGGGAAGTCAGACAAAATCTGATGGATCTGGAATTGGGAATGGAACAGCAAATTGCAGCCACCGGAGGTACTATTTCCATTAACTCCTCTACCAACAGGTTTGATAATTTTCTTGCCCCGGAAGGTACAGCCCAGACAAGGTGGAGCGGTGTACCGGTCAATGTACGTTTGAGTCAGCCCATTTTTGCTTTCAATCCGCTCAAATGGGATAAAAAAATCGAACCCTTGCGCTATGAAGAAAGCAAAAGGGAGTATGTGGAGGAAATGGAAAGCATCAGCCGAAGAGTGACCGAACTCTTTTTTGATTTTCTGGTCGCTCAGGTCAATCTGGATATAGCTACCAAGAATTTACAAAATACCCAGGAAATTTTAAAGATTGAGCAAGGAAGATATAATATAGGAACAACATACGAGGATAAATTGCTTCAGGTGGAGTTGCAGGTGCTACAAGCCAGGCAGGATCTTGCCCAAGCGAGATTGGATATGGAGACCAATTCCTTGGTCCTTAAATCTTTTGTGGGTTTGAACGAGGCAGCAGAACTGACATTGATCCCCCCTGCTGAAGTCAAGGAAATCCTGATCAATGTAGAGGAAGCACTTGAATATGCTTTTCAAAACCGGTCAGAGGCATTGGGATTTGATGTCAGGCGGCTACAGGCAGAAGCCAATATGGCGCAGGCCCGGGGAGACCGATTCAATATGTCACTTAATGCTAGCTATGGTCTGAACAATGCCGCCCTGAACTGGCAGGATATTTATACAGATCCAAATAGGCAGACCCTCGTGAGATTAGGTTTTTTTGTACCGGTTCTCGATTGGGGAAGGAACAAAGCCAGGATGGGACAGGCTGCTGCTTCTAAGAAATTGGTAGAATATACTGTAGAGCAGGATATGATCAACTTTGAGCAGGAAATATTCACTAAGGTGAGAAATTTTGCCATGTTGAAAGACCGCTTGGAAATCACCAAAAAATCAGATGAAGTTGCTGATAAGAGGTACGAAATTTCGTTAAGAAGGTATCAGAATGGCAATGTCACCATTACTGACCTCAACATTGCTCAACAGGAAAAAGATCAGAACCGAAGGGCCTACATAGTGGCTTTGAGAGATTATTGGACTGCGTATTATGAAATGCGGGAACTGACACTGTATGATTTCGAAAGCAAGCAGTTGTTGTATGTGCCTTCGGAGGACTAGGGGTTGGGGAGAAGCGAGAGATTAGAAGCGAGAAGCGAGAGTTTAGAGATGAGAAGCGAGAATCAAGAACCGAGAGCCAAGATTGAGGAATTTGGGCGAATTTGAAATAGAAGGAAGTTTTTTGGAGGGACAAAGTTTTTTGTCAAAACAGTTTGTTTTCACCTTAGGTCTCATGTCTAACGTCCTGCGCCTCAAGTATCTTCAGACTTTCCCTTAGACAACCTCCCCGCCTTTTTCAACGCCTCATAGACAATCCATTCGATCTGTCCGTTGGTACTGCGGAATTCATCTGCGGCCCATTTTTCGACAGCCTTCATCATCTTTTCGTCCAAGCGGAGTGCGAATGGTTTTTTAACGGACATTTTACGCTGATTTTAATTCTTCAAACTGTTTGATGGCTTTTTGCATTTCTTCCGGTTTTTGAGTTCCAATCAGAAACTTCTTATCCTTCAAAGTGACAATCAGACCATGCTTTCCACCTACATTATATCCCCACATGGCAAAGTTGAATCGGATTCCCCAACCTCCAAACTTTGTCAGTGAGTTGTATTCTATCAACTCTAATTTTTTAATTTGATCGGTGCTGTATTTCCTTTGGCTGATTAATGGAAAATAGCTAAAAGACAATCCATTTTCATCAATTCGGGTCTTCAATTGAAGGCTTACAAAAAGCATGAACACCAATCCCAAAATTATGATAGGAATAATAATATCCCAACCTTCAACAGGTTGGGTGAAGATTCCATAAAATGTAATTCCAGTGACCAAAACCAAAATGGCCCAGATCCAAGTTTGATTGAATCGCTGTGTTTCTCTAAAGATAAATTTTGCCATTTTATTTGAATCTAATTTGTAGTATTAAAGGTTGGTTTTTGCATCCAACTATCTATGATTTTTTGGATTTCAATAGGCTTGTGAGTACTGAAAACCAGTTTTTTCTTTGCCATTTTAACTTCTATAACATGATCAGCAAAGAAAATATAAGCTCTGGTTTTTCTGGAAAACCTGACTCCTACACCACCATATTCCAATAAACCATTCATTTTCTTGACTTCTATGGATTCCATTTCTTCAGGACTGATTTTGATCCATCGGTTAAGAAAGGGAGGATTTCTGTATGATAAACCATCGGTGGTCAACCTTAACTCCAACCTGATATTCATCAATAGCCAGAACATCAAAACCATGATACCGGCAACAAAACCAATTACAATTGGGCCATCATCTCCTAATTTGCCTGTTTGCCATAAAACGAACAAAAGAACCAGGGTAGGCAATTCCAATAGTATAATTCCATACATAAGAATTGAACCTCGAAACCCCTGAACTTCATTGACTACCATATAGGGTTATTGATTGAGTGTTCCCACATTCAGCACCGGACTTGCAGATCGATCGGAGCAAAGTACTACCATCAGGTTGCTGACCATGGCTGCCTTTTTCTCTTCTTCAAATTCAATGATTCCTTTGATTTTCAGATCTTCCAAAGCCATTTCTACCATACCCACTGCGCCATCCACTATTTTCCTTCTTGCTGCTACTATGGCAGTAGCCTGCTGTCTTTGAAGCATGGCTGATGCTATTTCCTGAGAATAAGCCAAATGGGAAATTCTCGCTTCGATGACTTTTATGCCAGCGTGATGCAAGCGTTCTGAAATTTCAGCTTCTAAGGAATGATTGACATCTTCCACACCAGATCTTAGTGTGATTTCAGCATTTTCAGCTTCAAAATCATCATAAGGGTATTTACCCGCCATTTTTCTAACCGCAGCATCTGACTGTAAGTGAATGAAGTTTTCATAATCTTCGACTTCAAATGTAGCTTTGAAAGTATCCTCTACTTGCCATACAACTATGGTACCCACCATGACTGGATTACCGATCTTGTCATTTACTTTCAAAGGCTTGTTTTCAAAATTCCTTACCCTAAGGGAAATTTTGTTTTTAGTCATAAATGGGTTTACCCAAAAGAATCCATTGGCTTTGACGGTTCCTTTATAGGCGCCGAAGAGGATCAGTACCATGGCCTTGTTTGGTTGAAGGGTAAAAAATCCGGGAAGAATCAGGATAAATCCCACCCCTAAAATAAGTCCAAGAATATGTATTTCATTGATAAATGAAAATGCAGTGGCCGGAATCAGGGCTATCGCCACCAAAACCATTAAATAGCCAGAGAAAGGTTTTATGATTTTTTCCATATTGTTATGATATTAAAATGATATCAATGCAATATACATTGTTGTTGGAATAAAAGTTACTTATCGGGGAATTTTTTTTTAAAATAGTTTAGTTTTTTGGCAGAACCAGAGCAGGATATTTAAACAACGAAACACAGGAAGCCATTTAATGATTAATAACTCCGAAAGCATATCTCTTAGGTCAAAACCTTCGAGGTCAAAAAAAGACCTCAAAGGTTAATAAGCCCAGTAAATCCTTCCCGATTCTGTTCTGAGTAATCTCGAATCCTGAAACTTACCTATCACCTCTAATTTTTCGCTAAGGTTGGAAGCGTCAAAGGTATAGCTGTCGGCAAAATTTTCCCTGATCATCAGCCCCACATTTTCTTCCAATGATTCAAATGCAGACAATTCATAGGTAAGTAAGTTTTCAAAAATATATCCACTTGTTCCATCAGGCAACATGACCCTAAACCAATCATTGATTTTTGCCTGAAGTCGTATGATCTCGTTTTGAGATAGGTTTTGGGTTATCGTACTTTGGGTATTGGGTTGGTTTCTCAGATTGGCGGTTGCCACTCGTATCCGGGCAAACTGACCCAAATGTATGGAATCGGCCACCGAATGGGAATTGGTCAATGTTACAGTTTCAAAAAACGGATAGGGATCAACTGCACCCCTTCTGTAAATCCCAAAATGTAAATGTGGTGCTATGGTAATGGCATTTCCTGTATTCCCTACCGTCCCCAACGTATCACCTACTTTGACGCTCTGGCCCCTGTTGACCAATTGACTGTCCAGATGGGCATAATAAAAAGAGTATCCGTCATGGCTGACACTTACAGTTTTTCCACCTAGGTTATTCACGCCTACACTCCTTACTCTCCCAGGGCTGACAGTGGTGACCGGTGTGCCTCTAGGTGCAAAGACATCCACACCTTCATGGACTCTTCTGCCTCCATCACGTTGAACCCCAAAAAATGAGGCAATAGATCGATAGTTTTTGCCACTGATTGGAAATGCCAAGGTAGGGTTTTGTTGGATGGTGATTTCCACCAGGCCACCTCGAAATAATTCAGGTTGAATCCTTAATCCTAACCTGCCCGAATTCCTGACCTGAAATTCGAGCCTGTTGGTGTCTTTGGCAAATTGGATGTTTTTGGGGTCACTTTGCCCCATTTCATACAGATCAATAAAAAACCTCGAATCAGGATTAGAAATCAGATCAACCTGAACTGAAATCAACTGTCCTTCTTTTGTCCCAAATTCCATGTAAATGGCCTTAGGTTGGTTTTTGTCAAAATGGGAGATTTCCCGGTAAGGAATTTTGATCTCGATAGGAGAGGAAAGTGCCACCTCTCCTGCATGAACCCACTCTCTGACAATTGCAGCATTGTCAAACTCTGAAGATTGGAGAAAGGTCCTGTACTGATCATAAGGATTACTAGGCCCTAGTAATTGTTTTATACTAGTCCCCTTGCAACCTAATAATAAAATAGCGAAAATGATAAATAAGGTTAATGACCTGGTATTCATACTTTAGCTAAATGCAAATACCGTGCGCTTTGGGTAGACCTTTGGGGTTTTCAAAACCCCGAAGGTCTTTTTATATCAATTTGCACCTGAAAAATCCTAAAGATCTTTTTTTGATTTACCACATAGAATCATAGAGCACGCAGTTTTTGAGTTATTTTCAATTTTATAGCCTATTAAAATTCTGAGCCGACCTATGTGTATGTGGTAAAAAAATAACCCTGCAAGAAAGAAATTCTTATTCCTGCAAGGTCAACTTATTCTTTATTTCGGCCTTCATTATTAAACATTCTTAATTTCGAATACAGAACACTGAATTTCGAATAATGAAGTACCGTAAATCTAAAATCTATAATCTAAAATCAAGTCAACATCGCCCCATCCACCTGAAGCACCTGACCGGAAATGTAAGAACTCATATCGGAACCCAAAAACACACAGGCGTTGGCCACTTCTTCGGGTTGCCCGCCACGCTTCATTGGAATACCATCTCTCCAGCCCTGAACTGTTTTTTCATCCAATACCCCAGTCATCTCAGTTTCGATAAATCCCGGGGCAACGGCATTGGACCGGATATTTCTTGATCCCAATTCCAGGGCAACAGATTTGGTAAAGCCGATGATTCCTGATTTGGATGCTGCATAATTGGCTTGGCCTGCGTTGCCTTTGATACCTACCACCGAGGTGATATTAATTATAGAACCGCTTTTGGCTTTCATCATAGGGCGGGTGGCAGCTTTTACGGTGTTGAAACAGGATTTGAGGTTGACGCCTATCACTTCATCCCA
>NZ_JBGSXS010000361.1:0-4135 GCF_041751335.1 Aquiflexum sp.
AGAATGGCGGCTTCCTTTTCAGGTGTTGTTGCCACAGATGATGGCAACAACAATATTTCGATCCGGGGCAACAGCCCCAACGGGTTGCTATGGAGAATGGAAGGTATAGATATCCCCAACCCAAACCATTTTGCAAGTCCGGGAACTGCCGGAGGGGGAATTTCCATCCTCAGTGCCCAGTTGCTGACCAATTCTGACTTTATCACCGGTGCATTTCCAGCAGAGTATGGCAATGCCCTTTCGGGTGTATTTGACCTCAGTTTGAGAAAGGGCAATAATGAAAAGCGGGAATTTACCGTTCAGGCAGGGTTTCTGGGAACCGACATAGCAGCCGAAGGCCCGATTTCAAAAAATTACAAAGGCTCCTATCTGATCAATTATCGGTATTCAACCCTTTCCATGCTATCCAAAATGGGAGTCCCTTTGGGAGATTTTGTCACCAACTTCCAGGACCTTTCATTCAACTTCTTCCTTCCAACAGGTGACAAAAGTAGCATTTCTGTCTTTGGCTTTGGAGGATTGAGCGACCAAAACAGGAATGCCCAAAAAGACTCCCTGAGTTGGACAGCCGATTTTGACAGGTTCAGTTCTACCTTTTTCTCCAATACAGGGGCAGTGGGTATCAAGCATTCCTACATCCTCAACAAATCCAATTTCCTTCAAACTACAGTACTGGCTTCGGGCAGTGGATTGGGAGAAAAATATGGGAGACTCAATAATGAATACCAGAATGACGAGAAGTTCTATTCTGATTTTGGGCAATCAAAAATCACCTTCAGTTCAGTCCTGAATACCAAAATCTCTCCCAAATACAACCTGAGAAGCGGGATTTTCCTCAACCAATTATACTACAATATCCAAGAAAATGCCTTCGATGAGGACTCGGGCCAAATGAAGTCCCAAATCGATGCCAAAGGAAGCACCCAAAGTGTACAGGCATTTTCCCAACTTAACATCCGGGCGAGCCAAAGATTAACCCTGAACATGGGTCTGCATTATCTGCAATTGATGCTGAACAAATCCAATTCAATCGAACCAAGGTTAAGCGCTACTTATGAATTGGATGAAAAACAAAGAATCAGCTTAGGGTACGGTCTGCACAGTCAGATACAGCCTTTGGGGACATATTTTGCCAAACAGGAAGAAAACGGTGAAATCCTGTTGCCAAATAAGGAACTCGGACTGAGCAAATCCCATCATGTAGTCTTGGGGTATGACCGATCGCTGAACCCATACTTGAGGATGAAAGTCGAAACCTATTACCAGCACCTGTTCCAAATTCCCATCAAACCCGGCGAAGATCAGACCTATTCGATCATCAATCAGGAATGGACCTTTATGACTGAGCCTTTGGTCAACAGGGGTTTGGGCAAAAACTATGGGGCTGAATTCACCTTAGAGCAGTTTACACACCGCGACCTCTACTTCCTGCTATCGGCTTCACTTTACAATTCCTTATATAAAACGGATGAAAACCGATGGCGAAATACCCGGTTCAATGGCAGGGCTAACATGGTACTGACCGCAGGCAAGGAATATCACTGGAACAAAAACCGGACTTTTGGGATCAATTTGAGATCTATTTATGGAGGAGGGCTGCGAAACACCCCCATCAATTTGGAGGAATCCATAGAGAAAGGAGAAACAGTATGGGTGGAATCGAGGGCTTTTGAAGAACAAAGTCCCTCCTATTTCAGGACCGACATCCGGGTCAGCCTAAAGCGCAACCGACTGAAATCCACCCAAACCCTGGCCTTGGACATACAGAATGTTTCCAACCGCAAAAACGTCTTTGGAAGCTATTTCGAACCCATGGAAGGCACACTGAAAACCGCCTACCTTACACCTATGATTCCTATTTTGAGTTATAGGGTGGAGTTTTAGGGGGTATGATATGTTAAAGTTGTCAGGAGTAAAAGAGTATTTTTCTCTAACCCTACTTTGTCAAGTTATGGACTGATTTGAAAATTTTCAATAATAATATTCTGACATTGGCTAAAGTCCCTTTAGGGACATAATATGGTTAAATAAAACGATCAATTGAACGGTTTTTGTGCCTCTAGGTACAACATATATCCCGTACCTAAAGGCACGAAAATCCACTAAAACCAACTCTTCCTACCCATTTATAGTCCCTAAAGGGACATTTCCTTCATTCAGAGAAATTTTTGAATAAAAATGTGAATTTCTAACCGCTCTTTTAAGTTGACAAAGTAGGGCTTATCAAAAGTTTAAAATGAAATAGATATTCTATTTTTATTTCTTAGATAAAACTATTTTAAGCTGTAATTCTAAATCCCTAATGAGCCTGAGCAAAAAACCCCATTCATTCCTGTTTTTCTCAATAATCCCTGCACTCCTATCCGGAACATACATAATGGAATATTTTGAGGTTTCGAGAAGTCTGTGGATTATGAATCTTGGATTCGGATTGATTGGTATCGCTTTGCAATTGGTATTATACAGGTTTAGACCTGTTTTCAATAGGGTGAATCCCTACCCCATTATCTTGATATCAATTCTTTTGTTGATGTTGACTTTTTGGGATGATGGTATTCAGAATGTGTATAGATGGGTCAGTATTGGAAACTTTAAGGTAAATATTGGTCTGATAATAAGCCCATTGATTTTGATTCATATCTACAAATTGGAAAATCAAATCCATGCAATTTTGGTTTCTTTACTTGTAGTCATCATTTTCCTCTTTCAGCCCGATGCTTCTTTGGTAACCGCTTTTTCAGCAGCGGCAGTTATCCTTTTATTCAGGAAAAACATCTCGAAATCAACCCAACGTTTTATTTTGCTTTTCGCGATTGGAGCTTCGGTTTTAGCCTGGTACAGATTGGACAGTTTGCCACCTGTCAATTATGTGGAAGGTATCCTGACACTTGCCCAGGAAATCAGCGGTTTTTTTGCTTTCTGTTCGGTTCTTTCCTTGGTTTTGTTGCCCCTTCCGTTTTTTGTTTTGGCAAGCAAAGAAAATAGGACAATGTCTTACAGTTTGGGTATATATTACTTTCTGATTTTGTTGGCAACCCTATTTGGAAACTTCCCTGTGATGGTGATGGGTTATGGGATTTCGCCGATTATCGGGTATTTCATTGGATTGATTTGGTTGGGAGAGGGTGGTTCAAGACTTGAGAAAAAAGAAAAATCCATATAAAAGTCAATTTTTGAAATCACACTATAATGTGATAATAACACTTTAAATCTCTTCAAAAATATCTTTCTCATAAAAAATCACAATATACTATGATTTATCTTGAATTTTAGATAGAATCAACTTAATTTACATCCAAAATCACAATATAATGTTATCTACTCAAATTGGAGAAACCATCAAAAAGAGAAGAAATGAGTTGGGTATCACCCAACCGCACTTGGCGGAATTAGCTGGTATCAGCACAAACTCGCTTTATAAACTGGAAAGGGGGCAAAGTAATCCTTCATTAGAGCTATTGAACAAGTTGATAGAAGTATTGGGTATGGAAATCAAATTGGAAGTCATAAAGAAGTATTGATTGAATGAGAAAGGCAAAAGTGTACCGTAATGGAATATTGGCTGGAGTTCTAATTGAAGAGGACCGTAAGCATTTTGTGTTCCGGTATGAAGACAGCTATTTTAATGATCCGGAGAAACCTGCCATCAGTTTGACGCTGCCAAAAACCCAACAGGAATACCATAGCGAATACATTTTCCCCTTTTTCAGCAATATGATTGCAGAAGGAAGCAACTTAGCCATACAAAGCACTTATTTGAAAATAGACGAAAGAGACGTTCTGTCGCTTTTGGGTGCCACGGCAGAAAGTGACAGCATCGGTGCGGTGACTGTCAAATTAATTGAAACTGAATGAACCTCGATGACATTAAATATTGCCCATGCACTTTGGCGGAAGGATTTGATGCTTACAGTCCTGCAGGATTGCGGTTGCTGTTCAACCGTAAAAAAGTAAGCCATATCCTGGGATTCAATGCTCCCCAAGTGGATGAAGAAGTTGCTGAGAAATTACGGCAAAACAGCAAATCCATTTCCATCAGCGGCGCACAATTCAAACAATCCCTTGTCCTTGATCACAACAAACTCAGGCTCACCGAACCGGGAGAACCGGGCCATTTTATCCTAAAACCCATTCC
>NZ_JBGSXS010000362.1:0-12592 GCF_041751335.1 Aquiflexum sp.
TGGGGCTATATCTTGGCTAGAATATACCTTTATTGATGGCTATTTAGAAACAAATTTGCTCCCATCTCTCACCACTATTATGTAATTTAACAATTCGATTCAAACATAGGAGAAACAAGAACAACGACAAAGCCTGTCCAATGACTTTTGGGAAAACAAGAAAAGGCCTGTTCCGAGTTTTCGGGAAACAAGATGTGAGGCCCCTTTTTACTTTGTTCAACTTGTCCGACGTGGCGGATGGTACTTTGTACATCACTTCACCTTTCTCCTTCATCCTTCTCCCTCAGGCCTTCAGTCCCAGAAACCCTCCATCAATATTGAAATTGCTTCCGGTGATAAAGGAGGCCTCTTCGGAAGCTAGATAATATACCATGGCCGCGATTTCTTCTGGCTTACCCATTCTTCCTATAGGTTGGGTGGCTGCTAGTTTATCGAACATTTCTTTTTCTTGTCCGGGATAGTTTTTGGCCAAAAACCCATCCACGAATGGGGTGTGGACCCGCCCAGGAGATATGCAATTGCAGCGGATTTGGTCCGCTACATAATCCCTAGCAATGGAAAGGGTCATCGACAATACTGCGCCCTTGGTCATGGAATAGGCAAATCTATCCGGGAGACCTATAGTTGCGGCCACTGAACACATATTGATAATAACGCCACTTTTATTTGCTTTCAATTTGGGTAGGGCTGTCTGACTGCAATTGAAAACCCCTTTGACATTGACTTGAAACAACCTATCCAAATCTTCTTCAGATGTTGTTTCTAAATTACCAATGTGGGATATTCCTGCATTATTAACCAGAACATCGATTTTGTCAGGTATTTGGTCAAAAGCAGTTTTAACATCGTTCAATGAGGAAACATCACATTGAAGAAAGGTGGCATTTCCCTCCTGATTTTTGAGGCTTCCCTCCGTTGATTTTCCGTTTTCTTTATTATAATCCAGAAAGAATACCCTGAACCCTTTTTTAACAAAAAGATTGGTAATAGCCAAACCTATTCCACTAGCTCCGCCTGTAATTACTATGGTTTTCATGATGATCTTGATTTCTTTCTGATAAAATATTTGATCAAGCAGGAATCACTGTTTTTCATATTCCTCTGATCTTCTAGGCAATATATGTAAAATGAAAAAATAAAATAATTAAAAATTACTTTTGGCATGTAAATTGATTTCGAGGTGATCCCTTGTATTTCGTTATTAATCAGTAGGTTTTATGTTAAAAAGATATAGTGTTTATACCTTGCTTGTTTTTATATTATTGGGATCTTGTATGACAAGCTCTGAAAATGACAACGATCCCGACTCAAATGACTTCGTAGTTTTTCTTGTTATCGATGAAAATAGCATCGATAATGGCAACGAACCTAATGATCTCACTGACATGGATGTCAATGATCAAATTGCCCGCATCGGACAAAGGGAACAATTGAAATATTTTAAAGAAAATGTTGGCAAAACCATTGAGCTTTATTCAGGTGAAGTAGGGGATGAGGGTTGGTTTGCACTGAAAACCATTCCAAACAGATGGGTCAATGCTGGTCCAACAGAGAATGGTCTCCAAAATTATCTTGTTCCGGGACCCGGACTTGGTTCACCAAATATTGACGATGACAGGGAAGTTTTATTGGACGAGATTCCTGATGTCACCCCACTTAGGGCCACGGGCCTAAAAATGCTTGTTGGATATAAAGTACTAGCTGTTGTGTATGACAGCGATATCAGTATCAATTATTCTCCTTTGGAAGGTAATCTCCAAGGAGCAAATTTGGGAATGGTAGCTTTTGAGGTATTGAGTGTCAGGGAAAGAACAGATGGAAGCGATTCTTCTTTGCCTGCGGTTAGTATCAGGATTTTAGATGTTCCAGCATTAAGTAATTTCGGTAAGGTGTTGTTTTCCAATGCGCCGGTGCCACAGTCCTCTTCTGAACCATTTGATGTTGTCCCTCCATCCAGCACAACCATCCCTGTATTGGTTCAAGCCAATTGATTTTTTATTATACCTATAGATTACCAAATCAAGTTACCTATATCGCTTCTGTTTTCGAGTTTTCTGAAAATAAAGAAGGAAGCCATAAATTCATGGGTAGGATTTGAAATCATAAATGACCTTTGCGCGGGAATTTCATAGGCATAACCAAACCTGACTTTGGACATGAGGAAGCCCAATTGAAAATTGGTGGCATAATCTACCCTATGACCTATGCCAAGCCAAAATTTATCCATTAACAAGGCTTTAACATTGAATTCAATATTGGAAGGAAGATCCGATTGAATTCTGTACATCACATGAGAATAAACGGAAAGGTTTTGGTTGATGGGTTGTTTAAAACCAGTTTGAAAAATACTTATCAATGGTTTTTTATCCATAAATACGTCGCCATTGCTCAATCTACCCTGATTGACATTTTGGGCTCCATAGGAGAAGTAGTAATTCTGATGGGTAACGGATATTCCTAGATTGAAATCAACAATATTCATATTGGCAAAACTGTTGACATATTGATTTACAGTCGGGTCATTTGCCATTTCGGTGGTCAAGTTATTCCCGTCAAGTCTTACAGTATTGTAATTTACAGAACCTCCCAATCTTAAATTGGTTGCTGTGCCCAATTGGATTCTTGATGCATAGCTCAATAGAAATTCATTGTCCACAAATGGGCCATAATTATCATGAACCATATTGAAGCCAAACGCAGTTTTACCCAATACTGCTGCATCATCTACATTTCTGATTTCGGCAGGATCAAATTCTGCAGATAGGAAATAGGTTTTTGGAGCACCATCCAGGCCTGCCCATTGATTTCTTACAAATCCTCTAACTATAGAACCTTCATACCCTGTCAGTGATGGGTTGAAATAGCTTTGAAGCTGATTGAATTGACTGACGTATTTCCGTGATTGACCGTTGACCACTATTGTTGGCAACAGCGCTAAAAAAAAGAAGAGATAGACTTTTTTCATGTTGATGTTAAACTTATCTGATAACAGATTGACTTCAATTTTGAGAGATCCTTGTTTAAAAGATCCCTTATGTATTTTTATTTTCTCAAGAGGTTAAGGACACCTTTTCTGGACTCTTTGGTGTCTTCAATTTCGATGACATAGTAGTAGGTACCTGTGGGCATTTCTTTGCCTAGGTAAGTACCATCCCATTTTTTATCAGCATTGTCTGTGAAGAACACCCTTAATCCACTTCTTTCGAAAATGTGCATTTTTACGGTTTTGTAGATTTTGAGGCTGGTCATTCCCCATTCATCATTGATGTTGTCTCCATCAGGTGTGAAGGTGTTTGGAATTTCCAAATCGCTCAGTTCATTGATTCTTCTTGTAATGGTAAATTCTTTTTCAAAGATGTTTCCATCTCTGTCTGTCACTTTTACCAAGACGGTGAAGCTTGTTTCTCCGGGTCTTAGACTTGTGTTGTTCCAATACAGTTGGTTGTCGATGATAACAAAAAGGCCATTATCCAAAGCTCCTGGAACAAGTTCTATGATATGGATATCATCAATGGGATCAATTACCGTGAATTCCCCAACAAATACTGGTTCGCCATTGTCATCATGGGTGAAAATATCGTTGCTCAATACCAGATCTAGAGGACTGTCTTTTTGTAGGACTACTACGATGATATTTGGTGCCCTGTCTGTTTGATCTTCCCAACTATTGGGAATGACAATAGTCCCTGTCAATATATATGGGCCATTTTGGAAGGGATCGTAATCTCTGATTTCCCAAATTATAGGTAGATAAACCCAATTGCCATTATCAGTTTCAACTAAAATATGGTCAGGCAGTCCCAATGCATCGAACAGGGTACCCCAAGGAACCTCTATGATTTCCCCATCCTCAAAATCCACAACTGCAATGATTTCAGGTTCTACCAATGAACAACCAAATTGATCTACTTCGGCACCTTCCGGAGTATCAGGACATAAATCCATGTCATCTGTCACTCCATCTCCATCTGTATCTTTTTGTGAAAGGGCACATCCATTTTCATCCACTGTCATGCCAGCTGGTGTATTAGGACATTTGTCAACATTATCTGTAATCCCATCCCCATCTGAATCCAACTGTGATAGCGCACATCCATTTTCATCCACTTCAGCACCTGCGGGGGTATCAGGACATAAGTCCAGATCATCGGTCACACCATCTTCATCTGTATCTATTTGAGATAGGGCACAACCATTTTCGTCCACTTGTGCACCTACAGGAGTATCGGGGCACTGATCAAGGTAATCCGGAACGCCATCTCCATCGGTATCTATTTGGTCAAGGCTACAGCCGTTTTCATCAACTTCAGCTCCGGCAGCAGTATCAGGACACTGATCGAGGTAATCAGGAATTCCATCACCGTCAGTGTCAATTTGATCCAGACTACATCCATTGCCGTCAACTTGATCTCCAATGGGCGTATCAGGACACAGATCTAAGTAATCCGGTATTCCATCCCCATCTGTATCAATCTGATCCACTGCACATCCGTTTTCATCTACATCAACGCCGGCAGGAGTATCTGGGCATTGATCAAGATAATCCGGAATGCCATCCCCATCAGAATCAATCTGGTCAGGACTACATCCGTTTTCATCCACTTGGGCTCCTGCTGGTGTATCAGGACATAAGTCTAAATCATCGGTCACACCATCCCCGTCAGTATCCAACTGTGAAATTGCACAGCCATTTTCATCCACCTGTGTTCCGGATGGCGTATCAGGGCATTGATCTAAATAATCAGGAATCCCATCACCATCAGTATCAATCTGGTCAGGGCTACAGCCATTTTCATCTACCTGAGCTCCTTCGGGTGTATTTGGGCATTGGTCCAGGTCATCAGTCACGCCGTCCCCATCAGAATCCAATTGAGAAATAGCACATCCATTTTCATCTACCTGAGCTCCGGTAGGAGTATCAGGACAAAGGTCAAGGTAATCAGGTATGCCATCTCCGTCGGTATCTATTTGGTCTAGACTACAGCCATTTTCATTCACTTCTGTACCAGCAGGAGTATCAGGACATTGATCAAGGTGATCAGGAATTCCGTCTCCGTCGGTATCTATTTGGTCTAGACTACAGCCATTTTCATCTACTTGCACTCCTTCAGGAGTATCAGGACATTGATCAAGGTAGTCGGGAATCCCGTCACCATCCCTATCTATTTGGTCAGGGCTACAACCATTTTCATCTACTTGACCTCCGGCAGGAGTATTGGGACATTGGTCTATATCATCTGTCACACCATCACCATCTGAATCCAATTGTGAAAGTGTGCATCCATTTTCATCTACTTGTACTCCTGCGGGCGTATCAGGGCACTGATCTAAATAATCAGGTATTCCGTCACCGTCAGAATCAATTTGATCTTGGGTACAACCATTCTCGTCTACTTGAGCACCTACAGGAGTGTCAGGACACTGATCTAGATAATCCGGAATACCGTCACCATCTGAATCAATCTGGTCGGTACTACATCCATTTTCATCCACTTGAGCTCCTTCAGGAGTATCAGGGCATTGGTCTAGGTGGTCAGGTATGCCGTCACCATCCGTATCGATTTGTTCGAGACTGCATCCATTTTCATCTACTTCTGCACCGGTAGGAGTATCAGGACATTGATCCATATAATCAGGTATACCATCCCCGTCAGTATCAATTTGATCTGGGCTGCATCCATTTTCATTTACTTCTGCTCCCGCTGGGGTTTCAGGACACTGGTCTAAATAATCTGGTATACTATCCCCGTCAGTATCAATTTGATCTGGGCTGCATCCATTTTCATTTACTTCTGCTCCTGCAGGTGTATTAGGACACTGGTCGAGGTGATCAGGTATACTGTCACCATCTGTATCGATTTGATCCAAACTACAACCGTTTGCATCTACCTGGGCTCCGGCAGGAGTATTGGGGCATAGGTCAATATCATCGGTCACTCCATCCCCATCTGAATCCAACTGGGAAAGTCCGCATCCGTTTTCATCCACTTGAGCACCTGCAGGTGTATCAGGACACTGGTCGAGGTGATCAGGTATACCGTCACCATCTGTATCGATTTGATCTAAGCTACATCCATTTTCATCCACTTGTGCACTGGAAGGAGTATCAGGACATTGGTCAAGATAATCGGGTATTCCATCCCCATCGGTATCAATCTGGTCTGGGCTACATCCGTTTTCATCTACTTCAGCTCCTACTGGGGTATCAGGACATTGGTCAAGATCATCTGTCACCCCATCTCCATCTGAATCCAATTGTGACAATGCACAACCATTTTCATCTACGGCTGCCCCGGCTGGTGTGTCTGGACACTGATCCATATAATCGGGTATGCCATCACCATCAGTATCTATCTGATCGAGACTACAACCGTCCTGATCCACTTCTTCACCTTCGGGAGTTTCTGGACAGAGATCTTTATCATCCATTATCCCATCTCCATCACTGTCTTTTTGAGAAGGGCCACAGCCAACCTCATCCACTTCTTCACCTTCTGGGGTGTCAGGGCAGAGATCAAGGTAATCGGGAATGCCATCACCATCAGTATCAATCTGATCAGGGCTACAGCCATCTTCATTTACAATCACTCCGGTTGGTGTACCCGGACAAAGATCCAAATCGTCTGTAACACCGTCTCCATCCGTATCTTTTTGTGAATCAGAACATCCGGACTGATCTACCTCTTCACCAATAGGTGTGTCTGGGCAAAAATCCATAAAGTCCGGTACGCCATCCCCGTCGGAGTCTGTTTGGGCAGCTCTACAATCGTCCAAATCCAAAAACTCCTCACAATCTTCAAATTGTACAAAAAAATTAATTGCTTCACCTAGTAAGGGGGCGGACCTTAGAACTTCAATATTATAAGTTGTTTGGGTTCCATTTGCCAAAATTACCTGTATGGGAAGTTTATTGCTCCCCGGATAAATCAGGATTTTTGGGGAAGCAACCGAAGGTTTTACTTCTTTCCCTTTAATAAAAATTCTAGCCTGATTATCAGCAGTGATTGGTATCAGGTCAAGGACAAAATTTGAGAAGGGTAAATGAACTTGATACTCCTTAACTGAGGGGTGGAATCTTGGTTCAAGTTTACCTGTATTGATCTTTAAATCCGAAAGTTCAGCACTTGGTTTCCCGACTATTATGTTCGTGTCTTTGAAGGCAACAGATTGGTGTTGCATCAAAAATACATAGGCAAATAAAGCAATCCAGAAACAGTTTCTGAAAATACGTTTGGTGTCGACGATTTTCATTTTTAATACAAAATGATGTTAAAATTGGGTGAAAGACTAGGATAGTCGGTAATAAATTTGTGGAAAAAAACCTTATTATAAAAATAATATTTGAAAAAAATAGCGTTTAACAATAGAATATTCTATAAAAATATTTTTTCATATTTTGAAATGCAAATTAATTATCCTCAAAAAAAAATATTTTTTTTAATTTTTTTTTCAAAATCAGACAAAAAAGGATTTTTTGGTAAAAACTGGTAAACCCAAGCTTTTGGTTTTCAATTTTAGTTTCTATCAATTTCACCTAAAATATAACCTTTTATATGCTTTCTGGAAAAAGCCAAATTCAAAACTTAAGGATAGGGAGAGGTGGATCAAAATGGCCGGCCAAACTGCATCAGTATATATTACAAGCAAACAAAGAATTACTCCAAAAGCAATACTTGACCAAGCTTCCTTTGGACCTGCAAAGTAATGGATAAGTGCATAAAGAAACACATTGATACCAATGGCTATTGGAGAAGAAAATACCAAAAGCAGGTCATGCAGAAAAATACCTCTGAACCAATATTCATAAGCGGCCAGAAATCCTATCCGGAAAATGAAAAACAACATGACGATCATGGGAATTGGTGGGGAAAAGAACAGGGTGTCTATTTTTTGAAGTTTTTTTGATTGGGAATAGCCAACAAGAGAAGCCAAAATCACCAATGAAGTAACCAAAATCCATTGTGTATTTTCTAAAGGGTTTTTTCCTGCAAGAGTTTCTCCAGAAAATTCAGATCCCCAAATAAAGAAAGGCAGCAAACCCCACACAAGTATACCTATACCCATCACCAAAAAATGCGATCCCATTTTCTCTGCCCAACCTTTGTTAGAAAAGAATTTGAGACTTTTATTACTGTATGCATACCAACTTACCCCAAATACGGCTGCATAGGCGAAAGCATGGTATAGGAATTCAGGAATAATCCAATTCATTGTACATATCGAAAGAACATTAATTTTAAAGATCAACCATTTTGCCTGTTTTTACCGATTCATCACAGGCAAAAGCAATCCTAAGACTGTTGATCGCATCATCCAAATGGTCTGTCAGGTCCATATCCGTTTGAATGGCTTTTAAAAAGAAACGCTGTTCACGGTTGCATAATTCCTGATGATCAGGTTCATCGGTCATGTCAATCCATTGATCCTCATGGATAAAATTATTATTTTCATCTATCTCAGCATGGTGAATTTTGATGCTTTCAGTTTTGGTATGGGAATCCACATTATCTGATTTTCCTGCGGCACCTGCACTTTTGGCCTGTATAGAAACAGCCCCTTTTGGGCCAAAGACATCTTTGATAAAAAATGCATTGTCAGAAATCATCGGACCCCAACCAGCTTCATACCAACCTACCGAACCGTCTTCAAATCTAATCTGCAACTGTCCGTAATTGTAGTTGCTACTTGGGATTTCATCTGTCAATCTTGCGCCTATTGCTGTTACTGTTAGTGGTTTTGACCTGGTCATTTGGCACATGACATCTATATAATGGACACCACAATCCACGATTGGGCTAAGGCTCTCCATCAGGTTTTTGTGTACATCCCACATATATCCATGACTTTGTTGGTTGAGGTTCATACGCATCACCAAGGGTTTTCCTAGCTTGTGCGCTTCCTCAATAAACCTTTCCCATGAGGGGTGATGCCTTAAAATATAACCAACTACTACTTTCTTTCCGGTTCTTTTTGCTGCATCAATGATGTGCTGTGAACCAAATACTGTATCGGCCAACGGTTTTTCGATAAATACATGGCATCCCGCTTCCAGTGCTTTCAATGCCATTTTTTCATGTGTATCAGGATAAGTAGAAATACAAACTGCATCAGGCTTGCTACTGGAAAGGGCGATCTCATAGTCATCAAAAATAGGATAGTCAGATCCAAGTCTTTCATTCAATTTCTGCTTGCTGTCACCACGGGCAACTAAACCACATATTTCAAAGTCTGGCATTTGATGGTATGCAGTGGCATGTGAAGCTCCCATATTTCCACAGCCAACGACGAGGATTCTTATCGTTTGGGTCATTTTGTTTCTATTTTGCTTTTTGGAATACTATTTCAAGACTTAACTAACTTTTCAATTTCGCTTTTACTGAGCTTAATTATTTTTACCTTTAGTGTTACAGGAGTAATAGGTGCATCAGTTTCGTCTCTTTTTTCAAAGACAATTTTATCTACCACATCCATGCCTTTAATAACCTGTCCAAAAACAGTGTAATCACCATCTAATCTGTGGAGTCCATTTTTGTTCTGAACAATATAAAATTGACACCTTGCAGATAGTTTTTCAGGGTTGTTATCTCTTCCAGCACCTACAGCACCATACACATGAGTGATACCTCTGACGAATTCAGGATCGAGCAAAAACGCTGGATCAGTGAAGCCATCTTCGGTATCCGGACATCCACCCTGTGCCACAAAATTGGGAATCACTCTGTTGAAGGTCAAGGAATCCCAATAGCCCGCATCTGCGAGCGCTATAAAGCTTTCTTTGTGGTTAGGTGTTTCATCAAATAATTGTATATAAATTTTTCCTTTAGGGGTTTCAATCAGTCCAATAGGTTGGGTTTGGGCTGTTGCAGGTTTCACAAACAACAAGAACCCTAAGGTTAAAAGAGGAATGAATTTCATGGCGATAAATATAAGTGGAAAATGGAGAAAAGGAAAAATGGAGAGAGAAATAGGAGGGGGAAGATTGGAAGATTGAGGAAGTCTGGGAAGTATAGAGATGAGAAGGATATTCTATGTCGGAAGACTGATGTATAAAAAAAGAAGATAGAAGTTTGTGGTACCATCATTGGTAGGAACTCTTCATAGGACCTGCTTATTTGGAAGAGGATTTCAGGTAACATGGCAATTTCTGGGATGTGAAAAAGACGGAAGACGGAGGACAGAAGAAAAGATGAGTATCAACAAAATGTTTGAAAAAAACAAATTAGCGATTTTCAAAACTACTTTTCTTGTCATTTCCCGCGAAATTGTTTAATTTAATGCGCTTTAATGATTGATTTTTAGATTGTTAACCTCCTCTAAATTACAGCTCATGAATATTGATCCAAGACAAAGACTACAATTGGCCGTATTTTTTTTCAGTCTGATATTCCTTTTATCGGGCTGTTCCAACTTAAGGGTAGTAGCCAAATATGATTCTGACAACCCCGTACCAACGACCGTAACCAAGGTTTCTTATTTTTGGGGATTGAGGCAGCCTGTGGATGTGAGGACAGCATCCAGTTGTAAATCCATCTGTCAAGTCACAGCAAAGACCAATGCAGGTCAAATCATTGTATCTTTTATTACTTTGGGAATTGTTGTTCCCCAAACCATTGAGTATTTCTGTTGTGCAGAAGAACCCCAACCAGTAGAAATCTAAACCTTAAAGCTATGCCCTATCCAGCCGGAGTCAGACCTTGGAAGATCAAGGAATTCACCAATGTACACCAGAATTTCACCCAACCTTTGGATGAAGACCAATCATTTGACATGTTTTTGGATGACCTTTCATTTCAAAATCTGGACCAGTTGTCCCAGTACAATAAATGCACAGAGAATTTTCAATGGATTATCAAACATTGCCTTGAAAAACAACTGAATGTCAGGGCTATGGGCAGTGGATGGTCTCTCAGTAAAGCTGCGGTCAGTGAAGATGCCCTTATCAATACCAAAAGGCTCCGACATAAATTTTTATTGGGTAGGGAAAATTTCGATCAGGATTTTTTGGATAATGGTGGGAAAACCGAGGATTACCGTTTTCTCCAATGCGGGAATACCATCATCAATATCAACGAATACCTCGAAAAGCAATGTCAACCTGCAAAGTGTATTAAAGTCAGTGGGGGGAGCAACGGACAGACCATTGTCGGGGCTTTTTCGACTGGAACGCATGGTGCGGCAGTATTCTCAGGAGCGCTTCCTGAAATGGTGGTTGGGTTACATGTCATCACTGGACCTGATAGACATATTTATGTGGAAAGAGCTTCCCGCAAAATCACATCTAATATTTTTCATCAAAAGATAGGGGCAGAGGTATTTATAGATGATGCGCTTTTCAATGCCATTCTGGTCAGTTTTGGAAGCTTTGGAGTTATCCATGGGGTATTGGTGGAAGTGGAGGATAAGTTTCTTTTGGAACAAAAACTGCAACGCCTACCTTTTGACCAAAAAATGGCCGAGGCAGTCACTAACATGGATTTTGATTTGATCCAAGACAAGTTAAAATATACATGGAATGATCCTGCAAATCATTTATACCATTTTGAAATGGCTGTAAATCCGCATGACTTTGAATTTGATCAACCGGAAAAAGGTGCCTATTTCAGGTCAATGTTCAAAGTCGCCTATAGAGATGACTATAAAAAAATTGATCATATCACAGATGGTTTTACTTATGGAGATGATACTTTGGGCTTGATTCAATCAGCATTGGATGGAGTTCAGTCTGCAGTAGGGTTTCTGAACCGAGCTTTGGTACCCAAGTTGGTCAATTCTTTATTTGATATGGCATACAGTAGACCTGAGGATTTAATAGGAACCATCAGTGAAACGTTTACCAATACACGGTTTAGGGGAAAGGTTTTCAGTGCTGCCATTTGTTTGGATACAAAGGATGTGATCAAGGCCCTTCAACATTGCCTTGATATCAATAAAGGCTGCAAGCTTGCAGGGATTCTTGCCTTTAGGTTTGTGAAAGGATCAGACGCAACGCTTGGATTCACCAAATTCCCAAAATCTGTGGTGATGGAATTGGATGGTGTTGATGCAGCTATTAACCATCAGTTTTATAAATTGATGTTGGAGGCTTTTGAGGCAGAAGGAATCAATTACAGTATTCATTGGGGGAAAATTAACAGGGTACTCACACCGGAAAGGTTGCAGTACATTTATGGAAAAGATCGATTAGACACTTGGAAAAAACAGCGATCAAGGGTGATGTCTCCGGAAACACAAAACATTTTCAACAATGAATTGATGCAGTCCTGCGGATTGGATGAGTGTTGGCATGGATAAAAATAATATTTAGCTATTGTCCTTTATTGTCATCACCTTTATGATGGAAAAAGAGACACCCAATCCAAATTTGTCTTTTTGGATCATCTTTTCCATTCACAGAAATTATAAATAGCATTATGAAAATCTTAGGAGTATTAGGCTTCCTAGCCTTATCGTTGGCCTTTGGCTGTAATAACAAGCCTGCAAAGGAAACTGTAAAAGAGACTACAATCGAAGTCAAAACTGAAAAAGAAGCAGATACACAAATAAAGATCAGTTCAGATGGCGGCTCGGTAAAAACCAAAAAGCTGGAAGTTGA
>NZ_JBGSXS010000363.1:0-3511 GCF_041751335.1 Aquiflexum sp.
CGACTGTCATGGTGAGGAATTTGAAAGATTGTATGAAAAATACGAAAGGGAAGGAAAAGCCAGGGAAACAATCAAAGCACAGGACCTTTGGTTTGAAATCCTTGAGTCCCAAATCGAGACAGGTACTCCTTACATGTTGTATAAAGATTCTGCCAATAAGAAATCCAACCAACAAAATCTTGGTACAATCAAGTCTTCAAATCTCTGCACCGAAATCATAGAATATACTGCTCCTGATGAAGTAGCCGTATGTAACTTGGCCTCGATTGCCCTGCCTAAATATGTGGTGACCGGCAGTGATGGGAAAAAATACTTTGACCATCAGAAATTATACGAAATCACCAAAGTGGCTACCCGCAACTTGAACAAGGTAATTGATGTCAATTTTTATCCTGTTGAGGAAGCAAGGAAATCCAACTTCCGTCACAGACCAATTGGCTTGGGCGTACAGGGTTTAGCAGATGCTTTTATCCTGCTCAGAATGCCATTTGACTCAGATGAGGCAAAAGGACTCAATGAGGATATTTTCGAGACCATCTACTATGCTGCCATGGAGACTTCAATGGAATTGGCCAAGGTAGAAGGCACTTATGAAACCTATGAAGGTTCGCCTGCATCCAAAGGAATATTCCAATTTGATATGTGGGGTGTCACTCCAAAATCCGGTAGATGGGCGTGGAATGAATTGAAAGAGAAGGTAAAGAAATTTGGCATTAGAAACTCGCTTTTGGTAGCGCCAATGCCTACTGCCTCTACCTCCCAAATTTTGGGGAACAACGAATGTTTTGAGCCATATACTTCTAACATCTATACCAGAAGAACTTTATCCGGAGAATTTATTGTGGTCAACAAGCACCTGATGAAAGATCTGATTCATTTGGGATTGTGGAATGATGTCATGAAAAACAGGTTGATCGCTGCAAATGGTTCTGTAAAAAATATCCCTGGTATTCCTCAACACATCAAAGATATCTATAAAACAGTTTGGGAAATCTCTCAAAAAATTGTCATAGATATGTCTGCTGATAGGGGTGCATATATCTGTCAGTCCCAAAGCATGAATGTCTTTATGCAGGATCCTAATTTTGGGAAACTTACTTCCATGCACTTCTATGCCTGGAAAAAAGGTCTCAAAACGGGCATGTACTACCTCAGGTCACAAGCAGCAACCGCAGCGATCCAGTTTACAGTGGACAAATCCGCTAGGGATGCAGAGAAAGCAGTCCAAGCAGCCCCTGCACTTGAAAAATCAAAAAACCAAGATGCCATAGCCTGTTCATTGGATAATCCAGATGATTGCGAAATGTGCGGAAGTTAAAAAATTATTTTAGAGTTCGTTTGATGGAAAAAAGCGCTTGGCAATGTCAGGCGCTTTTTTGTTATATTACTATTGATTTTAAAACCACACCCTTCATGGTACTTACAAATACTCAAATCCCTGATTCTTTGAAAATGCTCAAAGATGATACAAAAGCACTTTTTGGTAAAATGACTGCACAACATATGGTGGAGCATTTGACCATTACAATGAAGCTGTCCATAGGCAAAATCAAATATCCGCCCTTTAATCCCAGTGAAAGGGCACTCAATGCCAAGTTTAACCTGTTGTTCACAGAACTTGAAATGCCAATGGGTATGACACCGCCCAATGATACAGGGGAGCTTTACCCATTAAAATATCCTAGTTTGGAAAAAGCCAAAGAAGCATTGCTTCAGGCATGGGATGAATACATTGCCTATTTTGAAAAAAATGATGGTGCATCCGAGGTCCATCCTAGATTTGGGTACCTCAATAAGGATGAATGGAACAGATTTCATTTCAAACATTTTATGCACCATTTCAAGCAATTCGGGATTTGGGAAATTGATGCCAAAAATTGAAATGATCAGCTAAACCTAATCGTATAGGGGAATCTATCTTGTGTCTTGCGTCTTATGTCTAATATCTTTTAAAAAAAAAACACTACCGAACATTCCTTCTTTCCGAATTCTCCAAGAACTTTTCAAATTTCTCTTTGAATTCTTCATGTTTGTATTTTCCATCTACAGCCTCATCCTGCCCCATCTCTGCCTGGTTGACCAATTCAAAATAGGCTTGTGGATACTCATCTGAATACATTTTGGGCAACACATCCAATTTTGAAAGTCCCATATAAACAGTAAATAAAAGAAAGAGTGACATCAAGACAATGGATCTGTCTTTATTCTGAGCAATGACGGAAATGGAGGTTGCTTTCTCTGAACCGTAGTGTATTTGCTTTTTCCTAAAAGATATGGTTGCAAATATTAATAAAAATACAAAGGCAAGAATCCCAAAAACCTCGGAAAATACCGGTAAGAAAGGAATAACTGTCATGGATAAGATATACAGAATCAAACTTGCATAAAAACATAAAACCAACAAGGCCAAAGTCCTGTTTTTTGGTGTAATTTCCTTAAAAGACCTGACTGCTTTTACAGCATAAACTGCGATCAGTAAGCCCCCCGCCAAACCAAAAATTACCTCAACCAATTCAAAATGGATATAATACACCCTTAAGCCCAAAATTACCGCAATGGTAAACAATCCCATAAGTTCGCAAATAACCAAATAATCGATTTTCGATTTGTTCTTGAAAACATAAACCAATTGGGTCACAAACAAGAATCCAAATATAAATGCAACCATTCCCATAATCTTATAACCATAGCTGTTCTGTGCCATGGATGCAAAAGCCCCCATCACCAAGAGGACAAATAGAAGGTAGTAATATGTATTGTATTTCTTCATCAGTTTATTAAGAAATTAAAATAGGTTTCTGTCCATTCCAGAAAATTGTCCAATTCTTTCCAGCGGATATCACCTGACTGTATTTCCTTTCTTTTGGAAGCTTCCAGCAAAATCAAGCCCCTGCACTGCAAATCCTGCGACTCTGTCAGGTTATTAGGGATTGCCATCAATGCCCTGTAATAATTCCCTTCTCTTGCCAATCCCGATACCAATTGATACACGGCATCGAATTTACTTTGCTCAGGAATATCCCTCAATATTTCACGGGCAAGGTCATTGATCCTTTGACTGCCAATTGTGGATAATACATTGATGAAATAAGCTCTGCTATCCAATGCTTGAATTAGAATATTAAAATCAACATCTGCTATTTTCGAAGAAACTGAATCCAAAAATACGAATGCCTGGGGATCGGAATTGCTCTTATACGCTCTTTTTGCCATTGCTATATAGGGGAAGGCCTTTTCCGCCTCACTAGGAAATCTTTCAGCCAATTCAATGGATTCCTCAATCTTTCCATACTGCACCAAATTGGCTGCAAGCTGGGTCATCATGTTGAGGAAGAAATTTTTTTCTACATACTCATGTTTATTCGAGGACCTGGAAATGGCCTGTTGATCGAATTTTCGGTAAAATTCCATTCCTTTTACCGTATCCGCACGATCAAATGACCGATTGGCCAATACCAGATAAAACAGGTTTTTATCAACCTCATCACCACTGGGGTGGCTTTCCAAAAAA
>NZ_JBGSXS010000364.1:0-6573 GCF_041751335.1 Aquiflexum sp.
TGGAAATTACTTGTTGAGTACAAACCTTACGAACCTTATTTTTACAGCACTGTGATTTCCGATTGGGGCACTTCTTTTCTTTTGGCCAACAAACTGGGAGATAAGGCCTACACATTGGTCGATTTTGGCCATCATCTTCCCAATACCAATATTGAGCAGATCGTGGCTACCCTGATGACGGAAAGCAAACTGGGTGGATTCCACTTCAACGACTCCAAATATGGAGATGATGACCTGACCGTGGGTAGCATCAAGCCTTATCAGCTCTTTTTGATTTTCAACGAACTGGTGACGGGTTTTGAAGAGACATCCAATCCTTCCCCAGCGTGGATGATCGATGCCAGTCATAATTTGAAAGATCCAATGGAGGACCTATTGCAGTCAGTAGAGGCCATTAAGCTTGCTTATGCACAGGCTTTGGTAGTGGATCGAAAATCTCTGGCGGCAGCACAAGATGGCCAAGATGTAGGGCAAGGGCAGGAAATATTACAAGATGCTTTTCGGACTGACCTAAGGCCCTTGGTAAGGGAATCCATCCGCCAAAGCGGAGGCGCAATTTCCCCTATCCAATCCTACAGGGATTTGAAGGTAAGAGAAACCCTGATCAAAGAAAGAGGGAAGGACAGTAAAGCCAGCGGACTATAACATGGAGCCCATCAAGGTAACTGCCATATTCGACATCGGAAGGACGAACAAAAAATTCTTTTTGTTTGACCAGTACTTCACGGAGGTTTATAAAGTCTACCATAGGCTTGACTTTATGGAGGATGAGGATGGTGAAGCTTGTGAGTCCATTGCAGCATTGACCAAATGGGTGAAAAAGACCCTTAAAGAGGCCTTGGCCTTACCTGGGTTTCAGATCACCAAACTCAATTTCACCACTTACGGTGCTTCTTTTGTGCATATTGACCACTTGGGCAATCCTGTGGCACCATTGTACAATTACCTGAAAGCCTATCCTGAAAAAATTCTCATTCAGTTTTATTCTAAATACGGTCCCGAGGAAAAATTCAGCCGGGAAACCTCCTCCCCTGCTTTGGCCATGTTGAATTCAGGCCTGCAACTTTATTGGCTCAAATATGCCAAACCTGACATCTTCAAGAAAATCCACCGAAGCTTACACTTGCCCCAATACCTCTCTTATTTATTTACGGGAAAAGCAGTTTCCGAATATACGAGCATAGGTTGCCATACTGGGCTTTGGGACTTTGGCAAAGGTACCTATCATGATTGGGTCAATAAAGAAGGAATTGACCAAATTCTTCCTGAGGTCGTGGATACCACCACCAGTTTCGCAAAGACCTTTGACAAGCATAGCATGCGTATTGGAGTCGGTGTGCATGACTCTTCTGCCGCTTTATTACCTTACCTTCAAAGCAACGACCAACCTTTTGCCCTGTTATCTACAGGGACCTGGGCGATCAGCATCAACCCTTTCAACTCTTCTGCCCTGACTACGGAGGAACTCCGGCAAGACTGTCTGCATTTTCTGAACAAGGAAGGCAGCCCTATCAAAATCAGCCGACTTTTTATCGGTGAAGAGCATAAGGTGCAGATAGAAAAACTCTATGCCCATTTCAATCTTGAAAAAGGCTACTACAAGCAAATGCCATTCGAAAAGCACCGATACGAAAAGGCAAAAGCCCAAATCCAAAAACATTTCAAATTTGAATACTTAAAACCTGAGGCCTATGGCATTCCACAAGCCAATGAAACCGACTGGAATGGTTTTACCGATTTTGAAGATGCCTACTACAGTTTTATCCATGAACTTACGGAACTGCAAGTGGCTTCCCTAAACCTCGTCTTAAAGGATACTAAAGTTAAAAAACTCTTTATCGATGGCGGCTTCAATGCCAATCCCATTTTTGTGGAAATTCTAAGGGATAAATTACCTGGACTGTGTATTGAAACAACTGATTTTGCTCTGGGGACGGCGTTGGGGGCGGGGATTTTGGTGAATTGAAATCGGAACGAAGCGAAGATCCCGAGAGCGTAGCGATTCGGGGTAAAGTAGAAATATGGTGGATATAAAATAGAAATATTGGAACGGGACACTATTTTGAAACATGGAATCATCTTATCTTTGGTAAATGGAAAATATATTGATAGAAAAGCTTGATAAAGAGCAATCAAAAACTGTTAAGACTATTTTAAAAGCACTTAAAGTTAAATTCAAAACATTGGAAGATATTTCAGATTCCAAAAAGATTGCCGAGAGTATCGCTCGTGGCTATAAAGAAATGTTAGAAGTGAAATCGGGGAAATTGGAAGCAAAAAATGCCAGGGATTTATGGCGTGAAATATGACTTACCAAGTTAAAGCCATACCGGAATTTGAGAAAGAACTCAAGAAGCTATTGAAGAAATATCCCTCCTTAAAAGACGAGTTCTTAAATTTAGTTGAAAGCCTTTAAACTAACCCTAATCAAGGAGTCCGAATTTCTAAAAATTGTTTTAAGATTGAAATTTCCATCAAGAGCAAAGGAAAAGGCAAATCAGGTGGTGGGAGGGTAATTACCCATATTGCAGTAATAGAAAATACTGTATTCCTTTTATCCATTTATGATAAATCCAAACAGGAGTCAATAACTGACGCATATATTAAACTTTTGTTGGAACAACTTTCAGCTTAGTAAAGAAGTTTTTTAAAGAAAATTATCCCACAATGAAATAAAAAGGGGGAAAGCTTAAAAACCCTCCCCCAATATTTTAGATTAGATTCTCTTTACTCAATCAAAATTTGCTCCCTTATCAGTTCTCCATCTACGGTAACATGGATGAAATAAACTCCCTTTTTCAGGTGACTGACATCGAATACAATTTTTGATCCCTCCCTGTAGCTTTTAGAAACTTCCTTACCATCTGAGTTCAGTAAAATTGCGGACTCAATATGGGGGGCATCATCTTTGGATGCCTCCGCTGTTACCGGCATCATTTCAATATTCAAAATGTGGTTCGTTGGATTTGGATAAGCAACCACTGCGAATGAACTTGGACAGTTCCAACCCTGCCTTGTCAGGAAGAAATTATAGTTTGCACCTTGTCCGCAGGAATTGGATGATCTTGTGGATATGGCAATAGATGACACATTCGGTTCAAAAGTAAAATCCATGGTATTGTTCCCGATCCAATGGGGGACACTGGGTGGTACGGTCCATGTAGCAGTTCCTGCATTTCCACCGACAGGAGTAACGTTAAGCCAATGGTTGCCCGGACAAAGGGATACAGACTGACTTGGAAAAACAGGCTGGTTGTTGACCCGCATATTGGTAATGTGGGGAGTGCCGACCCATACCATACGAGAAGACGAAGCTGTCCCACATCCATTGATGATATTGGCTGTGACCGTAATGGGCCCATTGTAATTGTTGACCCGGGTTGCGGAACCAGTGGAACTGTTGATAGTAAGTCCTGAGGGATTGGAAGATACCCAGGAAACGGTGGATCCAGTAGGTAAAGTGCCAGCAGAAAATCCACCTGTTGTGCAGATAAGGGAATTGCCGTGAATATTAACCGCCCCGGAAAGGGCCCTGCACACATTTAGTCTGCCAAAGCCCAGTTCATTGCTTCTACCGTTGGTATACACATATCCTTCCACCTCATCTGCGGTCTGGGTAAGAATATTGAATACCTCCATCTGGGTTAGCCCCGGCCGGATCGAAAGGATCAAAGCAGCCGCTGCCGCAACCTGTGGGCATGCGGCTGAGGTTCCACCAAACCTAGCCGTAAAATCATGAGGCTGAGGGCCTGTATTGGGTAATACCGAACCAACAACCGGCAATGGTCCTCCATCTGTACTTTTAACAGGGTTGTATCCCGGTGTTCCAGGAATATCTATGGTGTAAACCTCAAATGTTTCATTTGGAATCTGGTCGGAATAAGCCCTATGAGATGGAGCGACTATATCTATTATTTGGTTGTTCGGAGAACCAGGGTCACTGGTCGGACTATAATTGGCCTGAAAGTCATCCCTATCAGAAGCGCCGACTGTTAAAACTCCGGGAACAGTAACATTGGCAGGGAATGAAACAAATCCTGGATTTGGAACAGGAGCAGCATGGTGTGCCGAATTACCAGCTGCAAAAACAACGATAGAACCCAATCCTCCTCTTCCTTGTGTGGTTGCTCTAAATATAGCTTCCCTAATAGAGGGGATAAAGTTTGGACTTTCTTCAAAACGAGTTCCCCAACTGTTAGACATAATATGTGCCCCATTATTACGTGCAAAATCAAAAGCGTTAGCAATACTCGATGTGGGGGCAAAACTTTCATCGGAGTTTTGTATTCTTATTGGCATTATTCTTACTCCAGGAGCTACTCCGGATATGCCAACGTTATTGTTGCGTGTGGCTCCAATTATGCCTGCACAGGAATTGCCATGGTTCATATTTCCTGTTGGTGAGGGATTATTTGCATTCCCATCTGCAAAATTACTGCCGTTCAATCTGACCTGCCTGGTATTGGGAAGATCTACGTGGTTCGAAGTAACTCCATCGTCAAGGACTGCAACAATGATATTTTGACTGCCAGTAGTTACAGTCCAAGCCTCGGGGGCATCAATATCTGCATCTTCAATGCCTGTGCGGCCATCTGCAATAATTTGACCCGTATTATGAAGATAAAATTGGTTGTTGAAGTAGGGGTCATTGGCAGATTGATGCATAACAAAATCTACATAGAAATCAGGATGGCTGTATATTGTTAACCCGCTTTCAAAATACTTATTAGCCATCGACAACGCATCTTCACCTGGAGGAACCTTAAGTACGAAATAGTACTCTGTAGTTTTATGGATTTCCACTTTATGTTCAGCATTTAATTTTTCCAAATCTCTTTTGGAAACATTATTTTTCAATGAAATTATAAATCTGTCTGTAAACCCCAATTCAGATCCCCTTTGGGAAATGTACATAGAATTGGTCAACAATACGTCTTTACTTTTACGTAATTCCTCTTGGAGATTTAGCCTTTCTGAGGTTTGGATTTTTAAAACAACGGTGCTGTCATCTCTCCAGGAGATGTCTTTTTCCTTAATAATGGGAAATTGAGATACCAGAAATTTGTTGTCAGAATTTTGGTTTGTTTTAAATTGGATAATGATTTTATCTTCCAACTCTGTCAAGAAAACCTTTTCATCATAGGCATAGTAAAAACTATCCAAAATTTCTCTATTGTAATTGGTTGAAAAAACCAAAGACAAGAAGCCTAAAATTAGTAGATAAATTAGCGTCTTCATAAAACTTAATTTTTGTGTGTATTCAATTTTACTTTTTCTGATCCCTAATAACTATAACTTGATTATTTCCCCATTGCCTCCAAAAATCACTTATATTGATGTCAGTAGAGCAGAAATTTACTACTCTTTCTTCCTCTAATGCTTTTCTGTAAGCTATTCTGACAGGATAATTAATTATCAAAGAATCCGGATAATACAAGAATTCCGGAAAGTAGGCTGAACTTCTATAATACCTGAATTCTTTTTCCGGTATGGTATAAAGTGGCCTATTGGGGTCAAGCCCGACAGGAGCAGGCATTCTATTTTCCGACGGAGACAAACTGTAGGTGGTAACAGTATCAACAAAATCTTTGGAAATGATCACGTAGCCGATCTTTGATCTGACGGTACAGGGGTCAAAACCTACAATAAACCCTTCCATTTCAAATGTTTCAAAGTCTTCTTTTTCTATACAGGACTGCGGCATCAAAAAAACCAATCCGATAAACACGTATTTCAAGAAACGATGGTGGATCTTTTTTACAATTTGAATTATATTTTTCATAGATGATAAAAATAAAGTACTGATTTTTAACCATATAATTCTAAATAAAATATTCGGATATCACAAATCCACAACGTGTTTGACCTCAACACTTTAGATAAAATTGTACTTTCCCGATACCCAAAAAACAAACAACATTCTAAAACCTTCGTTTACCCCCCCCCATAATCAAACTAATCTATAAGTAAACAATGTGTTTATCAGAATTAAAAACTTTTTTCTGGTTTCTGGAAAATATTTTGAGTGCAATTTTGATAATCTTACCAGAGATCCCGAGAGCGTAGCGAGTCGGGATAAAGTAGAAAAATGGTGGATACAAAATAGAAATATTGGGCCGGGATACTGATTGATATTGAGATATTATTATCTTGAATGACGGAATCATCTTCTAAACCATTGTCCGGCAACTATAAAAACCACCGCACCGATCAAAGTCACAAAAAGGCCTAAATTGCTGTTTAAAGATGGTTTACCCAGCCAAATGGCTATAAAATGACCTGCTAATATGACAGCCCCCAGGATAAAAAATCCTACCATCATAAAGGTAGGAAAGCCATTAGCCTTCACATTTTCTTTTTCTTTCTGGGACAGGGTACTATAACCTGCAATTAAATTCGGGAAAAGTTTGACTAAAATACCGACCGCTAAAAAAATCAATGCAACGTAGATGTTCTTCATGATTGTAGTTATTGGATGTTGAAAACTATACTTGAAATATAACTGTAAAAGTTTGTTTGACAAGGGACTTAGTTTGATAATAAAAAGTAGGGGCGTAGAATAAGTTGCTATTT
>NZ_JBGSXS010000365.1:0-7114 GCF_041751335.1 Aquiflexum sp.
TAAACCCATCCTACATCTGTACCCTGTGACCTGGATTTGGAACCTGTCACCTGACCTTTGACGGCGGTATTGAATGATGTCAACAACCATTCCGGTACCTCCTGAAATGCATAAAGGAAATTGTCATTGGACCATCCTATATTGGTACGGAAAGAATAGTCGTCATAATAGGTGATGGACAGGATGCTGGCATCCAAAGCAGTAGTGGGGTAAGAAACGTTCAGTGAGTAGCCCTGAGCAGATGTATTTCTTGATTCAAACCGACCTGAAGCTGCTGCTACATTTGAAGTAAGTGTCGCCCTTGTGCTACTGCTTGTGAAAATCCCCGTTATTATGGGTCGATTATGAGAATCATATTTAACATACGTCCATTCTGGAGTGGATTTTGCACGCTGAACCCCATCTTGTGATAATACAGGTCTGTCCCAACGATCATATATGGTATAAACCCAGTCTGTACCTGGAGCTTTACTCCCTATTTGCCTGCCCAGATCATCATATTCGTATCTGAAATGCCAAAGGTTTGAATGGGTGGAATCAGGGGTAAGGGTAGCTGAAGATGCAGGAGGGATAAGGAACATCAATTCGTTGTAATCATTGTAAACATAATACGTGCTCATCCATACCGATGCAGCAGACTGTACCTGGGTCAGCACTGTCCTCCCAAGCCAGTCGGTGTATTCCCTGTTCAGATGGTTCTGCTCATCCTTGGTCTGCACGATACTGAGGGTATTATTGGGATAGGTTGTAGTTGATCTTGGCAGTCCGTTCACCACTTCCCATTTGCGGACCGCAAAATCAGTGGAGACGTTGACCAGGTTGACTACCTCAACGAATTTGTTGTCGAAATCCAAACCTGTTTTGGTGCTTTTCAGCACCCTGTCCAACGGGGAATCCTCGTAAACCGTATTGGTCCTTGGCCGGGTATCCCCGGTAACCCCTGCGGGTGGTGAGCTGAAGAAAGTTCCCTGTTCGGAAACCGCTGAGGTCCTGTAGCCGCCATTGGTTGCCGTACTCCGGTAAGGAAGGTAACCTATGGAGGGCCTGCCCTTGTTGTCATATACGATAGGCTGGATCAGGTCGTTTTTCAACGGGCTTGCCTGTCTGCCCACCTTTTGGATTGGCCTTCCTGCACCATCATGGTATTCATATACCGTAGACTTATTGTCCACAGTAAGTGACAGCACATCGGCATCAGTTTTTTTGCCTGCAACAAGTACTGTTTCTTTCCTGTTGAAATTCTGGGCAGGACTGGGAGCCAGGGTCTGGGCCTGAATTTGTTGGGAGGCCATTATAAGAAAAAGAGCAATTACCTTTTTATTCATTTCTAAAAGAATTATGGTCAGTAATCAATTGGAGTACAGTTTGGGTTACTTTTGTAAATGTTTATATAACTGCTTGCAATTGCAGTATTACTGCAGGTATCTGTAATGATGCACCGAATGTAATAGTAACCATGCGCAAATGATGAGTGTAAAAAATCACCGTAGTCTTGCGGACCATTTGCAAAAGAGATCCAGGTCCCTCCTGCAAGACGGTATTGGAAATCGTAATTATAGATACCTGTACAACCAGTACTGGTTGGGGAGCTGAAACTAGTACGGAACCTAGTATATCCGAAGTCTACTTGTGATGCAGTACAAGAACCCCAAACTCTGTTTGCTGGATTGCATAGGTCCTTCTCTTGGGGTCCGTCCGCACAAACGGTAATATTGAGGGGGTTCGATACCAAAAGGGAATACTGCCTGATGACCGGGCCGTATTCATTGGTAAACAGTGTCGCTGAAACCGTATACAAGCCTGATAACGGGTATGAGTGGGTCATGGTGGTCCTATTATCAGTATATTGAGTGCCGTTACCTGTGTTCCAGTGCCTTGTAAAGGTCCCACCGGTGGGAACCAGAATATCCTCCAGACTGAAGGTCACGGATTGCCCTACCAGCACCTGTGCCGGGTTGGCCACAATTTTAAAATTGGGTGTCTCATTTCTGTAATGGTATCTGTACCGTTCCCTGATATCATTGTTGTGGTCTTTGACGAGCCTCAGCCTCCCCAGGCCATCATATTCCATATTGACGTTTCTATTGTTGGGATCCTTTTCCTGTATGGGGCCGATAAGTGGTTTGTAAACATAAGAGGTCTTGAACTCCAAAGTACCTGGATTGGTGGTGGAGGAGGCTACAGTGGTGTTGTTGTTGGAGTAGGTGTAGGATGTAACAGTCCCGTCCCTGGAATTGGTAGATAACATTTTCCCTGTAGCCGGATCAAAACTGTAACTTGCTACTTCGACAAAAGAGGTAGGGAGTTCAAATACACCGGAACTGTTGATTTTGGAACCTGTATATGATGTGGACAGGTTCTTTTTCGATATCAATTCCGAATGGGGAAGTACTTTGTTGTCCTCTCCGAGAATCTGGTATCTTATTACTTGTGCTTCCAAAAGGTTTCTCACACCGGTTTTTTCCATGAATGTTTGTGATTCAATAACCGCACTATGTATGCGTTTTTCCCTTAATCGATAAACGGCTTTACTGAAACTGTCCATATCTACTATAGCATTTGTAACACAGTTTTCATACTGGGTTTGACAATTTGATTCGCAATAAGGATCACTTGAATTTATACATCCATCCAAACAACTGTAAAACTGTTGCTGACAGTCATAATTCTGATAAACATAATCCCAGTGATTCACATACTTCAGGTTTTTGATGATTTTCTGATCTGGATGGGAACTATTTGAAAATGTGGTAGAAACCAGCTGGTAGGTTCCAGGAGAGTATGCGTATACTTCATTTGTAATGATTCCATTATTTTGATTTTCAGTTCCGTATGAAGTGTTTATTTTGGATGAAAGAGTCAGAGCTTTTGATACAAAAGTGTAGTCATTTTGAAATACCTTCGGATCTGAATTTTCTATTGGAACAGTTATTTTTTCAGTAGCTGAAATGGTCCTCAGATTTGGATGACTAAAGTTGTACTGCATTGACTCATGGGTGACCATTGTACCCAACTCACTATACACTCCTATAGCTATCGGAAGTCCTCTTTCCCAAAATTTTGTACTACTTGTAAATAGTCCATCAAAGGAATATAGATCCATATTAGAATTATAATTTGTATAAAAATGAACTATTTTGCCCTTTCCCTGAATCCTTTCTTCAACCCTGCTATACCCTATGAAGGATCCGTTCAAATCAAATATTTCCCCGATAGGATGTGAAAACCTTCTCCATACTTTTTTTTTGTTCTGAATTACCGCTAAAGTCATAGTTGGGATCCTTGGAACAATTCCAGTTGATTGATTAACATGATCATAGATATACTGGACTATTTGAAAGTTTCCTGAGCCGTCATTTGATTTGATTTCTTTGATCCTGTTACCGCTGACGATTTTTTCGGTCCCATTGTGAAGCCCTTTATGAGGTTCAAATATATATTCTATGGTTGCACCACCTCGAAGGGATATCGATTTTATCAAATTTGCCTTCATCCTTGTTGTACTTGGTTCTCTAGATGCTCCAAAAAGTGCCCATTCAGTTGTCGGATATGCAGGAATCCAATCATTTACTGTATTGTCGTTATAAAGGCCTAGATAATCTATGTTTTTGGAATCGGTGCACGGGAGATTAATGCTTGTTTCATAAATAAATCCATACAGAGGTTCCGTACCTAGGTCATAAATGGCATCTAATTTTAAACGTTTACATCCCGAAGAGGAAAAATAATTATACTTTAAAAAAGTTTTGGATACCACTGCATTTAAATGGTCCCTGACAATAATAGATTCCAGCGATTTTCCCCCGTAAAGATCCTCCCTGTTGGTTGAATAATTGAATAAAATTGACCCTGATGAAGTTGATATCAAGAAAGGATCTCTTATAGATTGGGTCATTTCCAAAGTTTCATTTTTTAATATGTTATCATTCTCAAGTTTAACATCAGGGCCATTGTCCTTATAATATGAGTAATTGTAGATGGTATGATTTCCATATAGGTAGGAAAAAAATATTTCATCCGTTCCGTTTGCTGAAATGATTCTTTCTAAAAGCCATGTCGATGTTATGGTTTTTGTAGATCCAATTCCCTCTATAACTTTTCTGTAGGTGGTGGTTTCCCTAGATGCCGCAGTTGAACCGAAGATATATCTCGTTCCGTTCTGATCGATGATTTCCCACTGTCCGTCAGGTGAAGTTTTACAGATTCCAGGTTTGATAAGGATATCCTGAAAGGGCATCAGAACTGGAATTCCATTTTTGTCCAGTACAAATTTTCCTGACATTCCATTGATGGCAAAAGTATAGACATCAGGTTCCTCATCCGTTGGATTGGGCTTGCAATAGCCTCCTGTCAGGTCGTCGGGAAGGCCTTTTACCACCCTTGTGATCATACCTCCTGCCATCAGGTTCCATCCAAGCCCTACTGAACTTGCAACATCCTGTACCCGGTGACCAAAGCTGTTATAGGAAAGGGAAACAGATACACCCAGTTCCTTCCCCGAAATGGATGCCAAAGGAATGTTAATCCCAGGTGAACCTGTATAATGGCTGACCTGATTGGCAAGCCTGACGATCCCCATGGAATTTGGAGAGGGGCCTACATAATTCTGTGCAGTTACTGAACAGAAGAGCAATATCCCTGAAGCGGTGAAAAATAATTTTCTTATCATATTTGATTCCATTTAATTCATTTGTTTTTATTGTCTGTGCCTGACAATACCAGCCCGGCACTCAGGACAAGACGTTCTTTTAAATTTAATGCGGATATACCAAACCCGTTGGCTGAAAAGGCAACCGAAGACCTGAGGAATATGGTCTTATATATCCTGATATCTGAGCCCATTCCCATCATTAGAAGGTTTTTCCCTTCTGCACCATTTTTATGGATTTCTTTGGTTTCGGCCAGCGACCTGTAATACTCCGTCAATAGAAATATATTTTCCTTTACCCTAATGTTGGAAAACATTTTGATTGCAGTCAATGAAATAGTTCTAGTGGACAGATCGGAATGACCCAAGACAAGGCCCGAACCTGCCGTTAACTTGCTGTTCAATGCATAACCAAACTGCCCCTGGATTCCTGAAACCTGACCAAAAGAAGGGATATAGGATGCGATCAAACCAAGTTCTGATCTTTGGGAAAATTTTCTGTCCGATAGACTGTTTCTTTTTTTTGCGTATTCCGGGTACCTGCTGTCTTCAATCCTTTTGAATTTCTTTTTCTTTTTGTCAAGATCATTCATTGCATTCTCAAGCAGTCTACGGTCTGTAAAAAAATCCTCTTGTAATGTCTTGGGATTCAGCTTATCCTTAACAGATCCATCAACTGCCGGTATTTCAAATGGCATCTCCTCTCCAAATGATGGATCAAATCCCATTTCCCCCATTTCTCCAAGTCCCGATCTTTCTGTTAATTCCTCTTCCATCTTCAGTAAAATCTTTTCTTTGTACTCTTCGCTTTTGGCAGAATCCAATGGTATATTGTTTATGGCACCATTGGATTTCCTAAGCTGTTCCAAGGATCCACCTAAATTTTTTGTAGGAAATTCAAGGTTAATAGGGTTTGGTTTGGGAGTGAAGGAAAACCCCTTTGAATAAAAATCCTGTCCACTGACAGGCTGGAGAATGGGCAAAAGGAAAATAAGGAGACAGGTGCATTTCATGTTTTTGGGTCAATAAAAGTAATCCCATACATCAATATAAAATTGCACGAGCAGCAGAAATACAGAAGCCACTTCTGTATATTCCTAGGGTGATGCACTTTTATTCCGCCATCGAAACAAAAATATGTGGTTTTCAAATAGAAAAAAATACCCTAAACAGGGTATTTTTTTAAAAAGTTTTCAGAATTTTTTAATTAAAACTCAATCACGCTGAAATTACTTACCGTGACAGATATATCTGTAATCTGAATTTGCTCTTTCCACATCATTCTCAAAAGATAAGTTGATAAATCTATAAACTCTCTTGGCCAATGTTCTATCATTCAATTGATTCATGGCACAAGTTAGGATGTGGGCTGCTGGGGTGAACAAGGGCTTCCGGCATAACCCACTCCCCTGCCCTCTCATGGCCATTTATTCCTTTGCCTCTTGGTCTTGATTGCCCACATCCTGGGAGGGTACCATAAACAATTTCTCACTAAAACATGAAATGTTATGGAAACTTCAAAAATCAATTCCTTATCCCAAGTTGCTGAAATCCAACTTACCTACAGGTCTAAAGTCAGCCTTTCCCAATGTCCAAAAATTACTTGCTCACGACAGGCTTACAGTGTTTTGCTGGAAGGCTGGGACAAGGATAAAATAGAATTTGTGGAACAGTTCAAGGTCATGGTTTTGAACAAAGCAAACAGAGTAATCGGTGTGTTGCTGTTGGGAACAGGAAGTGTTGCAGGTGTTACAGTGGATGTCAAGCTGATCATGTTCACTGCCATGAAAAGTAATGCTTCCGGAATCATCATCAGCCACAACCATCCTTCAGGAAATCTGATGCCATCTAACCAAGACAAGTTGCTGACCCAAAAAGTCAAAGAAGCAGGAAATATCCTGGACCTGCCTTTATTGGATCATATTATTGTAACCCAGGAAGGATACTTTTCCTTTTCGGATGAAGGGCTGCTTTAGGCCCTTTTTTTAAGCAGGGATTGAGTTCGTTTTATTAGAGTTGACAGTAGGGTGCAGTGAGTAAAATCATTTTTTTGATACCCCTTTCTATTCTTTGGCATAACCTTTAAATCCTTATGAATATTGTTGTCACTTTAAAAAAATATCAAAATTATATTTTGGTTTGTAATTCAACATCTCCCTAGCTTTATCAATACAATATACTCTATCTATTTCCTTTGGAAACTCCCATCCTTGCCGGGCATACACCTCCCCTGCTTCAGGATAATATTTTAGAATTACGGCTTTTGGATTTTTCTTTATTTCCGTCAGGTCCTCTTTTTGGAAAGGGCTCAAGTTGGAAATATTAAAAATCTCAAAGTCCTTAAACTTTTTCTCAAGAGCAAGAATTACAGCAGCAGCTCCATCCCTTTCATCCAATCCCCTGTAAAGCCTGTGATTGGCCTTTAGGTTATCAGGTTCAGGGAGAAACCTTGACACTCTCAAAACT
>NZ_JBGSXS010000366.1:0-2038 GCF_041751335.1 Aquiflexum sp.
GAGGCAGCCGCTGCGACGATTGTGGAAGTGGTGGTTGAAAGAGTTTCGGCGCCGTCTTTTCCAAGTGTCATTGTGTTGGATAAACCCTTCATATTCTTTATTCAGGAAAAACACAGTGGTGCGATTTTGTTTATGGGGAAATTGGGTGATCCTTCAAAACTTTAGTAATCTGTCAGGTATGATAAGAGTCTTTTTCTTTTTGACATTGATAATAATTTCTTCCTGTTCAAATGATAGAGAGCTTCCTGACGAATCCTGTCAGGAAATTTTTCTTTATGAAACTATTTCTTTAACCCCTGTGACAGGTGTGGTGATGGTGGAGTTTAAGGACTTTGAAAATATAGAAACTCAAATCCAATCGCTGTTTTCTACCTATGAATTTTTGGATGAAGAATTATTCCCTATAGGGAATTTTAGCAATAGAGTACCTTTTTGGTTAAAATCCCAAAGCTGCAAGGCACTTTATGAATCATTGATCATTCTAAATGAGGATGAGTCCATATCTGCTGCCACGCCAATTCTCCGGCCACAAGGACCTGGAATACAAGACTCTTCTCCTTGGACTTTGGTAAATAGAGTTTCCATCCATCCCAACAGTGAGGAAGGTATTCCTGAAATATTGGAATGGGCAAACGAAAACGGATTAGAATGGGAAGGATCAACAGGGCTGACCCAAAGGTTTGTAGTAAAAGATGTAAGAACAGGCTTTGAACCTTTGGAGATCGCTACAAAGGCAAAAAATGAATTGAGTGTCAGATGGGCAGATGCTGATTTTATTGTGCCTATCAATAGGTGGCCTTAGTATTCTTTCACCACTTTTCCATCTAAATATTTCTTCTCCGAATTAATTTCGCCTTTATATCACTGCAAATTTTATTTGGTGATAATAGGCTTTCCAGTTTTATTTATGTTTTTCCCTTAAAATCCTTAATTTCGAATAAACCCATTCAACCCAAGCAATTATGGCAACCCACTGGCAGGAAGAAATCGAATTGATAAAATCCGTTGTCGAAAAAACTGAACTGCAACACGCTATCAAATGGGGTATAGATGTATATACCCTGAATGGTCAGAATATCCTTGGCATTGCACCTTTTAAGGCATATATAGGGATTTGGTTTTACAATGGTGTATTTATGTCCGACCCCTTGAATGTATTTGTAAATGCACAGGAAGGAAAAACCAAAGCCCTGAGGCAATGGAGGTTTACAAGTAAAGAGGAAATCAATCCCGATCAGATTTATTCCTACCTCCAAGAAGCAATTGCCAATGAAAAAGCCGGAAAAAGATTGGTACCTGACAAGTCCCTCAAATTTGAAATTCCGGAAATTCTTGTTGAAGCTTTCAAGAAAGATACAAAACTGAAAAACAGGTTCGAAAAGCTCAGCCCTGGCAAACAAAAGGAATTTGCTTTGCATATTCAGGAAGCAAAAAGGGAGGAAACAAAAATCTCAAGATTGGAAAAAATCAAGCCGATGATCCTTGAAGGCAAAGGCTTGAACGATAAATACAAATAACCTGACCATGACCGAAAACAAAACTAAAGAGACAGATAGGTCAGTTGAAGATTTTATCAACACTGTTGAAGATCAAAAGAAAAGGCAGGACAGTTTTGAGTTGGTAAAATTGTTCCAAGGGGTATCTAAATCCAAACCCAAAATGTGGGGGGATAGCATCATTGGCTTTGGAAGCTATCATTACAAGTACGAAAGTGGTAGGGAGGGAGATTTTCTTTTGATTGGCTTTTCCCCGAGAAAAAATGCCATATCGCTGTATATGTCCTGTGACATCCAAGGCCAACATGCTGATTTACTTTCACGATTGGGGAAATACAAATCAGGTAAATCGTGCCTATATGTCAATAAATTGGAGGACATAAATCTTGAAGTTTTAAAACAATTGGCGAAAGCTTCTATGGAATTTACTTTAGCCAAGTATCCCGAGAAATAATGAAAGTTACCATCACTTACCTAGAACTTAAAAGTCCATTTTTATTTTTCAGATTGTCTAGACATGCACTTGCAATCACCCAACAAAT
>NZ_JBGSXS010000367.1:0-2831 GCF_041751335.1 Aquiflexum sp.
TGATAATTCAATATTTCTTGCTAGGAAACTGAATTGTCCAGCACATCGGACATCCGACTTCGGACATCCAACCTGTTTGAAGTAGAATATTGGGTTACTAGCATAGAAGCGTACAACCATATAATTTATCAACTGAATTGAAATACTGTATATTTGTCCAAAATTAAATTGAAAGATATGTTTGATATGATGACAATAATGAACAAGGTAAAAGAAGCCCAAGCTAAAATTAAAGATGCTCAGGGCAAGCTTGTTTACCTTACTACTGAAGGCGAATCCGGGGCAGGGCTTGTAAGAGTAACTGTTAACGGCAATAGAAAAGTAATCAAAATTGAAATGGACGATTCTTTGGTGAATTTATCAGACAAGGAAATGTTGACTGATCTGATTGTGGCAGCCACTAATAAGGCCATGGAGCAGATTGAAATAAAAATCAAAGAAGAATTGAAATCCGCCACAGATGGAATGATGCCCAATATTCCAGGTATGGATTTCGGTAATATGTTTTGATGCAAAAAGCGGCCATTGTTATTCTGAATTACAACGGAGAAGATATGCTCCGCACATTTTTGCCTTCAGTATTGAAACATTCTCATTACTCAATTATAGTCGTTGATAATGCCAGTCAGGACGATTCTCTCCCATTTTTGGAAAATGATTATCCTCAGCTCAGATTGATTGAATTAAAAGAGAACTCAGGATACGTAGGAGGTTATAATCAGTCTTTACGTCAAATAAAGGGAGAATTTGAATTTTATATTTTGCTCAATTCGGATATTAAAGTGAGTCCTGAATGGGATTTAAATTTGATTACATGGATGGAGGAACATTCAAATTTTGCAGCGATACAGCCAAAAATCCTTTCATATCAAAATCAAGAATATTTTGATTATGCCGGAGCTGGGGGAGGTTTTGTTGACAGTTTGGGTTATCCTTATTGTAGGGGAAGAATATTTTCGTCTATTGAAAAGGATACCAATCAATACGATGACCCTATTGAAGTAGACTGGGCTTCTGGTGCGTGTATGGTTTTGCGATCATCCTGCTTCCATGAAATAGGGGGCTTTGATCAAAGGTTTTTTGCCCATATGGAGGAAATCGATCTCTGTTGGAGATTCAAAAGGGAAGGGTACAAAATAGGTTACCTAGGCAATGTGAAAATATGGCATGTTGGCGGGGCAACGTTATCAAGGACCAATCCATTTAAAACCCATCTGAATTTCAGGAATAATTTATTGATGCTTTACAACAACCTCAAAAAGGAAAGGTTCTTGATCATCTATTTTGTAAGGCTGGGATTGGATTTTTTGGCGGCATTTTCATTTTTATTGAATGGAAAATCAGATGATTCCAAAGAAGTGTTCCGAGCGCATTTGGCATTTCACAAACTCAAAAACATAAAGCAAAATTATCCCTTGGCACCAATATTGTCCAATAAAGACAGTAATCCATTGAGAAAATCAATCTTATGGGATTACTATATAAGAGGGAAAAAGAAATTTAGCGACTTATAGGCACTTGGCCCAAATCAGAAAAGGAATGTTACCGTCAAAGTAAAACAATCTAATCAAATAAGACAGGATTGTTCATTTTCCTCAAGTATTTCCTAACTTTCATCATCATTGCAAGGCTTGTGTAGATAATAACAGGAGAACCTAAAGTGATAAAAGAACTATAAATGAAAAATAACCGGATGCTATCAATTGGAAAATTAAGTTTTTCACCCAACTTGGAACAGACTCCAAAAGCCCTTTCTTCAAAGAATAATTTTAATTCATTCATAATAGCTGGTTTTATTAATTCGAATAAAAATAAGAATTTATTTTCAATAATCTAATTGAATGCCAAATGTTTAAATTGTCCATAAAATCTTTGCTTTTTTTTGGTTCTGTATTACTCATCGGATCTTGTAGTCCAAAAATAGGAAAATATGATAGCCTTCTGAATGGGATATATGCCAAACCTGAGGTCTTAGAGTTACATCGCGATTCTGTCCGGTTCAGGATTGAAGGTGCCATTCCATTGGAATTGTTGAACAAAGATACAAAAATCACCCTGTTTCCTGAATATATATATGGTGAAGGCGCATTGAGATTGGGGGAAATAGTGCCCTATGATGGTGCATTCACCAAAAGCCTAGTGGAGGCTAAAGTGGATGAAAGATATGTTTTTCCGTATTTGCCGGGAATGGAACAGGGTACCCTGATAATGAAGGGCTTGGTTGAAAAAAGAAAGGATGTTTTTCAATCCCCCACTAAAACATTGGCAGAGGGTTTGGAAACCTCTCCTCTTTTAACTAGGATTGGTCAGATTATTCCGGATGAACCCATTCCGGATATTGGGATTTATTTGGAAAAAGATTTTTCAGGCAGGAATGCCATTGAAACTAGGGAATTCATTGTTTCTTTTCAACCGGGAAGTGCCAATAAGGAAGTTCCTGTTTTACCACTTTCACTTAGAGATTTTTTTACTTTAGGAGAGCCAGGTAAGAAAATCAACAAAGTAATAGTGACAGGTTTGAAATCCCCTGATTCCAGAGATAATATACCGGCCCTCGCACAAAAAAGAGCTGAGTTCGTAACAGACCAACTCCAAGAGAGCAGGAATTTAAGAGGAACCAAGATTGAAACCGAATACAGAAGCAATGATTGGTTTGATCTAAGGTTGCTTTTGAGTGATTACGATGGGATTACCCAGGCACAAAAAGAAGAGGTTTATAATATCCTTTTGAGCCAAAATGATTTTTTCAGCCAAAAGGAAGAGTTACAGAGATTACCGGCATATAGAAACATCTCAAGAGATCTTTTCCCAAAACTCAGTGCAGCAAAAAT
>NZ_JBGSXS010000368.1:0-11053 GCF_041751335.1 Aquiflexum sp.
GGGGATCAACTTCTTCAACTGCAACTTTTAAAAACAATACATTTTTTGCTGCGACAGCAGGTAGAATTACGGTTAATACTGATACAAGGGCAACGCCAACAGTTACCCCTACAATTGGTACCTATGTTTATAATGGTAATCAAAATGGTCCCACTGTAGCTACAAATACTGGTACAGGTACAAGTTATACTTTTAGTTATTCAGGGGTAGGCTCCTCATCCTACGGTCCCAGTGCTACCCGTCCTACCAATGCAGGGAATTATACCGTTACTGCAACTGTGGCAGCTAGTAGTGATGGATTTTATAAACAAGCTAGTTCAGATGCTACAGCTTTCTCAATTGAAAAGGCAAGTATCACGGTTGTGAACACTGACCGTTCGAAAGTATACGGCGAGACCTTGACTGATGCGGATTACAGTGGCAGCATCACCGGCGTAGTAGCGGGCGATGACATCACGGTAACCAGAGCAAGTCTGGGAGATGCAGCCGATGCAACGGTAGCAGGTTCACCATATGCGATTGTAGGAACTCTGGTAGATCCAGCGGGCAGATTGGCAAACTATAACGTGAGCAACCCTGACGGGGTGTTGACGGTGACTCCTCGTCCGATCACAATCTCAGCCAATCTAGGTCAATTTAAATACTGTGGTCAGGTCGATCCAGTATTTGCATACACACCAAGCGAGCCTCTGATAGCTGGCAACAGTTTCACTGGTGCATTGATGCGGGAAACTGGAAATGACGTAGGTACTTATGGTTATACTATTGGTAATTTGAGTGCTGGATCAAACTATACCGTTTCACTTATTGGTACAAATACCTTTGAAATTAAAGGGGTAAGTATAGACGCCTCTGCAAGTAGTACTCCTGTGGCTATAGGAACTCCTGCAACGCTAAAAGCTACTGTTAGTCCTGCTGTGGCTGGAGTAGCAGTTAGTTTCTACATAGATGGTGTCTTCAAAGGTACTAGTTTGACTGGAGCTAATCCAATTGATGGTCCTGGAACTGCAAGGTTTGGAGTCTCAGGCTTAGTTGCCGATGTATACGAGGTTAGAGCAAAAGTAGGAAGTGGCTGTGCTGAGTCTGAGGTTGCATTCCTTCCAGTGTATGATCCTGCCGGAGGATTTGTAACCGGTGGTGGTTGGATAGATTCACCTGCAGGTGCAATGACTGGTGCCAAGGCGGAAGTGGTAGGAAAAGCGAACTTTGGATTTAATGCTAAGTACAAGACTGGTAAAAACAATACCAATGAGGTTGATGGTAATACTAACTTCCAATTTAAAGCAGGTGACCTACACTTCTCAAGTTCTATACATAACGCTATGCAGCTGGTCATTTCTGGAGCTAAGGCAACTTATACTGGTACTGGAACCGTGAATGGTGTTGGAAACCATAAGTTCAGAGTTATAGCAATCGATGGTCAAGTATCCGGAGGTGGTGGATTTGATAAGTTCAGGATCATGATCTGGGACCATAATTCATCAAGTACGCTTCTTTACGATAATAAGCGAGGCACTTCTGAAAGTTCTGATGACGCTACAGAAATTGGCGGAGGCTCTATCGTGATCCACAAGCCGGCAACCAAAGGCAACAAGAGGATTGCAGTCAATGTGCAGGAAGTTGAATGGAACACGCCATTCGAAACCATAGAAAAAGACCTGATCAAGATGTCTAAAAACTGGTTTGACGGTTATGAGGTTGCCATCAAGTGGGACAACAAAGCCTATGACCAAATGGTATCCGGATTCTATCAAGTGGATGGATTTGTTCAGGATAATCCTTGGTTTGATGTGGACGAGGCTATCTCTGTACCGGTAATGGTTCTCAACAAGCCGATGGCCAAAGACATCGTATTGGAGTCCAACATCCTACCTGCCAAACTTGAGTCCGGACAGGCAATCAGTCTTCTGACTACAATCGACCCTGCTGACAACATCCATACCTACAGCATGGAAGCGCATCCAAACTTCTATATCGAAGGTAACAACCTGATGTGGAAAGGTACTCAAGAAGCTGGAAATCAGTTGAAAGCAACTATCAGCAGCACGGATAGGGCAGGGCAGACCATCAGCAGGGAAGTGACCCTTTACAGGGAAATCAAGCCTAGTGAAATTCTGGTCTATCCAAACCCGGCTACAACAGATGCCAACATACAGGTACAATTGTACGGAGGTTCAGATGTCACCATCAGGATCTTTGATGCCGCAGGACGCGTGGTTTACCATGAAGAAGCTTATCAGGAAAACAGTTTCGTCAGAAACATTGAACTGAAAGGTTTGGCCAACGGAATGTACCATGTCATCGTGAAAGTCGATCATCAGGTGATGACCAAGCGATTGATTAAAAATTAATGCACAAATTATGGTTACAATTATCCCTCTCTGACTTTGGTTGGAGGGGGATTTTTATTTTATAAAATACCCTCTTTGGGGTATTTTTTTTTATATTTCAATAGATGATTTTTAACGAATGAAACCTTACAATAAATATCTTTGGTTTTTGGTGGTTTTGCTTTCCTTTTTTTGGGCAGGTGAGCTCAATGCTGAGGGTTTCACAGTTCAGCCTATTCCTGTTTCCTATCCCAATGATGAGTTGATAGGGCCCAGTATGTTTTATTTGGAGGAAGAGGATGACAGCAATCCCTATCAGGTTTTAGAAAGATTTTTGGATGGGCAATTCACTTCATTCGGTGAGGCCAAACTTTTTAACAAAGGCTATACAGAATCCATTTGGTGGTTTGCTTTTATGTTGGAAAACAACTTGAATGAAAACAACAAGGTGATCTTCAGTCCTGTGGGTGCAGCAATCAAGGAAGGCATCCTATACACTTTTGATCCTGATGGAGAATTATTGAATGAACAGTATTCTGGCTTTTTGTATTCGGAAAAGAGAAGGGATATGAACAGCCGGATCAATTCCTATCAGATAATTCTTCCTCCCCTTGCCCAAAGGTTGTTTTTGCTCAAAGTGGACAGCAGGGGACTCAATACTTATATCCCTTTTTACCTTGACGGTGTCAATGAATATTGGGAATATGAAGTGACCAGGACTTCAATCTATGGCACTGTTACCGGAGTATTATTGATGGCTACAGGACTTGGGCTGTTTTTCTGGTTATATTTCAAAGAGTCCATGTACCTGGCATTTGCAGGATATTTGATTTCCAGTCTGATTTTAATCTTGGAAGAAGATGGCTTTTTGTTCCTTTGGGTTTATGGGGATTATTTTGGTCAACTCTCTGCCGTCATTATACCACTTTTCTCAGTTTTGATGTCTGTGTTTTTGTTGCAGTTTATCCATTACTTTTTTGGGATCAAGCCTTATGGATTTTCCATTGCAGAAAAGTCTGTTCCCTTATTTTATGCCATTTACCTATATGCTTTTTTGGTTTTTCTGACCTTGTTTTTTAGTACAAGTTATAGTTTTAACCGATATGTGAATGGCTTTGCACTATTTCTTTCATTTATCAATATGATGTTGATTTTGTTTTTGACCTTCAGTCAATTCAAAAAGAAGGGGAAGATTACCTATTTTATTTTTGCCGCTTTGGCTTTGCTGATTTTTGGTTTTTCCAATTATGTCCTGAACCTACAGGGTTTCACGGATTGGCATCCACTCAAACCCAATGGATTGATATTTGGCTCTATAGTCAACGTGATTGTCCTGACCATTGGTATTTCCCATAGATACTATCAGATCAGAAGGGATAAGGACAGGCTGACTGCCAAAATGCTGGAACAGGAAAGGAAAACAGCACAAAGTATCATTGAAGCCCAGGAAAAGGAAAGGCAGCGTATCGCCAAAGACCTTCATGATGACCTGGGCGGATTGTTGGCCATGATCAAATTGAAAATTGATAGCATTCTATTAGACCAAAAAGAAAACGATAATAATAAGACCTCATTGGAAGAAACCCAAAAACTGATGCAGATGGCCTGTCATGACCTCAGGTTTATCGCCCACGAACTGATGCCATTGGAAGCAGCGGAAAAAAGGCTGAAAACCATGGTCTCAGAAGTTCTGGACTTGGTCAAAGTGCAAAACAAAATCAAAATCGCCTATGATATTGGTGATATCCCTTATTTGAACATAGACACCAAAATCAACCTTTTCAGGATTATCAAAGAACTGCTGAACAATATCATCAAGCATTCCGAGGCTTCCGAAGCTGACATACAGGTGTTCTTTGATAATTTCGATGACAGCATTACCCTGATGGTCTCTGATAATGGCAAAGGGATTCCTGATGAATTTATCAAAAACCCCAATGGGGGGATGGGGCTGTCCAACCTTCATAAAAGAGTCGATTACCTCAAAGGGCAACTGCATTTTGATGTGAACAAAAACGGCACAACAGTCATTGTCACCATTCCTTTCGAAAAAATAGACAAGACTTATGAGTAAGCGGATTCTGATAGCGGATGATCATGAACTTTTTTCCTCAGGATTGGAAAGTCTCCTGTGCAAAAACCCGGACTATTTGGTGGTGTCCCATTTCAAAAACGGGAAAGAGGTTCAGACTTTTTTTGATGATGGAGGAAAGTCCGATCTTTTAGTATTGGACCTGAATATGCCCGTGATGGATGGAATCCAATTATTGACTTATTTACAGAGAAACCACCTGTCTATAAAGGTGCTGATAGTCAGCATGCATCAAACGGAATCTTCAGTAAACCTTTGTAAAACACTTGGCGCCAAAGGCTTTGTCAGCAAAGATTCACATTTAAAAATCTTATTGAATGGGGTTGAGGAAATCCTTGAAGGTGGGGAATATTTTCAGGATGTATTCAGGGAAGAAATAACCGAATCGGGTTCTGGATTCTACGAAAGGCTGATGATGGAATATAACCTGACCAAAAGGGAAGTCGATATCATCCAACTGATCCTCAATCAGTACGAGAGTAATGAGATTGCCGAGAAATTGTTTTTGAGTCCTTTGACGGTGAAGACCCACAGAAAGAATATTTTTAGAAAACTGGGTGTTAGAAACCTGACCGGTTTGGTGGCTTTGATGAAAGAACAGCCGAGATATTGATGGGTTTACTTAGTCTTTATTTTTTCTTTCGTTGGTATTTTTTTTTATCTTCAAATTTCTATCACCCAAAAATTCCATGCAGACCAATTTCTACCCTGTCTCACCTGAGCTTGCCGATTATATTTCAGGTATCATTTTCCTTGAGGGAAACTTCGAAAATGAATTTGAATCACTGATGACAGTAAAAGGGTCTGCCTCGATGGGAATTCCCTTAGGTAAGCCATTTCGCTACAGATTGTTGGTTCAGAAGAAAGTAAAAAACAGACTTCCAACTGAAATGTTTGATGAACCTGTGCTTTTTGGCCAAATCTCCACCTATGATAAGGTCTCTTCCAAAGGAGATATGAAATTGGCAATAGTGGTTTTTACCCAGTTAGGGATTTACCCATTTCTACAAGATGATGTTTCCCAATATTCCAACGCCCTGACTCCCATATCCCAAATCCCTACAGTTGATTTCCCTAAGGAGCTGCAGATCCGGCTTAGTAATGGCATTGAACATGCAGAATCAGTTGGTCTGATAGAACAGTATTTGAAAAATCATTTTAACCAAGTACCGGATAAATTCAAAAACACTAAGTTGGATTTAGTGCTGGAATCCATATTCAAGTCGGAAGGAATGGTGACTGTACCGGAATTGGCAGAAACGTTAGGGAAAAGCAAAAGAAGTTTGGAGACGGATTTCAAAAAAAAAATTGGCCTGAGCCCTAAGCTCTTTTGCAGAATAGTCAGGTTTCATGCGGTTTACGACAAATTGATGAAAGCAACAGAAAATGATTTCTTTGGGCTAATTCTGAAATTTGGATATGCTGACCAGTCCCATTTTATCAAGGATTTTGTGGAATTTACAGGCTTCACTCCCAAAAAATACCTAAAATCCCCCTCTTGGCTTGACATCAGGATCAATCAGTATCTGTCTGAAGAAGGATCTTTATAAGTCACTTCGCATTTCTACAATTTTTAGATGATTTCAAAACATATTTTTGTTTTAACTCAATGGTATAGTCGCTATCCAAATAAATTGGTAAAACTGCCGAATTGAAATCACCTTGATTGCAAAGTCTTTCCCATGTCGAAAAATATTATCATAGTCGATGACCACGATCTTTTTGCATCAGGTCTTATAAGCATTCTTTCCAAAAATCCAGATTATTCCCTAATTGGACAATTCAATAATGGTAAGAAATTGGTGGATTACCTAGATTCATCCCATTCTAATCCCGATTTGGTGACCTTGGATCTGAATATGCCGATCATGGATGGGGTTCAATGCTTGGGTTATATTCAAAGACATTTCCCAAAACTGAAGGTCATTGTCATTAGCATGCACCAAACAATAGCTACAATTAATCTTTGTGAAAGATTGGGTGCTTATGGATTTGTTGGCAAAAACTCCCCTTTGAAAGTTTTGTTAAATGCTATTGAAAAAGTTTTGGACGGGGAAAAATTTTTCGACAAAGAGGAGGCCGAAAATCAAAAGAAACAGCCCGATGGTTTTTATAAAAACCTCATTCAGGAATATAACCTGTCAAAAAGAGAGGTGGATATCATCCAATTGATCATCAACCAATTTGAAAGCAATGAGATTGCGGATAAGCTCAATCTCAGTCCGCTTACCGTCAAAACCCATCGAAAAAACATCTTTAGAAAACTAGGTGTCAGAAACCTGACCGGCCTCGTGTCTATCATGAGGCAGCAGCCTGGATATTAGTTTTTTTTACCAGGTCTTTTTCTCTGAGGATTTTTCATTTAACAATTAGACAAATTTTCAGAAATACTCCTTTTGGGGTATTTTATGCAGCAGGTAAAATCAGGAAATTAGTTTCAGAAATATTTAACCTTTCGACCAAAACATAAAACCATGAAACCCTTGAACTTAAACACTTTTAATTTTATAAGCCTATTGTTCGCTGCTTTAATCTTTTATGGATTGATTTCCTGCGAAGGTCCTGAAGGACCGGCAGGCGCCTCAGGTCAAGCAGGTCCTCAAGGAGTGGCCGGGGCAGCAGGCCCTCAAGGCCCGGTGGGGCCTGCAGGGTCACCTGGTCCACAGGGACCCGAAGGTGCTGCAAATGTCATTGCCAGCGAATGGCTAAATCTGACATGGGCATCAGTGCCACCTTATTCTACAAGCACTGTAACTGCACCTGAAATCACTGAAAGTGTGTTAAACCAGGGAACAGTCTTGGCATATTTTAGGCTAAATCCCACATCAACTTCCATTAAATTGATGCCAACACCAATTTATAATAATGTTACGGGAGCGATGGTTTATATTATCGATTATTCTATTCGTGTCGGAAGTTTATTGATTTTTCATGGGACCCCTTTAAATGAAAGTCCTGGTGCCGCCACTTCTTTTCCGGATGCGAATGTCAGGTATATTGTCATCCCACCGTCAAGCAGTAGTGGTAGGGAACATTACCCATTTGAATTTGATGATTACGAAGCCCTATGTGAGTACTTCGGGATTAACCCTTGATATTTTTTCGTTCGTATGTTTTTTCAAAAAAAGCCATCCAGGGGTATGGGTGGCTTTTTTTATTTCAAGAATAATTAGTACTTTTATAAGTAAACCAATTATTATTTTAGCTGAATTTTTCGAATAGACTCGTTTTTAAAATGGATTAAAATGAAAAGTGCATACTTTATCCTTTGGATGTTTTTTTGCAGTTTGGTGTATTTTGAGGCACCTGCACAATCCGATATTCAGCTCCGCTCTTGGGGACAGGCCCATGGGATTGAAAGCGCAGTGATTTATGGCGTGTTCCGGGATCAGAATGACCTGATTTGGATCTGTACTTACAACGGTCTCTTTTATTTTGATGGATTTAGGGCCTATAAATCCCCGATTTTGGAGACGGATGGAAAAACATCTTTTAATGGCATTGTCAAGCAATTGGTACAATCGTCAGATGGGAGATATTGGCTTAAGATTGACCATACCATGGGTGCCTATGATATTTATTCCAAGGTATTTACACCGCTCAAAACCCAGCCTTCGAATTTGCTTTCCACTTTTTCAAGTGTTGGAGATCAACTATATATTGTTGATCCAATAAAACACTTTCTGGTTGATAGGGATTTACTTGTAATTTTTCCGATGGTATTTGTGGATGAACAAGATTCCATTATTTCTGATGTGGTTAGGCCATTTGGATTTCCTACTAAATACTATAGCGAGGTGGATGGATTTCCCGTTGAGTTGGTTCCCTCAAAAAACATCGGAAAATATGTATTGAGGAGCCATTTGGATTCTTTAAAGACAGTTTGGAATCACAAGGGTTTCCTTGGCCTAAATACTGATGTCAACGGAAATTCTTGGTACAGACATACCCTAAATTACCGGGAATTGCTTGTCGAAGACCCGGCGGGTAGTATAGTTAATGATGATATTTTGCCATATTTTGAGGGGGCTACAATCCACTTTTTTTATACCCAACCGGATTATTCTTGGTTTGTCACAGACAAAGGCTTATTTCGTTGGGAAAAAAACGCCGAAAAACCTAGCCGTCAGTGGGATGGGTTTCCGGAGTTATCTGAGGTTCAAATAGCAAACTCTTTTGATAGAGGTAAAACGCTTTGGTTTTGGAATAGACAGGGTTTATTCAATTTGAGAGTCAAGTCATCCAAGTTCTATACCATTACAAAGGAAAACTCAAGCCTTTATAGCAACTTTATCCTTGGAATTTATCCTTTCGATGAAAACCGACTGATCATCAAGCATGATTTCCCTGATACCCACTACAGCTTATTTGACATAAAGTCCGGGGAGTTAAGGTCTGTCCATAGTGACGAAATTTATAGGGATTTTAGATTGTTGGAATATCAGGAAATCCTAAAAAATGGCGATCCGAAAAGCTGGATTTTGGAGCATGGCAGACGTATTCATGAGTTTTTTGAAGGCAAGCCCAATAATAATCCATTTACCCGGACTTTCATCTCTGATGGTAAAACTTATGATTATTTCATCTATCCTGGGGATCAATTTGATTTGGTAAACCAACTGTGGCGCATATCGGAGGACAAAATGGTTTTTCCCAGAATTTCCCCTCTTCAATATGCACAACAGGGAGATACCGTTTGGATAGGGACAGAAAGTGAAGGCTTGGTGTCCCTGCATACCCCAAGTGGAGAGACACGACAATGGCTTTCCGACACAGGCAGTCCTGAAAGTATCCCCGCCAACCGGGTGCATGCGATAATTCCCGTTGCCGATGGGAATCTTTGGTTGGGTACGGGAAACGGCTTGTCTTATTTTGACAAAAAGGCTGGAAAATTCAAAACCTACCGTACACAGGAAGGACTCGTGGATAACAGAATTTATTGTATGGCCTTTGACCAAAAGGGACATCTTTGGATCGGTACAGGCAACGGGCTTTCAAGATTTGATACTTTATATAAATCCTTCACCAATTTCACCAAAGCAGACGGATTGGTCAATACCGAATACAACCGGAACTCAGCCATGTTGCTGCCTGACGGCAGGATGATGATGGGAGGTATGGAAGGGATTGATCTCTTTGATCCGGATGAGGTTGAGGAAATGTTGGATAAACCACAGCCATTTATCGCCCATATCCACAACAATGACAATTTGGTAAACATCAAGTCACAATTTGAATTTGCCCATGATGAAAACCATTTTGATTTTTATGTTTCCGCCAACCCTATTTGGATGGCTTCTACATTGACTTATGAGTACCGCTTGGTTGGCTCGGAGAAAGATTGGCAAGACCTGAATTACTCCAACATAGTCCATTTCCCCAATCTCCTGCCCGGTTCCTATAGTTTTCAGGTCAAGATTGCAAATCAACCGGAGATTGCCAGCTATGATTTTGTGATCCATCAGGTGTGGTACACGAGTTGGTGGTTCAAGTTGGCCTTTATTTTACTGGGACTTTTCTTGATTTACCTTATTTACCGGATGATGCTTACCAGGAGGATGAACCGGTTACACCAAGAAAACAGCATCATGCAACTGAAAGCTGAACAAGCCTTATTCCTTACCAAGGAGCGTGAAAGGATCATTGCCGACCTTCATGACGATGTGGGCGCTACGCTCAGCAGTTTGCATATTTATGGAGATTTGGCAGGTCAGGTATGGGATTCCCAACCTGAGAAAGGCCGGGAAATGGTGGATAAAATTCGTGATCAATCCAAAGAACTGATGGGCCGCATGAGCGATATTGTTTGGAGTATGAAGGATCCCAAAAACGAGAAATATTCCCTCCGGGCGCGAATCCTTAATTATGCCAATGAATTGCTTGCCTCCAAGGAAATACAGTTTGCGGAGGTTATCGCCTCAGACCTGGACGAAGAGATCTTCCAGCCTGAACTCAGAAGAAACCTGTTGATGATCACCAAGGAAGCCATGAACAATATCGCCAAACACAGCCAAGCCGACCGGGTAAGGTTGACGCTTACCAAAAAAGAGGACCAATTGATCCTCAAAATCAATGATAACGGTAAAGGGTTGGACCTGACTTTGGCCCAAATCGGAAATGGATTGGGAAATATGCAGCAGCGTTGCCAACAGATGAATGGAAAACTATGCATTGATAGCCAAAACGGAAACGGAACTACCCTGACCTGTTCTATCCCCATGGCTACATTTAGTATTGTAGATGGAACCGAATCCCTATAACTTTAAAGGATGATCCGGGTAGCCATATATGACGATAATTCTGCCCGCAGGGAAAGTTTGCAGGCTTTGATCGGTTTGGTGCCTGAACTGGAATGGGTGGGTTCTTTTGAAAACTGTGCCACTATCAAAAAAGACATAGACCAAAGCCGACCGGATATCATCCTGATGGACCTTGAAATGCCCGTGGTCAATGGGATCGAAGGCATTAAAATAGCCAAGCATTACGCACCCCATATCAAGATCATTGTGCAGACTTCCTTTGATGATGACGAAAAGGTTTTTGCTGCCCTTCAAGCTGGGGCAGAGGGCTATATCCTTAAATCTGCCTCCGTCACCCAAATCACCCAAAGCATAGACGAAGTCAATAAAGG
>NZ_JBGSXS010000369.1:0-14781 GCF_041751335.1 Aquiflexum sp.
GGTTCGAAATTCGAAATTGAAAAATTTTAAAATTGGAAGATTGAAAAATTGGTTGTTAGGTGATATATGCTGATCCAGCTTGATTATTTTACCCTTCGGAGGAATACTGACAACGAAGATTGTGCTGATGTTCACAGGTGAAAAAATCAGTGAAAATCAGCTATATCAGTGTTATCAGCGTGCAAAAAAACCAATTAATAACGAGCGGACAATGACTTACCGAATACAAATGATATAAATGTAAAAAGGATAGCCGAAACTATCCCTTTGAGCCTCCTGTCGGGATCGAACCAACGACCTACTGATTACAAGTCAGTTGCTCTACCAGCTGAGCTAAGGAGGCTTATTAAATTATGAGGCCTTTAATCTTTATTCATTTACTCTACCATCCCGATTGCTATCGGGATAATGAGGCTTATTAAATTATAAGGCCTTTAATCTTTATTCATCTACTTTACCATCTCGATAGCTATCGGGATAGGAAGGCGAAAATGATGTGAATTTTAATCTTAGATCAGACCTTTGCCTGAAATCGTGGTGCAAATATATGTGGATAGATGAAGGGTGCAAAAGGTTTTTAAAAAAAAATAAGGAGATAATGTTTATCTCCTTATTTATGAGTGCATTAAAATTCTCTAATGATGGTCAGCTTTTTCTTTAGCTTCTCAACCTCCCTTTCAGCCTTCTGTATTTTTTCATCAAATTGATCTTTTAACTTATCTGCCGTCTTGGAGGCAGCAAAGAATTCCAAGTTGTTTTTCCAAAGCGTGATACTGTTTTCCAGATCTGAAATCTGTTTTCTGATTCCATGCTCTTTTTTGTTAAGTACCCTGTTACTATTAGGGTCTGTTTGAAGTTTGTTGAGATTGAGTCGGAACAAAAACTCTTCTTTATTTCCGCCCTCTATGCCCATTTTCTTCACATAGGTATCGACAGCCTCGTTGAACTTGGCCATAATTTCTTTCATGTTCTTTCTGGGAACAAATCCTATCGCATTAAATTGAGAAATTAAGGCTTCCAGCGCCGATTCCGATAGATCCGTTCCTTTTGACTCTTCGGTGATCTTCTGGCAAAGTGCTTCTTTGGTTTTTAAATTTTCATCAAATTCCTTGTTGATCTGTTTGGTGGAATTTCTCCTGTTTTCAAAAAAAGTATCACAAGCTGATTTAAATCTTTTATAAAGTTCATCTCTAACTTTTTCAGGAGTCGGACCAATTTTTTTCCACTCTTGTTGTAAGGAAATCATTTGACTGGCTGTCTGCTGCCAATCAGTACTATCCTGAAGCGCTCTTGCTTTTTCAATCAATTCTTCTGCTTTAACTTTATTGGCCAACCTGATTTCGTCAAGTTCTTTGAAGAAATGATTTTTATTCTGAAAAAATTGCTTGAAATGTCCCCAAAACTGTTTATTGATTTCCTTTCCGTTTTCTCTCGGAACAGGACCTATTGCTTCCCAATCTTTCTGTATAGCCAAAACTTCTTTGGTTTTTACATTCCATTCTTTGATCTTACTGGCCTTAAAATCCTTAAAGGATTCCAGTCTTAGGATAAGGGACCCCTTTTTTTCAAGGTTTTCGATCAAGGTACCTTTTTGGTTATCATAGAATTCCTTTCTTCTTGAATAAACAGCATCGGATGCAGATTTAAACCTGTTCCAAAGTTTTTCCTGTTCATCTCTTGGCACAGGACCAATATGTTTGAATTCTTCATGAAGATCATTAAGGCTCTTTATAGCTTCCTTGAGATCTGGAACTGCAAAAAGCGATTCTGCTTTTTCACAAATTTCAAGCTTTTGTTCAAGATTTTTCTTTCGGTCGAGTTCTTTGAGTTCAAAATAAATACTCCTATTATCGTAGAAGCGATCCATCAAAGCATTGAATGAAGCCCAAAGGTTTCTATTCTGTGCAGCAGGTACTGGGCCTATTTTTTTCCATTCATCTTGTATTTGCTTAATGGTATTGATACTATGTGTAGTTTCTTCTCCATCAACCGATTCTCTCAACCTGTCAAGGATCTGGTTTTTAGCAAATAAATTCTTTTCTTTCTGTCTTTCCTGTTCTTTGAAAAATGTAGATTTTCTGTCTCTATATTCATTGAACACCACAAACATAGCTTTATCCTCATCTGTGGGTCGATATTCGAAATCATCAGCATTTCCGCCATTAGTCACGAATGCATTTAGTGCTTCTTCTTTTTCATGGTTGAAGATCTCCTCAAAATGACTTTTTATTTCAGCGAGTTGGCTATCATTTTTTAAAAATCCGTCACTTGACAACAACTCCTTGAAGCTTGATAAAAGTTGTTTTTTGGAATAGTTTGAATAATCTACATGTGTATCTTCTTCGATTTCAGCATGGTCTTCATGTTCATCTTCAGAATGGGAAACAGCATTTTCTTCAGAAGTGATTTCAGTGGATTTCTCAGCCAATGCTACAGGAGTTTCACTTTCTTCAATATTTTCAGTCTCGGATGTAGCAACGGTAGCTTCTGTTATGGTTCCTTCAGGTATAACAGGTGCGGCTGTCTCCTTCAAAGAAGGTTTTTCAAGTTCATCTGTTTCAGTTGATTTCTCAGCCGATGCTACAGGTGTTTCACTTTCTTCGATGTTTTTATCGTCGGATGATGAAGCTGTTACTTCTGCTAAAATTACTTCAGTTGTCACAGAATCAGTAGATTCCGTCAAAGAAGCTATCTCAGGCTCAACTGTTTCTGGATTTATTTCAACAGATTCAGTATTGGTTTCTATAACAGCTTCATAGGTTTTTTCTTCTTTGGATTCCAGTGGTGATGGAATATTATCAGAGGGTGATTCCTTGGGATTTATATTTGAAACTGGCTCATTTTCAACTTTAGCAATGGCTGGCTCTATCTCCTCAGTTATTTCTGATTCTAAGACCTCATTATCCGATATATCCTCATTACCTTTTCCCTCTACTGGAATTACTGAATTGGAATTTTCGGCATTTTCACTGTTTTCTTCATTACCTTCCGCTTTCTGAATTTCTTCTTTGGCATAGGTCACCTTGTCTTTATCAGACATTTCTTTGTCATTGCTCATAATAAAACTGGTACTTATTTAATGGCTGTTAGAAGCAAAAGTAATAAAATTGCTTCAATTTAATCTTGGGTCAATTGGATAATTTGCCAACAGTTGGTATTCACCTCCCATATTTTTCAGTATATTTCTCCATATTTCTTCGGGAGAGTCATAAAAAATACTTTTGGAATCAATTTTTTCACATACAATCCATGTATTTTCTTGTAATTCATTTGCCAATTGACCCTCTGCCCAACCGGAATAACCTATAAAAAATCTGATATTTTCATTTGAAATTTCTTTATTTTTCAATTTTTGGATCAATTCTTGAAATTCACCTCCCCACCATAAGTTCTCCCCCAACTGTATACTGCCCGTCATCATTTGTTCTCCTGAATATATGAAATGCAGGGTATTCTGTTCTACAGGTCCTCCCACATAAACATCACTGTCCATAAAATTCAAGTCATCCACAATCTCACAAAGTTTCAAAATTGAAAGCTTGTTCAAAACAAGACCGAACGACCCGTTTTCATTGTTTTCACAAACCAATATCACAGACCTCACAAAATTTTCATCTTGTAAAAAGGGTTCGGAAATTAAAAGATGTCCTGCCTTTGGTATGTTGTTTGGATTAAGATTCATAAAAAATACATTTAGATTGTGCGCTTAAGTTATATCTAAATTTCATAAATGCAATAAGAATGATAATTTTAAGCTTAAATTTCCAACGACATGAAAATATCTGACCTTCGTATAGATTATACGCTCAAATCACTTGATGAGAAGGATGTTACAGCTTCACCCTTAGATCAGTTCAAAGTTTGGTTTGATGAAGCCCTCAAAGCCAAAGTCATGGAGGCCAATGCGATGACATTGGCCACTGTAAGACATGATGGTCTACCCAATGCTAGAATTGTATTGCTGAAAGGTGTGGATGAAGGATTTGTTTTTTTTACAAATTATGCCAGCGAAAAAGGGCGAGAATTGAATGATAATCCTTATGGAGCACTTACTTTTTTTTGGCCCGAATTGGAAAGACAGGTGAGGTTGATTGGAAAAGTTTCTAAGATCTCACCAGAAGAATCGGATGAATATTTTTTATCAAGACCCTTCTCCAGTCAAATTGGAGCATTGGCATCACCTCAGAGTAAACCTATTCCCAACAGACAGTTTATTGAAGAAAGAGAAAGTAAATTAAGGGATGAGCTTAACCATACTTCTATCAAAAGACCGGAAAATTGGGGAGGTTACAGGTTACTTGCCAGCGAAGTAGAATTTTGGCAAGGTAGGCCTAGCCGATTGCATGATAGAATATTATATACCCAAGAAACTGATGCTAGTTGGAAAATCTCAAGGTTAGCTCCCTAATTTTATTTAAGGTCAAATAAATTTTTAACTCCAATCATTTTTTCAACTGTAAATCCCTCTCCAAATTTAACATTGATACTATGCCCAAATTCGCGAGCTCTTGCTTCAATAAAATCCAGAAAATCTTCTGAGGAAATAAAACTGGCAGGTTCCATATTTTCAGGATCATAAAATTGGGATTTAAAAGCTCTTATACTAGCCAATTTTATTTCCCAAAAATCTGATATATCCACCACAAAATCAGGTTTGATGTAATTATTTTGGATATAATGATAGACGAAGTTTGGTCTCCATGGACTTTGATTTGAATTATCATAAAAAGTCTCAATTTTAATTAAACCACTCATAAAACAAGAATTTGATGCCAAATTTGCACCTTTCCCATGGTCGGGATGCCTATCAGACACAGCATTAGCAAGGACGATTTCGGGGCGATATTTCCTAATTATTTTAATGATATCGATCTGATGATCAGCGTCATCACTGAAATAAATATCTTTGAATTTCAGATTTTCCCGTGCTGACAATCCCAATATTTTCCCTGAATTTTCAGCCTCAATTAATCTCATTTCAGGTGTTCCCCTAGTCCCCATTTCACCTTGGGTGAGATCCAAAATTCCTACTTTATACCCTTTTGAGATATGAGAGGCAATGGTTCCTGAGCAGGCCAACTCACCATCGTCAGGATGTGCTGCAATAACTAGGATATCTAATTTCATAATTTTCAATTTAAAACTTTAAGAGCATTTCCCTTTGGAAAAGAATACTATTTGATCCTTAGCCTCTGCCCCACCCTTATTACCGAATTGGTTGAAATATTATTGAGGCGGGTGATTGTACTGACCCTAACACCATAGCGTCTTGCTATGACACTCAAGTTTTCCCCACTTCTTACCCTGTGATAAACAGCTTGTTGTGCTTTTATTACATGGTCAAAACTAGTAGAGGTTATGGTATAGAATTCACTTTTTATCCTTCCGATATTAAAATCAAATATTTCGGTTGGATTGATGGAAAGTCCCTGGTACCTAATTTCAAAGTGAAGATGAGGGCCTGTGCTTCTACCTGTACTACCTCCCAAACCAATTATTTCACCTGCTTTTACCTCTTGTCCTATTTCTACAGAAAATTTTGATAAATGTCCATAAAGTGTTTCAAGCCCATTTTTATGCCTTACCACGATATAATAACCATACCCATTTCTATCAAATGACCTGATTCTTACAATTCCATCAAAGGCACTATATACAGGATCTCCTGTGGTGAGTTTTAAATCTGTACCATGGTGCCATCGAAACCTTCTAAATCCAAATTCCGATGTTATCCTTGATTCATTTAAAGGAAGTTTCCAATCTGTACCAAAAAATGGGTCATACAGTTTTATCAATACGCTATCCTTAAAATCTTTAGGGTTGAAATCATAAATATTAATTTTTTGACTATCCCAGGAAGAATAATATTCAAAAGCTGTGACCCAAATACTGTCAATTAGGATCTGTTCAGAAACCTGTACCAGTTGATTAGTAGGTGCCCATATCAAAGATAGCGTATCCTCAGCTACAATACTGAGACGCTTTTTAAGATTGACATAATCTTTGTAAAGTAGTGAGTCGGTTTCCCGTGTCAATTCCTGTAGGTATTTTTCGGAATCGAAAAGTCTCAAATCCCTCGAAAGGGGATTATTTTGGATATTAGTTTGAGGTTTGGATTTTTTGATGATTTTTGGAAAACTCTGGGCAAAGGAATTTTCTATCCTTATGACCATAAAAATCAATAATATAATCCAAAGACCTTTTAATTTCATTATTCCTTATTATGACAATTCTTTAGAAGCTAAATACCTTTCTGCATCTAAAGCAGCCATACAACCGGTTCCTGCGGCAGTAACTGCCTGTCTATAAATATGGTCTTGCGCATCACCACTGGCAAAAACACCTTCCACGTTTGTCCGGGTGCTGCCAGGTATCGTTTTGATATAACCTGTCTCGTCCATATTGATGATACCTTTAAAAATCCCTGTATTGGGTTCATGACCAATAGCTACAAAGAAGCCTGAGATTTTAAGATTTTGGGTTTCGTTTGTCCGGTTATTTTTTACTGTAACACCTACCACTTCATCTTCTCCAAGTATTTCAACTGTTTCAGTATTCCATAAGATCTCAATCTTAGGATTTTTTATCACCCTGTTTTGCATGATTTGGGAGGCACGCATTTCATTCCTTCGCACTATCATGTAAACTTTACTACAAATATTGGACAGATACGAAGCTTCTTCACAAGCAGTATCACCTGCCCCAACTATTGCCACATCCTGACCCTTAAAAAAGAACCCATCACATACAGCACATGCTGAAACACCTTTTCCATTCAGTCTTTCTTCGCTTTCGATTCCAAGCCACTTGGCTGATGCACCTGTGGAAATGATCACGGTGTCAGCATGAATTGTAATTTGTTCATCGACAACAACCTTATGGGGATAACCACTGAAATCAATGGCAGTCACCATACCATATCGAACCTGTGTACCGAATCTTTCGGCTTGTTTTCTAAAATCTTCCATCATTTCAGGGCCCATGATTCCATCCGGATAACCAGGATAATTTTCAACATCTGTAGTAATGGTCAATTGTCCTCCAGGTTGGGCGCCTGTATACAAAATTGGGCTAAGACCAGCTCTTGCAGCATAAATTGCGGCAGTATAGCCCGCAGGTCCGGAACCAATGATCAAGACTTTGGTTTTTTCAATTTCTGAAATCATTTGATTATTTTTTTGAGGTTGGCAAATTTTGTTAAAATACCTTTCACAACAAAGTTTATGGATGTTAAAATTCCCTAATCCTTACCGACCTGATGATGATCAGCGGGTTATTTTTCTATTTTATTTTGTGAAAGAGAAGTCAATAAAAAAAGGGGAATAATCCCCTTTTTAGTATTCTATTGCTTATTGGATATTTTAACCAAGATATGGTTTTAAAGTTTTACTTCTAGAAGTATGCCTTAACCTTCTGATTGCCTTTTCTTTAATTTGTCTAACTCTTTCTCTTGTCAAATTAAACTTTTCACCAATTTCTTCCAAAGTCATGGCATGTTCTCCGTTGAGTCCAAAATAAAGTGTGATGACATCAGCTTCTCTTTGGGTAAGCGTTGACAAAGCTCTTTGTACCTCTTTTCTCAAGGAATCGGTCATCAACCCATCATCAGGCTTTTCATCACCATCATTTTCAAGAACATCCAGGAGACTATTTTCTTCTCCTTGAACAAAAGGTGCATCCATTGAAACATGTCTACCTGAGATTTTCATGGTGTCTACTACTTCACCGGCAGTTACTTCAAGAACTTCAGCCAATTCTTCTGGAGATGGTTCTCTTTCAAATTTTTGCTCCAGTTCGCTAAATGTCTTGCTTATTTTGTTCAAAGATCCTACCCTGTTCAATGGAAGTCTTACAATCCTGGATTGCTCAGCCAAAGCCTGCAAAATTGATTGTCGGATCCACCATACAGCATATGAAATGAATTTGAAACCTCTTGTTTCATCAAATCTCTGCGCCGCTTTGATCAAACCAAGATTACCCTCATTGATCAAATCACCAAGAGAAAGACCTTGATTCTGATATTGTTTGGCTACAGATACGACAAATCTGAGATTAGCTTTTGTAAGTTTTTCCAATGCAAGTTGATCACCTTCTCGGATCCTTTTTGCCAGTACTACTTCCTCATCAGCTGTGAGAAGATCTACCTTACCAATTTCCTGGAGATACTTATCCAAAGATTGACTTTCTCTGTTGGTGATCTGTTTGCTAATTTTTAGCTGCCTCATTCAAGAATATATTTTCAGTTATTACTCAATTGTTAACAGAATTCAAATTAAATAAAGTTCAAAGTAATAAATACTTCCTTTATTTAATCTTATTTTTCTGATTTTTCGGGTTTGGGTATTAAAACTTTTCTTGAAAGCTTAAACTTACCCGTCTTTTTATCGACATCTATCAATTTCACCATTATTTCTTCTCCTGGTTCTAAAACTCCTTCCATATTTTCAAGTCTTTCCCACTTGATTTCAGAAATATGTAAAAGTCCATCCTTTCCAGGCATGAATTCCACAAACGCACCAAAAGGCATAATGTTTTTGACGATACCTGTATAAGTCTCTCCAATCTCCGGCTGTGCTACAATCGCTCTGATTCTAGAGATGGCAGCATTCATAGAATCTTGATTGTTCGAGAAAATATTGATTTTACCTTGATTATCTTTTTCTTCAATAATAATGGTAGCACCAGTATCTTTTTGGATTTCTTGAATTACTTTGCCACCGGGTCCAATCACTGCACCTATCAATTCTTTAGGAATACTCATCGTAAACGATCTAGGTGTATGAGGCTTGAGATCAGGTTTTGGTGCAGAAAGGGTTTTCTTGATTTCTTCCAAAATATGAAGTCTACCTTCTCTTGCCTGATAAAGAGCTTCTTTCAACACACTGTAATCAAGTCCTTCAACTTTAAGATCCATCTGACAGGCTGTAATTCCTTTTTCAGTTCCTGTCACTTTGAAATCCATATCACCCAAGTGATCTTCATCTCCAAGAATATCGGAAAGAATGGAATAATTTCCTGTTTTCGGATCCGAGATCATTCCCATTGCAATACCCGTAACCGGAGATTTGATTTGAATACCCGCGTCCATCAAAGCAAGAGAACCAGCACAAACTGTCGCCATTGAAGATGATCCGTTTGATTCTAAGATGTCGGAAACAATTCTGATTGTATATGGATTGTCATCTCCCGAAGGCAATACTTTTTTCAATGCCCTCATGGCTAGATTACCATGACCAACTTCTCTTCTACCAGGTCCCCTGTTTATTTTTACTTCTCCCGTAGAAAAGCCGGGAAAATTATAATGAAGGAAGAATTTATTGAAGCCTGAAAACATAGCTCCATCCACCATTTGTTCATCCATTTTTGTACCCAAAGTACAAGTAGTGATAGATTGTGTTTCACCTCTGGTAAAAATTGCTGAACCATGTGCAGATGGTAAATAATCCACTACAGACCAAATGGGCCTGATTTCATCAAGTTTTCTACCATCTAGTCTTTTCTTCTCATTCAATGTAAGGTTTCTGGCGGCTTCTTTATGAATCTTGGAAAAATAGGATCCAATCAGACTTGCTTCGAATTCATGTTCCTCTCCAAGGCTTTCAACAAAACCTTCTTTGATAGCTTTGATCAATTCTGATCTTTCAGACTTGTTAGCAAGTTCTCTTGCAACTACCTCATAACATTTGCCATAAAGGTCAGCATGCATTTTTTCATACAATGCCGAATCAGATTTTTCGTGGTTGTATTCTCTTTTAACCTCTTTTCCTACCGCTATGGTCAGTTCTCTTTGTACCTTGCAATGTTTTTTGATTTCATCATGTGCAAACTGAAGGGCCTCAACCATTTCATCCTCCGAAATCTCATTGGCCTCACCTTCAACCATCAGGATATACTCCTCGGATCCAGCTACTATAAATTCAAGTGAAGCAGTTTCGAGTTGCTTCGGGGTAGGATTAATAATCAGCTTACCATTTAATTTACCAACTCTTACTTCGGATATAGGACCATTAAATGGGATATCGGATACAGCCAAAGCCGCTGAAGCTGCCAAACCGGCAAGGCAATCAGGTACTATGTCATCGTCTGCAGACATTAAAGTAATGGCAATATTGGTGTCAGCATGATAATCGTCAGGAAAAATTGGTCTGATCGCCCTATCTACGATCCGGCTGATCAGAATCTCATAATCAGAAAGTCTTCCTTCTCTTTTCAAAAAACCTCCAGGTATTTTACCTGATGCAGCGAATTTCTCTTGGTAATCTACGGACATGGGAAGGAAGTCAACACCTTCTCCAGCCTCTTTTTTTGAAACAACAGTGGCAAGCAACATAGCTTTACCCATTTTCACAACAACCGCTCCATCAGCCTGCTTTGCCAATGCACCGGTTTCAATAATGATTTCTCTACCATCCTCAAGGACAATAGTTTTTGAAATTACGTTTGGTAACATAAATTTTGGTTAAGAATAATAATGTAAGTATAGATTTAAAAGTAAGGTTTAATATCGGGGTAAATAAAAAAGTAAGGTTCTCCCTTGAGAACCTTACGTTGAAATGATTACTTTCTAATTCCTAAGTCAGCTATTACAGCTCTATATCTTTCAATGTCATTTTTGACAAGATAGTTTAGGAGACTTCTTCTTTTACCAACTAATTTTAAAAGACCCAATCTTGAGGAATGGTCTTTTTTGTTTGTTTTCAAATGGTCAGTCAAGTGCTGGATTCTATAAGTAAACAACGCAATCTGGGATTCCGGTGAACCTGTATCTGTATCCGCTTTTAACCTGCCATGATTTTTGAACAACTCTGATTTTTTCTCTGTAGTTAAATACATGCCTAGTTAATTATTTAATTTTAAATCAGCCACAAAGGTATAGCTATTATTTTGATTTTAAAAATCAGGTATGAATTTTAGAATATAATCTATTGAACCCGATTTTAATGGTTTTGAAGATTTCTGTATACGTATCGGGTTCAAATAAGCGCGCATCTTTCCTAGCTTGTCTGAGAAAGAAGAAACCTATTGGAAGCAGAACCAAGATAGAAAACCAAGTTCCAAAAAGTGGATCTGTCAATCCTTCTTTTGCCCATTTCTCTCCTGTAATAGTAAGCATATAATAGATAATGAAAAAAATAATGGACATCAAAACAGGCATACCCAACCCTCCTTTTTTAATGATTGCTCCCAAAGGTGCACCGATCATAAACATCACGATGCAGGCAAAAGCTGTTGTATACTTTTGATACCAGGCAATTTCAAACCTGCGATACTCTCTTTCAAGATTATCAATTTGGGACAGTTTGGTATTGAAATTATTTTTGATGGTTCTGGCATTATTCATTCCAATTGTTGCGGCGCGGTTTTTATATCCTCCGTTGATTATAAGGGAGTCCATCAAGGATTTTTTTTCTTCGGTGAATCCTACAAATTCACTTGAAATACTCTCTTCATTTTGGGTTATGGGGACATTTCTTGGAGTTCCGGCATCTCTAAAGCTATCAAATAGCTCCTTACTGGTCAAAGAATCTATTGATTTACCAGTTAAATTGTTTTTAGTAAGGAGTCTATTACTTCTTTGTTGGACTTTTTCTGCTGAAATGTTGGATTCACTCTCCAAAGGAATAGATTTTGAATCGTTTTCAAATTCGGTAATACCACTGATACTATCAAGATTTTGAATTATGACCTCATTTTCTGTTAGATATAAAGAATCTGATGTTGATAAGGCAACTACTCCTCCAATGCTGTCCATGCCAATTTCATTGGGAGTCTGATTTTCCAACTCCAGTTTTTGTTTTGTCATGGCTTTTACAATCCTGATTGAATCATCTTTTTCTTTTCTCGAAAGAATATCCACAGGGGGAGTAAGTTTTCTGCTTCTGGTGAAATAGGGAAAAGCTGATTCAGTATTTATATAATTATAATAAACTATTTGATTGATTTCAGTAAACATGGAATCCAGACCTGATTTCAGTTGGGAAATATTTTTTATCGAACGGTTTGTTGACCATAAGTCTTCAGGAGTCCTGTTCATCTGAAAAGATTCAAGATTAAATATAATCTGATTCTCTGAAAAACTTGTTCTGCTAAAATCAACAGGTTTTTCACTGATGCCTCTTTGAGACCTTGATTCCTTATAACTCGTACCATGGTACAAAGTCATGCTCATGTAACTTTCGTTGAAAAAAGGTTCCATTCTTCCCGAATCGGCAAGAATAATGTTGATGTTTCCCTGTCCTTCAGAATGATTATAAATGATGATATCCCTAAGTCTGATTTCATCCATTTTTTGATTGACTTTGATGCTATAATTAGGGATACCACTATAAAAAACACCTTCTTTAATATCAAGAGCAGGCGATTTCATTCTTATATCGTAGAGAAGGCTGAACGTTTTTAGATTTACCTTTGGGACAAGGTAATTATTAGAGAGATAAGCAAAAATGCTAAGAAAAAATACAAAAATTCCTATTGGTCTCAATGCCCTGATCAATGAAATACCACTGCTTTTCAATGCTGTGAGTTCGAAATGTTCACCGAGATTACCAAACGTCATCAATGAAGACAACAATACTGCCAATGGCAATGCCATGGGAGAAATGCTGATCACGAAATAGGAGAACAATTCCATGTAAATCCAAAAACTGAGTCCTTTGCCGAAAATTTCATCGAAATATTTCAACATATTGACTGTTAATAGAATAAAGTCAACGACTATAAAGGTCAAAAAGAAGGGCCCAATAAAAGACCCTAAAATCAGTTTATCTATTTTTTTCATTGAAATAAGCCATACCAAGTATAGTAACGGCAAAGGTTGCAAATATTTTCAAAAAACCTGCATTTTGAATAATTCAACCTCCGATTATTTCTTTCAGATTATTGATCAGACTTTCCCAAATTGATTCCAATTCATCATCATCATATGAATCACTGTAATCAATAACTTTTAAGAAAAGGGTCTGTGTCAAATCATTTTCTTCTAATTTAAATTCTATATAAGAATTGTCTGATTCATCCAGATTATTAGGATCAAAAAAGTCAAATTTAACATGCATGTTTGTCCTTAATGCCACGATTCTAGCATAATGGTCTTCTCCATCAAAATGGAAAATATAGGTTTTATCTTCGTTGATAGTGACATCATCCGCAAACCATTCGGACAATCCACTTGCAGAGCTCAAATAAGGAAATAAAATTTTCCTAGAAGTATTGATTTGATAATCAGCAACAAACTTGTTCTTTACCATTTTTTCAGAATTTTAGTTTTCAAAAATTCATTTTTTTGCAGGCAATCGCTTGCAATTATATTCATAAGACCTCATATTTGCACTCCGAATTGGCGAGGTGGCTCTCCCGATAGCTATCGGTATCAATTCACAGCCAAATCTGATATCAATATATCTGGCGAGGTAGCTCAGATGGTTAGAGCGCAGGATTCATATCCGCCGCGGCGGACAGGGATCCAACTCCCATCTAAATTGACATTATTAATTTTCCTGGCGAGGTAGCTCAGATGGTTAGAGCGCAGGATTCATAACCCTGAGGTCAGGGGTTCAACTCCCCTCCTCGCTACTCAAGCCCCTCTTTTGGGGCTTTTTTTTATATTACAATACTATGTTCTGTGTATACGTACTCTTTTCTTTTTCCGCCGGCAGGTTTTATACCGGAATGACCTCAGACCTTATTACAAGGTTTAAATTCCACAACGAGAAATCAACCAAAGGACATACTATCCGTCACAGACCATGGTATTGCATTCATGTAGAGTTTTTCGATACCAAATCTCAAGCCCTTCAAAGAGAGAAAGAACTGAAATCTGGTAAAGGAAGAGATTGGATTAAATCAACTATTCTTCCCAAATACCTCTAGCCCTGGATTCATATCCGCCGCGGCGGACAGGGGTTCAACTCCCCTCCTCGCTACTCAAGCCCCTCTTTTGGGGCTTTTTTTATTAAAAAACCAATGCCTTAAAACCCCCTCAATATATGGATTTTAAAGATTGGCTTTCCTGATTTTCTGTACTTCTGTAATATAATAAAAAATCACAAACATACCTTTTCAAACAAAAAAATAAGCATAAAAAAAGCCCCAAAATCTGGGGCTTTTTTTATAAGGTAAGTTAGTGCCTACTTACTTAACTTTTTCAACTACAGCTTTGAATGCCTCTGGGTGATTCATAGCCAAATCTGCAAGAACTTTTCTGTTCAATTCAATATCAGCTTTTTTCAACATACCCATAAACTGAGAATATGAGATACCAAATTGCCTGGCACCCGCATTTATACGCTGGATCCACAAAGCCCTGAATTCTCTTTTCTTGACTTTTCTATCTCTATAAGCGTATTGTAAACCTTTTTCATACTTATTTTTTGCTACTGTCCAAACGTTCTTTCCTCTTCCGAAGTAGCCTTTTGTTGCTTTCAATACTTTTTTTCTTCTTGCTCTTGAAGCAACTGCATTTACTGATCTTGGCATAATGTTTTAATTTTTGACTCTAGGTGCCTTCAGGTTCGTCTGAAAGGTCTTGGTGACCTAAGCGTCTGGTGAATAAATAACCTTAATTGATTTTGAAGGATTGAAAATAGATTAAACTATATTCTCAACATGGCTTTTACTCTGCCTTCATCTGACTCATGAACCAATGTCATTTTGGTAAGATTTCTCTTTCTCTTGGTAGATTTCTTGGTCAGGATGTGACTTTTGTAAGCATGTTTCCTTCTGATTTTTCCGGTACCTGTCAGGGTAAACCGTTTTTTCGCACTTGATTTAGTTTTTACTTTA
>NZ_JBGSXS010000370.1:0-2142 GCF_041751335.1 Aquiflexum sp.
TTTTACTATGAAAAAACAAGACCCTTTGTTCAAAATATCTCTTGCAGAATGGTCCGTCAACCGGCTGCTCTTTTCCGGGCAGATGGACCATCTTGATTTCCCATTGATGACCAAAAAACATGGAATCCTTGCTGTGGAATATGTCAATCAGTTTTTTATGGATAAGGCTAAGGACAGAAACTATCTCAAGGAAATGAATACACGATGCGATAATGAGGGGATCGACCAGGTGTTGATTATGGTGGATAGGGAAGGGACTTTGGGAGCCAAGGCTGCTGATGATAGGCAACAGACCGTTGAAAACCATAAAAAATGGGTGGAAGCAGCCAAATTTTTAGGCTGTCATTCCATCAGGATCAATGCCTATACTGAAATTCCGTGGTCATCAGATCCACAGATGGCAGCAGAAGCCATGAAGCTTTGTGCAGATGGCATGCGATCTATTTGTGAGTTTGCAGATGATTTTGGTATCAACATCATTATTGAAAACCACGGGGGATTTTCAAGCTATGGTAAATGGCTGGTAGGTATGCTCGAACTGACGGACCACAAAAGGGCAGGAAGCCTGCCGGATTTTGGCAACTTTAGGATTTTTAGGGATGAGAACAAACATGTTTCCTATGACTCTTATCAGGGTGTGGATGAATTGATGCCCATGGCCAAAGGTGTCAGTCTTAAACCAACTGTCTTTGATGACAAGGGAAACCAATATCCATTAGACTATGAGCGTATGATGAAAATTGTGCTTTCCCATGGCTACCACGGCTATGTAGGCATCGAGCATGGAGAAAAAGACAGGGAATGGGAAAGTATTGTAGAGATAAGGGATACTTTGGTGAAAATAAGAGACTTGCAAACAAATATCTAGAATGACTAGAACAACACAGATGTTAATACTTACTTCGGGGCTTCTTTTTATGCTTTCGTTTTTTTTACCTAGCCACTTTACAAGTCATAACCTTGAAGCAATTATTGGATATGCAAAACACAATCAAGTAGGCTATCAAGTATATATTATCCTATTCTTTCCAATTGCATTTTATCTTTTGTGGAAGAAACAAATTAAAACTACTTTCTATTTTTCAACTTCATTTCTTTTTCTAAATAATGACCTATTTGAAAGTGTAATAGATTTATTTTTCAATGCAATTCCAATCTGGACAAATGGATTATTAAGATTTGTAATTCCATTTTTGCTTATTACATGGATTGGAATATTCCTAATAAGAAAGTCTGTTAATCAGAAGAGTTACAGATTGTATTTTATTTTCATTTTATTTATAGTTGGGTTTTATCTGACTGTAAATAATAGGAATTGTTTGACCGAATTTGTGTCTGGAACGGGTTATTATAGTTTTAATTTAAACCTTTGGTTAAATAATTGTGGAGCTTATTATGCATGGTGGACTTCGCCTATTTTATTTAATTTTGGGTTATTTAATGAAATTATAATGAAGAAAACAGTAGCTAACATCACATTGGATACAACTGGCATTATCGATTAGCCACAAAATCTGTTGCCTTAAGAAGGTAGTTGTATTTTTGAAGTATACGGCTTCAGAAGGCAGCAGTTTCCTAGCTGAATGGTGTTGAATGAATAACCACATTTCTTGTTTTCTAAAATTACTGTCCCAATTTTCCAATTTTTCAATCTTCCAATCCGTCACGACGGACAAGTTCTTTAAATCCCCTACCTTTGCCCCATGGACAGTACCGTAAAAAAAGACATCAGAAAGTTTACCCTTGAACATTTGGAAGAATTTTTTATTTCCCAAGGTGAAAAGAAATTCCGTGCCAAGCAGGTGTATGAATGGCTTTGGAACAAGTCCCTGAAAAACTTCGATGACATGAGCAATATCTCGAAAGAAACAAGGGAAATGCTCAAAGAGAACTTTACCATCAACCACATATTGGTGGACCTGATGCAGCACTCCACGGACGGCACCATCAAAAATGCCGTAAAGCTTTATGATGAGAAAATCGTTGAATCTGTCCTGATTCCGACAACCAAAAGAATCACTGCCTGTGTCTCCTCCCAAGTAGGTTGCAGCCTGGACTGTAACTTCTGTGCCACTGCACGGCTTAAGCGCATGCGAAACCTGAATCCTGATGAAATCTACGATCAAGTGGTGGCCATTAAGG
>NZ_JBGSXS010000371.1:0-2245 GCF_041751335.1 Aquiflexum sp.
TTCAGCCGTAGGCTATATTTAAATTCTCCCTAATATCAACAAATATCTAATATCCATAAATTTCCGATTTAATATTTGCTGTGACCTGATATGTAACTTGGCACAATTACCTAAATACCCTCTTCGGCTTCAACTCCTCAAAGAAAATATCATCGTTTGGCACTTCGAAATCCATACCGACAACTTTCATGTTGTTATTCATATTAAATTTAAGTGTACCGAAGTTGAACCAAGCGTGTTTTTCATTCCAGATGATTTCAAAGGTGTCATGGTGCCAATGCCTTAAACTGGCATTCAATCTGGGTGAATTTGAAAAAATCAATCGTAACTTTTCCCCTTCCTGCTTGACCTCAATTTTCCCATAAATTTCAGAATCGTAAATACCTGCATAATCGGGAATCTGAAGTGAGTGTTTGGTATTCATTATCCTTCTTGACTTGATGTCCGCAATCCGAGTATCCTTGAGTTCATTTTCATTGGATTTTTTCAATAAATCAGCTGACCAATCTTTTTTTCCTGTCCCCAGCATGTGATCCAAGGCATAATAGGTAGCTGCCATAATCGGGCTTTTGTGTCCATTAGTCAGTACCACAACTCCCAGCTTTTGGTCAGGAATCAAAGTGACAGCCGTGATCATTCCATCATATCCTCCGGTATGTCCCACCATAAAATTGCCATGAAAATCACCTATAGTCCATCCCAATCCATAGCCGTTGAAATGCCTTCCAAGGTCATTTTTTACCGTATGGTCAACTGGAAAAACATTGTGCATGGTCCAAACTATATTCCTTGTTTGTTTACTCAATAGGGTATCCTGGCCATGGATTCCATGATTCAGATTGAAAATCATCCATTTTGCAACATCATTTACGGAAGAAATTATTCCTCCCGTAGCTCCAATAATCTCCCAATCCTCAAAGGCAATCGGGAAATTTTTACCTTCCTCTCTTCCGTGGGCTGTGGTATAGTTGTCTTTCTTTGTTAAGTCTTTGGCAGTGGTAATTGTACGGTCCATTCCCAAAGGCTTCAAAATCCTTTCCTGCACATTCTCTCCCCAACTTTTACCAGTTACTTTTTTGATTACCTCCCCAGCTGTAATGTACATCAGATTGGAATAGCCATAACCGGATCTGAAGTCATAAGCCTGTGGTACTTTTCCTGCCCGCTTGATCAATTCGCCTGCATCTGCTTCAGATTTGTACCAAATGACATCACCACTGAATGTCCCCAAACCCACGCGATGGCTCAACAGATCCCGAATAGTCACATTGGCACTGATCCAAGGATCATCATAAAGGGAGAAATAAGGCAAGTGATCTTTTACCTTATCGTTCCAACCCAACTTACCTTCCTGAACCAACATACCGAAAACCGCAGTAGTGAAAGCCTTGGAATTGGAAGCAATGGCATAAAGGGTATTGGAATCCGGTTTTTCATTATTGCCAACTACCTTGGTACCGTAATTTCCGATAAATAAAAGCTCACCGTCCTTTACTATCCCAATACTTGCACCAGGCACATCCCAGTCTTTGATCATCTGCTCAAAATAGGAGTCAAGCTTTTTGAAATCTTGTGTGGTTTGCGCATTTGTTTGAATTGAAAAAAGCAGGAAAATGAAGACCAAAAGCGATAGGTGATTTTTCATAAATTAAAGATTAGATCTAATTAGCTTCAATTTAGGAAAGCAGGATGATTGAAGCAAAAAAATTGGAGGGGAAATTGGGGAAGGTTTGGTTATAGGGAAGGGCTTTCCAAAGAACTTGGATTACAACCTATTTAAAGAACAATAGAAATGAAATGACGGCTGGCCATTGCAATTAAAGTTGAAAATTGCTACTTCTATGAAAATCACATAATTGGTTATAAAAATGTGAAAAAAATCACATACTCGGAATTAATTGTGTGAAAATGGTTTGAAACACTACTGATACCTGTAATTGACCTCTCCTGCCGTCGAGGTGACAAGGAAAAGTTTTAGGTACTCTTGAATGCTGTTTTAGTCAATAGCTACAATTCCTCAATCATGCAAAGGACCGTGTTCCCCAAAATGTAAAAACAGTTTAATGTACTTTTATCGAACCTCAAGAGATTCCTCCTGACGTCGGAATGACGAAGAAGATCCGTCACTCAACCTTGCTTTTCTCCACAAGGCCTTCGGTCAGTTTATTCAAGGCTTCGACCTTGTATTCAAAATCCCCCTTTAAAGTCTCCCTGTATTTGTTAATATTTTCCACCAATTCATTTA
>NZ_JBGSXS010000372.1:0-3031 GCF_041751335.1 Aquiflexum sp.
CCATTTTGGTCTATATCAATGTCCAAAATTATTGAGTAGTTGATATTATCAAAATTACCTCCTTGGGGATTTGTGTTGATTTTTTCAAATTTGGTGATTTCAGGATCACTTATGTACAAGCCATCCCCCCAACTACCCAACCAAATCCTATTTTTGCTGTCGAGTGCCATAGCCTTGACATAACGTGCTCCAAAATTGACCGGATACTGACTGATTTCTTGAGTGTTATAATCAAAAGCTTCGAGAAAAACACGATTACTTCTACTTCCCACCATCCACAATTTGTTTCTCTTCACATCCTCGATAAGGTTATACATCAGATTCTTGGTGGGAAACTTGAAAAGTCGGGCTTCTGATGGATCGTATTTGTGCAATAGCGTATCTCCTATGTACCAAATATTGTCATATCGGTCACGGATAATTTTGTGAACTGGACCAGACATCGGGTAATGTGTAATCAACTTTTCCTCATTTGGATCAAAGACAAAAACACCATTGCCCCAAGTTCCCATCCAAATCATCCCATCTCCACTTTGGCTGATTGTAATGACACGAAGTCTTTTATTGGGTGTACTGGAAAAAATATGGTTATAGCTTCGGACCTTGCTCGTTTTATTGTCTATGACAGAGATTCCTCCTTCTTTGGTTCCGATCCAAATGTTATTAGCAACATCTTTGAAGAGTGTTTCGATGTTTTCATTTTCAAACTCCGGATGTTCCTGTCCCGGTCTGAAACTGGTAAAATTATATCCGTCGAATTTGGAAACACCACCTTCTGTGGCGAAATATTTGAAGTTATCGTCATCACTGATCGTTGTAGTCACAAAGTTACTCAACAAGCCTTTTCTTACATCTATAAAGTCTATGGAAAACTCTTCATTGCTTTTCTGTCCGTGGGCAATGGAACAGAAGGCAAAAAGGAGTATCAGGGATAACATCCTTCTCATTATTATTTTGGGTCAATATTGTCTTTTAATATACCTGTTTTTTTCAAAACCAGTAGCATTTTACTTAAAAGGTACTTTCAACGTCTCTAGCCAAGACCTTTACAAATCTAATTTACCGAGGCAAGTTAATTTTCCAACAGTTCGCTTTATGGGTGTAATCGGTCATTCAATGGGTATATGCATCCAAAATTTAAGAGAGTTTGCGCTATTTATTGGTAAGAAGGAAAAATCAATTTAATATTGATTCAATCAATAACCAAAAACGATGACTACCCTCAAAACATACAGTATTTTGATTTTTGCCGCTATACAACTTTGCATAAATCCCATTGGATTAACCCAGCAGCAGGAAAAGCCAAATGTATTATTCATTCTTGTCGATGATTATGGATGGATGGATGTGGGTGCTTATGGAAGTGAATTCTACGAAACTCCAAACATTGATAGATTGGCAAAAATGGGGGTGAAATTCAATAATGCATACACAGCATCACCGGTCTGTTCTCCAACCCGGGCAAGTATCATGACAGGAAAATATCCTTCCAAAACCTACAATACTGATTGGTTTGGAGCACCTCAACCTTGGAATTATCAAAACCATTGGACAAGAAACAAACCTTTGATACCAGCTGAGTACAGTCCTGATATGGCCTTAGAGGAATATACCCTTGCAGAAGTATTTAAAGATGCCGGATACAAAACATTCTTTGCGGGAAAATGGCATTTGGGAGAAACATAAGAACATTGGCCAGAACGTCAGGGCTTTGATATCAACATTGGGGGTAACGACAAGGGTGCACCGTCTACTGGAAAAAAATACTTTTCACCTTATGACAACCCAAAAATGGAAAATGGTCCTGAAGGAGAATACCTGCCATTAAGATTGGCCAAGGAAACGGCTACCTTTATTGATCAACAAAAAAAAGAACCTTTTTTCGCTTACCTCTCCTTCTATTCGGTACATACCCCCTTAATGACAACTGTAGAACTCGAACTGAAATACCTCAGAAAGCGGTCTAAATTAAACCTGACAGACGAGTTTGAACCTGAATATGCCAACATGAACCGAACTACTCAAGCTCATGCTGTCTATGCCGGAATGGTAGAAGCCATGGATACAGCTGTCGGGATGGTCTTGGAAAGTCTGGAAAGGAATAATTTATTGGAAAACACCATTGTTGTTTTTTTCTCGGACAATGGTGGCCTTTCTACAGCAGAGGGAAGTCCTACCTCAAACCTTCCCCTCAGGGCAGGCAAAGGATGGCTTTATGAAGGAGGAATCAGAGTTCCAATGATCATATCTTGGAAAGATCAGATTTCTGGTGGAGTTGAAAACAACACTCCTGTCATCAGTATGGATTTTTACCCAACGTTGGTAGAAATGGCAGGATTAAAAGACAGCTTTAAAGGAAATGGAGAAATAGACGGGGTCAGTTTAACGCCTCTTCTTCAGAATCAATCCGGATCAATATCGAGAGAAGCACTATATTGGCACTATCCTCATTATGGCAATCAGGGTGGAAATCCCGGTTCTGTAATTCAGGAAGATGGCTGGAAGCTGATTTATTTTTATGAAGATGAAATGATTGAATTATATAACCTGAAAAATGATCTCGGAGAAAGAAACGACCTTTCTGCTAAAGAGAATGAAAAATCGACTTACCTCAAAAACAAACTAATGGAGTGGCTTCAGGATACCAAAGCAAGACTTCCGGAAAGGAGATCCGAAGAATAACCTAATTTATCAAATGGCCATTATTAAAAATCACAACCTCCTTTTATTCGGATTCAGATTCAGATAGCTGATCAACTCGTCATATCTTGAAGCCATGTCCCTGTAATAGACAAATACCTCATACTCATTTTCAGTTTCAAAATAATTTCCTTCGAAAGAACTCATATCCCAGCCTTCATCTGTCTTAAAAGCATATTGGTAATCATACCAACCCTGCTTCAGCAATAAGGTGGCCTGATAGGTATTGGTTTTTTTGTTGAGTTCCATCTTGGCGGAAGGTTCATTGCCCCATTGGGTAAATGCGCCGATGATAAAAGGAGTTTGCTTTAGATTTTCTGCAGCGAGATTA
>NZ_JBGSXS010000373.1:0-6408 GCF_041751335.1 Aquiflexum sp.
AAAGAAGCACCCCTAACCATTCATTATCTAATCAAGGACTCCAACAATGAAGTGAAAGAAGTCAGTCTAACGGTTAATTTTTCAGTTCGAAAAATGGAAGTCAAGGTTAATGGTGAAGAAAAGGAAGCAGATTGGGAGGAAACCAAAACCTTGTTGTCACATATTTTTATTCCTGATTATGATTATGGGCTTGCGAAAGAAAAAAAACCTGGCCAACAAGGAAATTTTATAGATTGTGGAGACGGATATTGGCATGAACTTGGAAAAGGAGTCATCAATATAGACGACTCCTTTGATGCTGTTGCCAAAATCAAGAAAGGCTTCAAAAAGCTGATTTCTTCCTAAGGAAGTGCGTTTTTATAGAAGTCCCTGACAAAGGCCAAAAGTTGATTATCCGTTAATTTATCACTGCTTTGAATGGAAAACCATTTTCCATTGTATGATTTGTTTTCTCTGAGTCTATTTCTCAATTGCTCCTTAGCAGTACCTGGTCCAAAAAGTAGGATATCTTCAAACCTATGAAGCTTTCCTTCCATCAGTTTGAAATATTCATTCAGTTCATTCTGGGTGATATTATTTTTTTTGTGCTCATTGTTGGAGGCATGTTCAGGATTTGGGGAAAACCGGGTCATGTCATTGACCTCACCCTCAATCCTTTTGATACTCTCATAAGGTGAGTCAATTGTCTCAATTATTTCAACATTACCATTGTTGTATCCAATAAGTTGGGCTTTGGAATGATCGATCCAAACTCCAACTTGTTTAAATGAATTGTTACTCATGTTTTTTTCGGGTTTATTTTATGGTTAATTATCAGATTTCAATAAAATTCAAGATACAAATTTTTGATAAATACCTCCTACTTTTAACTCCCTTTAACTTTTGTCAGATTATCTTCTGCCAAAGTGATATTTTCAATTCCCCTAAGCAAGGCAATAGGATAAAAGAATCCCTTATTTTTTGAAATAAAAACGTATATCGGGACATAACAGCAAGGGTTAATGCTATTTCTGAACTTTCAATTTAAAACCAAACCAATAAAAAATTTATAATGTAAATCACTGAAAACGCTGACTTTTGTTTTTTGACAAAAATGAAAAGTATCTTTCGGGAAAAATCATATTCAAATCAAGATGAGTGAAGTGCAGGGTACCAGAATCAACAAATACCTCAGCGAAGTAGGTTTTTGCTCCAGAAGGGCTGCTGATAAATTAATTGTAGAAGGTTGTGTTACTATTAATGGAAAGGTTCCTGAAATGGGCACCAAGACATTTCCAGGAGATGAAATCCGAGTTAATGATAAACTGATTTCTGAACCTAAAGAAGATCATGTTTATATCGCGTTCAACAAACCTGTCGGGGTAGTCTGCACCACGGACACCAAAGCTGAAAAAGACAATATTATTGATTATATCAACCACCCAAAGCGTATTTTCCCTATTGGAAGGCTGGACAAGCCCAGTGAAGGACTGATTTTGCTGACCAGTGATGGGGATATTGTCAATAAAATCCTAAGGGCAAAAAACAACCACGAAAAAGAATATTTGGTCACGGTAAACAAACCCCTTTCTAAGGCTTTCATTCAGAAAATGACCAATGGAGTGCCAATTCTGGATACTGTTACTCAGAAATGTGAAGTCAGACAGATCAGCCACAATAAATTCAATATTATCCTTACTCAAGGGCTGAACAGGCAGATCAGAAGAATGTGTGAATACCTAGGATATGAAGTCACCAAATTGAAGCGTATTCGAATCATGAATATCCCTCTAGACCTGCCAATTGGCAAATGGAGGGACCTGACAAAAAAGGAAATGGAGCAAATTAATCACTTAGTGGCAGACTCTTCTAAGACCTACGAAGAATAAATGGGTCGAAACTAACGCTTTTTTTAAAATTTTAGTATTTGGCATGATGTTGGAACAAGTAATAAAAGGTTGTAGGTTCCTATCGGCCAAAATCAATTTCTAAACCAACTATTCTTACTATGAAAGCTTTAAAATTTAAATCGGGCATATTTGCCCATTTCTTAGTTGTTATTTTCCTTTTAAGTTGTTCAAGCTGGAACAATACCCAAAAGGGTGGTGCTATAGGTGCAGGAACAGGTGCTGCTGCAGGCGGCTTATTTGGTTCCAAAAAAGGTAAAACAGCTGAAGGCGCCGTCATTGGCGCAGTTATTGGGGGCGCCGTCGGTGCAGGTATTGGAGTCTATATGGACAAACAAGCTGAGAAATTGGAACAGGAAATGAAAGACGCCGAAATTGAAAGAGTAGGAGAAGCCATCAAAGTGACTTTCGATTCTGGAATCCTTTTTGGTTTTGACTCTTTCTCCCTTACCCCTGCATCACAGGAAACAATCATGAAGTTTGCAGATGTACTAAATGAATACCCTGATACGGATATCACGATTGAAGGCCATACTGATAACAGAGGTGCCTATCAATACAACCTCAATCTTTCTCAAAAAAGAGCTGAGGCAGTAAGCAATTACCTAAAGATGCAGCAGGTGAGTGGTGATAGGATGGTTACTAATGGGTATTCATTTGATAGGCCTATTGCTGATAACACCACTGACGAAGGTCGTGCGAAAAACAGAAGAGTTGAAATTCTTATTACTGCGAATGAAGATTTGATCGAAAAAGCCGAGAAAGGCGAGATAAAAAATTAATTTACTCAAATAATCAATTTTTAATACCAAAGAGCCATTTTCCAAAAAATGGCTCTTTTTTTATCTATTTAACCTGATGATTTCTGATTTTAGGTCAACAATCATCTGGGAAATGTCTTCAAGACTGACAGGCTTAGCCTTGTCTTTGGGATTGGGAAAATCAGTACTGATAAAAGCCTTGGCTTCCCATATTTCCAAGACATCCTCCCCTTTTACTTCATATGGTTTATAATGTTCATTGTCCGAAACCAAAAACAGTTTCCCGTTTTCATCCAGGTAATTGAAAACCCTCTTGTAAACCACACCTTCAGATGAAGTGACCAAGACATAAGTCTTACCGCTTTTAATTTCCTTCAGCTGTTCGACATAGGAACCGATAATGACTGTACCTGGCACCAAAGGCAGCATACTGTCCCCACTCAGTTCAAAAGCACGGTAAGTCGAGTTTCTTGAAAGTGTAGGGATATGAAACTGCGGTAAGGATTCCATATACTCCGGATCCGCAAAGCCATTGAGATATCCTGCTGATGCCTTCTGCGCGACCATGGTGATATTTTCCCTGTCCTGATCGTCAGCGGCGATTGTCAGTATTTTGATGTTTTTGCTTTGGTTTATCCTACGGCCATTTTGTTGGATGTCATTGTGTAGCAGTTCATCAATGCTCACCACAAACAATTCGGATAAAATGGCAAGGGTCGAAAGCTTAGGTTCTGACCTGCCGTCCTCATAGGCTGATATCATCGTCCTTTGCAGATCCAGCTTTTCAGCCAATTCACTTTGGGTCATCCCAGATTCTGACCTTAGAAATTTAAGATTCTTTGCGAGTAACATATTGCTTAATTTTATGCAGAATAAAGATAGAAATTGTTATCCTCCCTGACGGGGTTTTTTACTGAAAATGGATTCAATCCTGAAGTGGACATCCTCCTTCTTTCCAACCTCTCCTGTATCTCCGCAATGATTTCCCCGACAGGTTTAGGCTCATTGACCAACAAGTAGCCGTATTGAGGTTTTTGTTCATCTTCCACAAAAAATTTCACTTGACAATTGCCGGAAGGCAGTTCTTTTTGAGTCACAGATATTTTTTCCATTGCTTCCATGTTTTTTCTGTTTAACAGGAGCTAATATAAAAAGGTTATTTTTAATAACATATAGATGTTTGTAAAATTAACATTACTGTGACGTATACTGTCGGGAAATTTTGATTGGAAGATTGGAAAATTGCAAGAATGGAACATTGATCCACCAAAATAAGGATACCAGTAATCCTATTTCTTACATCTTAAATCTTGTGTCTTATATCTTTTGTCTATTTTTATCCATCACAAATTCCCTGAAATTTTCCCGATGGATGACTTTGGTCTCCGCATTATAAGATTCAACAAATGAAGCAGGAAAACTTACTTTTTGTTTGGGATTCCATTTGAATTCAAATCCAAGAACCTTGCCATCAAATGTTTCAACAAAATCAACTTCCTGTTGGAATTTGGTTCTCCAGAAAAAAATCTCCCTGTTCAACTTGTGATATTCCAGAAATTTCACTCTTTCACTAATTAGGAAATTCTCCCAAAGGGCACCGATATCATTTCTGAGTGAAACAGGGGAGAAGTTATTTATCAAAGCATTTCTCACTCCATTGTCATAAAAATATATCTTTTTGTTTGTTTTAATTTCATTGCGCAGGTTTCTGCTGAATGTCCCTAACCTAAAAATCACAAAAGCCTGTTCCAACAATTCAATATAACTGATGACGGTTTTGACATCGATTTTCAAAAGATTGCTGAGTTCATTAAATGAAACTTCATTTCCGACCTGATAAGCCAAAGCTTGTAACAACCTATGAATGGCATCAGGCTTCTTTATAAGTCCCAAAGAAAAAATATCCTTATAAAGATAGCTTTCTGAAAGCTCCAAAAGCAACTCCTTTTGCTCCGCAACATTGGTCAGAATTTCCGGATACATTCCAAACACAAGTCTTTCTTCAAGACTTTGCTCAGCCCTTATATATCCTGCATGTTTTTCCCACTCTTCCCAACTGATTGGATATAAAAAACATGTCCACTTTCTTCCCGTAAGCGGCTCTTGAGTCAATCCTGAAAGTTCAAAAGATGAAGATCCACTTACCAAGACCTGTAAATCGTTGAACCTGTCATGTATTATTTTGAGCGTAATTCCAATGTCTTTGATCCTTTGGGCCTCATCAACAAAAACCAACGGATAATTTCCCAAAATACCTTTCAATTGTTCAGTATTTGGAGAATTTAGGAGTTCTCTGATAGTTGGATCATCCCCATCCAAAAACAAAAAGTTTTCGGATTTCAGAATTTCATTGATCAAAGTTGTTTTACCAACCTGTCTTGGACCAATAATAATAATGACTTTTCCCTTATAAAGCTTATCCTTTATCCACTGTTTTTGTAATCTTGCTATCTCCATGATCAAGAGGTTTTGATAGTTAATCAATCTTAACTGGTTCAAATATACCAACTTTTATGGAGTTAACTCCACAAAAGTAGCTACTTTTGTGGATCGTATTCCATAAAAGTAGCTACTTTTGTGGATTTGGCAGGATAGCGATATAAAAAAAGACCTCCATTTCTGGAAGCCTTGATCCAAGGAAGAAACATCTCAAGAGATTCTATTGATGTTTAATTTACATTTATCTGATCCTCGTGAGATGCTTCTCCACGATAGCCCCGATAGCTATCGGGGTGATCAGCATGACGGCTGCTCCGATTTATGTCATTGGTACGGTAGGAGAAGTCTAATTGGTTGGTATGGAGAACAAGTTTCTATCATGGACAATCCACAATTAAGTTTATTGTGCCTCCTTCCTTTCCAATCCTCCCAACCTTAAACCAAACCACTCCATACTTCCTTATATCTTAACTTCCAATCGATTACTTTCTACTGCCAACTGAGACTGAACACTGACCACTGATCACTTCCCAAACCTCCCCTTCAACATCGCCAACTTCGCCGCCATATCACCTTCTGCTTCAGGTTCTTCTTTTTTCTTTTTTTCTTTGGGAGTGAATTTTCCCCTTTCGGCAAACGGGTCGGACTTCATGCTTAGGGCAATCCTTTTCCTTGAGCTATCCACTTCCGTGACTGTTACATGGACCTTTTGATTGACTGAAACGACTTGGGCTGGATCGGTCACATACTTGTCTGCCAAATGGCTTAAATGTACCAATCCATCCTGATGTACACCGATATCCACAAACGCCCCGAATTTGGTAATGTTGGTGACAATACCCGGTAACTTCATACCCACCATCAGATCTGACATGGCATTAACTCCATCCTGAAAGCTGAAAACCTCAAAGGTTTCCCTTGGATCCCTTCCCGGTTTGGAGATCTCCTCCATGATATCCTGAAGCGTTGGAAGACCGACAGTTTCAGAAATATAATTTTTCAAAATGATTTTTGACCTCAGTTCCTCTGAATTCATCAAATCATCGACTTTGGCACCGATATCCCTGGCCATTTTCTCCAACAATTCATATCGTTCGGGGTGTACTGCACTGGCATCCAAGGGATTTTTGGCATTTCTGATCCTCAAAAACCCAGCTGCCTGTTCAAAAGCTTTGTCTCCCAACCTTGGTACTTTTTTGATTTCATTCCTGCTTTTGAAGGGTCCATTTTCATTTCGGTAGCTAACAATATTCTGTGCCAATACAGGTCCTAATCCCGATACATAAGTCAAAAGTTGTTTGGAAGCGGTATTCACTTCAACC
>NZ_JBGSXS010000374.1:0-2765 GCF_041751335.1 Aquiflexum sp.
CTTGCCGCTTCAGGCATTTTTACAAAGCCAAGGCTTTATCCAAATTCCCTGATCTGCGGCTCTTTGCCTTATGCAAAGATTTCCATTGACTTTTCTTTTCCTGACCCCGCTTCGCGCGTTTTCTTACAATTCAATTCAACGTTTTGCTTTCTTCTATTATTGGAGAAAGCATGCCAATAAGGCATGCTTTCCTTAATATTGTGGAAAGATATTCTATAAAACTAAAAGAATTTTTATAAATCCAAACCATCTAATGGACTTTTTATTTGGTCAAAACCTTTGGTGGTAATATGTGTGTATATCTGTGTCGTTTTGGGGCTTTCATGCCCTAAAAGACTTTGTATATATCTTAAATCAGTTCCTCTTTCCAATAAATGGGTTGCAAAGGAATGTCTTAAGGTATGTACAGTTACTTTTTTTGCAATTCCTGCATTTTTTACTGCCTTATTTAAAATAGAGGAAATACTGGTAGTAGAATACCTGACGGGTAATTCCTTCCTACTTCCCTGCCCTTCAAATAAATATTCAAATGGCCTGTCCTGTTTAATATATCTCCTTAATATTTCCAAAGTCTTTTGTGACAGAACTGTATACCTATCTTTCTTACCTTTGGCCTGCTCCACTCTTATCTGCATGCGATTCGAATCGATATCTTTGATTTTTAAATTTACCAATTCACCAATTCTAAGCCCCGCCGAGTAAATTGTCATAAGGATGGCTTTATGTTTAATGTTTTTGGTTACCCTTAAAATTTTTGTCACCTCTTCTTCACTAAGCACCTCAGGTAAAGCTTTTTCTCTAATTGGTCTATCAACATGGTAATATTTACGTTCTCCTCTTCTTACTTTTTCAAAGTAGAATTTGATCGCATTAATAGCTTGGTTTTGATACGAACTTGAAACTTTCCTTTCATTTACCAGAAACCTAGAGAACTCCATTACCTCTTTTTCACCCAAGTCTTCTATTGCCATTTTTGAGAAAAAATTTATAAACTCTTCAAATAATGGCACATAGGCCTTGATTGTACCTTCACTATACCTCCTCTCCTCCAACTTTTGCACATACTCCTCAGGGCATTTCCGGTAATTGGGATGTTCCATTGGAAGTTTGCGAGGAACACGGTCTGGAACAGATTCCTCTTTGTAAATCAACTCCAATTCCATCTCTCCTATTTTCTTTTTCATTTCTTCCAAAAACTGCTCGGAATACGGAATGCTCCATGATTTGGTCTTTGTATCCCATTGATAATATGGAAAAGTCTTAACCACTTTCATCAAGCCCGCATGAAATCCAAAAAAAATAAGCAAGCGACCTTTGTTCGTCCTGACCATTAAAACCTGGTTTTTTTCTAAAAAAACAGGCTCATCTTTCTGAAGTACTTCTATAACGGGACGTTCACTTATCTTAGTCAGACGCTCTCCAAAATATCCCTTCAGCTTCTCCAAATTCCCTGGATAATGGGGAATTTCCCAGAAAAATCCCTCCTTATTCCACCTTGCATACATAATACCCCGGATAAACTGTATATCCGCTTCATTCTTGGGCATCTTCAAAATGATCTTCCGCCCGATGATTTCCAGTTCGATAGGTTTAGGTTCCATGTTTAAAGAGGTTAGAAAGTCTAGATTACTAAATTGTTGGATGTCAGATGACCGATATTGAGGAAGTCCCCTGACCGGAAAGCAAAGAGGAACAAAGAATCCATATTTGATCTGCTTTTAAGACTGGTTACTTTCTCCACAGGTCTCGATCTAACATAATGTAAAATACTTCGAATCACCAAAATGTAAAAATAAATGGCTGAAGTTAAACGGTTAATTCAGACTTCACAGCCCCGATTGGTGTCAGGGTAAAAATTTGCCAGGTCTGTAAAGGTTTATGAACACAAAAAAAGCCCCCATTTCTGGAGGCTTTGTTTTTCTTTGCATCTTAGCGCTTTTGCGGGAAATCAGTTTAAATTAAACCAATCTTTTTATACCTATCACGAAAAAGGATATTTCCCCTTCTCAATCATATAATCCGCAATCTGCCTTCTCAGCTCTTTGGTATTGACCAGGTCGGTCTTGGTCCAGCGCTTCAGTCCCATCAGCATGACTTTCTGTTCGTCGCCTTTGGTAAAGGTCGCAATGGCTTCCTTGGCTGCGGTCTGTATTTTTTCCACTGCTTCAAACAAATACACCTGCGTCATCGCTATCTGAGGCTTGCAGGCCTCTTCTCCACGGAGACTGACCAGTTTTTCTGTTCTGAGTACTGCAGATTCGGCAGCATAGATTTCAATCATGACATCAGCAAGATTCATCATCACTTCCTGTTCGGATTCAATTTTGTCTGCCAAAGCCATCGCTGCTTTGCCACCTACCATCAGGAACACTTTTTTGAGGTTTTTGACAACCTCTTTTTCGGCTGCAAAAAGCGCTGAGGTATCAATGCTTTCAAAACTTGGGACAGAAGTCAGTTCCTGCGACACTGCCATAGCAGGTTCAAAAAGGTTGATTTCCCCTTTCATGGCCCGCTTGAGCAGCATGCCCACCATCAGCATGCGGTTGATTTCGTTGGTCCCTTCGTAAATCCTGGAAATACGGGCATCCCTATAGGCCCGTTCCATTGGGGCATCCGCCGAATAACCCATACCACCATAGACCTGCACACCCTGATCGACCACATAATCCAACACTTCGGAACCATGCACCTTCGCAATCGCCGCCTCGATGGCAAACTGTTCCAAGGCTTTCAATTTGGCTTCTGCATCAGAAACCCCCTCCGAA
>NZ_JBGSXS010000375.1:0-7482 GCF_041751335.1 Aquiflexum sp.
AAAAGCTTCATGCAGTGACACTTCCAAGTATGGACAATTGTACGATGGAAGCAGCACGACACATTTTTCGGTAGTGGACAAGGACGGAAATGCGGTTTCCCTGACCTATACCCTTGAGCATTCCTACGGGGTAAAAATGGGCTCCTCCAAACTCGGTTTCATATTCAACAATGAAATGGGCGACTTCAACCCTGTTGCCGGAGTTACCAACAGTCGTGGCCAAATCGGTTCCAATCCCAATCTTATCGCTTCGGAAAAAAGGATGTTGTCCAGCATGACACCCACCATTGTGGCCAAAGATGGCAAGCCCTATCTCATCATCGGAAGTCCGGGAGGAAGGACCATTATCAATACCGTTTTTCAGACTGTACTCAACGTAGTGGAGTATGACATGAGAATCGACAAAGCCATTGAAGCCATGAAAATACATCACCAATGGCTACCTGATGAAATCCGATACGAAAGGCACCTCATGTCCCCCGATACCCGAGATTCCTTAGAGCTGATGGGACACAAACTCCGAGGCGTCAATAACCTTGGGGTATTAATGGGAATTACCTATGATCCAAAGCTAAAAGTCTATGTGGGTGCTGCCGACTCATCTAGTAAAGATGGGGCAGCGGTGGGGTATTGATAAAAAACTTGCCCTCTCGCCGAGGTCTGTGTCTCCACAGATCTTTAACCGCCAGGGTTAGACTACACTGCCAAGGTCCGTGTCTCCACGAACCTTTTTCTTATGCTGTGGCAAAATCCATAAGTTTGATCTAATGGCCCGTATAGCATTGAACTGGCATTTATTTTTTATGATTGAGTTGATTTAGTTACAATAGCTTGTGTGAGACCCACATGTATGCGTGATTTTTTGTGATAGAATAAATTTGATGTCCAAAGATGAGATCCAAAACAGCTTGATTTATTGGGCAAATTACATTAAAAATCGCATTGGAATATCAATCCTGTGAAATGCTACCTTGATAAAAGAGCAAAGGAGGAAGCCATAGTTTTCTTGTCTGGGAATTTGAATTTTTTCAAAAAGTCAAAGCTCATAATTTCCCTATCAGTTTACTCATTTTAATGGGATTATTCCCATTTCAGAATTCAAAAGCAAATAAAATGTCCAAACCAGAATTCAATTCCCTAAACGCAATTTTTATCAATTGCACATTGGAGAAATCCCCTCGGGTAAGTCACACCTCAAGATTGATTGATGTTTCCAAGGGAATAATGGAACGTGAAAACGTATCAGTTGACGAGATTAGATTTATAGATCACGAAGTGCCCCCGGGCGAAAAACCTGACATGACTGAATATGGATGGGAAAATGATGAATGGCCTGAACTTTTCAAAAGGGTTATGAAAGCGGATATTCTTGTATTTGCAACACCGATTTGGCTTGGTGACAAATCATCTGTGGCTAAAAAACTGATTGAAAGACTGGATGGGATGAGTGATAAAACCAATGAAAAAGGCCAGGCAATTTACTAAGGAAAGGTTGCAGGATGTATGATTACAGGAAATGAAGACGGGGTAAAGCATAGTTCAATGTATATCTTATTTTCTTTACAACATCTCGGATATACCATACCTCCACAGGTTAGTTGTGGATGGATCGGAGAAATTGGACCCGGCCCCAGTTTTGGAGATACAGAATGGAAATACAAAAAAATTGATCCACCCAAGGGTTATGATTCTGATTTCACCAATAGGACCACAACTTTCATGACATACAACCTCATGCACTTGGCTTCCATGTTAAAATCGAACAAAGGTTATCCGCAATATTGAAATTCGATGGAAGATTGGGAAAATGGGGAACAAGTCATGTCCACCGGTGATTAAAAGCACTTGAATCTTTTCATTTTTTTGGGCACAGGCATAGCCCGTAGTCCTAATATGCAAAGCATCAGCAACTTTTTCATAGTACTAATTTAGAGAAAAATTTTTTTAACCACTGATAAACACTGATTTTCGCGGATTGAGAACTTCAGATTGGATGATGCTTAAGTATGGCAATAGCAATAAATAAGCTGGAACTTAAAAGCTGAATTAGATGACCGAAAATTTGCATTGATAGAATCAAAAAACCTGTGTTAATCCGCGAAATCTGTAGTTCTTTCTTTTGAGATGGTCATAAATCCTCCATAGCTCGCTCAGTTCCCTCTTACCTTTAATGTAGCAGATGGATTGATCTGGTCAGGAGTGTTTGTTCTATTTGGATTTAACCGGTCTTGGCTTAGGCCTGTGTTCTGCCTCGTATTTTTCAATCCATGCTTCTACACTCATTTTTCTCATTAATTCACCAATGAGTTGATAGGGAATGTGATCGAATTTCTTAAATCGGATGCAACTTTTCCCCATGTCCAGTTTTTGTTTACTGTGCTTGGGATAGGCTGTCACAAACCAATCCAATAATTTGGGATCTGAATAAATGCCCATGTGGTAAAAGTTAATGGAGTCTTTCTGCGATGCAATACCAGCAAATGGTAGCGGCTCACTGGGCTTACAATGGTATCCTGCAGGATATAGCGTATGCGGAACAACATAACCCAACCCACCATAGCTAATGCCTGCTTCAAAACCTTTGGGCAGATTATTTACAATGACTTCGTGTAGTTTGTTAAATGGTTCTGCCCTGTCCTCCGGAAGGTTTTCCAGGATTTCTTTTACTGTATTTCCGTTAGCTTTCATACATTATTGATTTTCTAAAACCTGTTGCCATGCTTCTTTAGATTTAGCTTTTACAAGTCCGAACATTTTGCCAACTTTCCCGATGCTACATAAAGATACTGATTTTTGGTATTGAGTCAAATTCGCATTATTTCTTGCAACTTCCGGTTAGTCCAAAGTTTTCAAGCTCTTTTTTTATAAATGGTTCCTGAGAAATTGAATTTTCTTGTACCTTTTTATCCGATTAAACCGAATCAATTATGCGAAAAACCATATACCTCCTCTTTACAACTTTTCTTCTCTTATCATTTACCGGATACACAGCTTGGGCCCAAACCAATCAAAAGGATATGGCTGCCCAGGTGGCCAAAGGGCTTCAAGTAAGAAGCATTGGTCCTGCATTTATGGGTGGAAGAATTGCAGATATTGCCGTAAATCCTATCCATAGCAGTACTTGGTATGTGGCAGTGGGCTCCGGAGGTTTGTGGAAAACTACCAACAGTGGAACTACCTGGACACCAGTTTTTGATGCCCAGGCCTCTTATTCTATTGGTACCGTGGCTTTGGATCCAAATAATCCTGAAGTGGTATGGGTAGGTACAGGCGAGAATGTAAGTGGCCGGCATGTAGGTTGGGGAGATGGGGTGTACAGAAGCATGGATGGAGGTGCCACATGGCAACAAATGGGACTGAAAAATTCAGAACATATCGGCAAAATTTTAATCGACCCCAGAAACGCTGAGGTGGTCTATGTAGCAGCCGAAGGCCCATTGTGGTCATCAGGAGGAGAACGTGGCTTATACAAAACCAAAGATGGAGGCAAAACCTGGAAATTAGTGCTTGAGATAGATGCAGAGACAGGTGTCACGGATGCGGAATTTGACCCTTCAAACCCTGATATTATCTATGCCGCAGCTTATCAAAGAAGAAGAAAAACCTGGGCCTTACTCGCCGGTGGACCAAAGTCCGGCATTTATAAATCCATGGACGGAGGTGAAAGCTGGAGAAGAATAAAGGAGGGCTTGCCTCAAGGAGATATGGGAAAAATAGGTTTGGCGGTAACCCCTGCTGATCCCCATTTGGTATTTGCGACCATAGAAGCTGACAATGGCAATAAAGGATTTTACCGGTCCACCGATAAAGGGGAGCGTTGGGAAAAGCGTAACAGCTATATTTCCGGGGGAACCGGGCCTCACTATTACCAGGAGATTGAAGCTTCGCCCACCAACCCTGACCTGGTTTACCAAATGGATGTTTTTATACATGTAACACGAGATGGCGGAAAGACATTCGATTATGGTGAAACCGGAAGAGCGAAACACAGTGACAACCACGCCTTGTGGATTGATCCTGCAAATGGCCAGCATTTGATCGTAGGAACTGATGGAGGTCTGTATGAATCTTTTGACGACGGTGTAACTTGGAGACATTTTCCAAATCTCCCAGTCTCACAATTTTATAAAGTAGGACTCGATAACGCTGAGCCTTTTTATAATGTGGTAGTGGGAGCGCAAGATCTTGGCACATTGTTGGGCCCCTCCAGAACTACTAATGTAGAGGGTGTGCGCAATCAGGACTGGTACGTCCCCTTGGGGGCCGATGGCTATGATGTCGCGTTCGATCTGGAAGATCCGAACATCGTGTACATGGAAATTCAACAGGGCCTATTACACCGTCACAACAGAACCACGGGAGAGGTATTGAATATTCAACCCCAACCGGAACCCAATGACCCAGCCGAAAGATGGAATTGGGATAGCCCCATACAAATAAGTCCCCATGATCATAAAACCATCTATTTTGGATCTCAAAGGGTTTGGAAAAGTACCGATCGCGGTAATTCATGGACGGCAATCAGCGGTGACCTAACGACCAATATCAGCAGGTATGAACTGGAGATGATGGACCGGGTGCCAAGTATAGACGCATTGTATGATAACGGTGCGATGTCGAAATTTGCCACATTGACCAGCCTTTCAGAATCAACCCTGCAAGCAGGTCTAATTTATTCCGGTTCCGATGACGGCCTGATACACGTGAGCGAAGACGATGGGCAAAATTGGAGGAAAGGTGGAAGCCTGCCCAAGGTTCCTGCACTGACATCCATCAATAATATCGAAGCCTCTTCTCATGATGTCAATACCGTGTTTGCCGTAGCCGATGGACACCAATTGGGTGATTATTCTTCTTACGTTTTCATCAGTACAGACAAAGGGAAAACCTGGCGCTCCATTGCAGGAGACTTGCCTGTGAATACAATTATTTGGGTGATCAAGCAGGACCATGTTGATGAAAATTTACTGTTCATCGGAACAGAATACGGAATGTATTTTTCAGTGAATAAAGGTATCAATTGGATAAAGTTAAATGCAGGAGTTCCGACTGTTCCTTTCCGGGACCTCGCAATTCATGCAAAAGACAATGACTTGGTGGGAGCTAGTTTTGGGCGAGGGATTTATGTATTGGATGATTACGCACCTTTAAGAGAGATCAACAAATTGGCCAATACCAATTCAAATGTGGTCTTGCCGGTGAGAGATGCTTGGTGGTATGTCCCAAGTGAACCCTTTCAGGCAAAGGGAATGCCTTCTCAAGGATCCACCAGTTTTGTAAGTGATAACCCACCTTTTGGAGCTGTATTTACTTATTTCTTAAAGAATCTTCCCAAAACGGAAAAAGCAGCGCGAAAAGAAAAGGAAAAGAACCTCAATGAGCAAAAATCCAGTATTCCATTCCCGGGTTGGGATCAACTGAGGCGGGAGTCCATCGAAGAGGAACCAAGTGTCATGCTTTTGGTACGGGATAAAAACGGGGAGGCGATACGTTGGATAGAAGGTGTAGCCAAAACAGGATTGCATCGGGTGAGTTGGGATTTGAGATTGCCTCCACCCAACCCTATCAATCTAACCGTTCCCGCTTTCCAACCACCTTGGGTAAGCGATCCTGAGGGACCTTTGGTAGCACCCGGGAAATACAGTGTGGAGCTTTATTTGTTGAATAATGGGAAATTGGAGCCACAGGGAGAAGCACAGGAATTTAACGTTAAAGCTGTGCATCCAACAAGTGGTGATTACGAAGAGATGGCGGCTTTCAAAAAGCAAACCAGTGACCTTTCCCGAAGGACCTCAAGTGCTGCCCGCCAATTGAGTGAGGCCGGGGATAAGCTTCGCTTTATCAAAGCTGCCTTGACCGAAACACCAAATGCTTCTCCTGAATTATTTACACAATTGACAGCACTCAATGCCTCTTTGTTTCATCTGAGAACTGCACTCATGGGAGATGGGGTGCTTCAGAGCAAGGATGAGTCTACTTCACCTTCAATCATCAATAGAGTAGGCAGCGTGACTTATGGACATTGGAGTACAACAGAGCCTCCTACAGCAACTCACAAAAGAAATATTGAAATCGCACAAAGTGCGTTTGAGCAATATTTGAAAGATGCTTCTGCCTTTTATAATGAATTGGCCGAGTTTGAGTTGAAGCTGGAAAAGGCAGAAGCACCTTATACACCAAACAGATAAATGGATTAAAGGAGAAAGTGAAAATATTGACCTAAACAAAAAATAACATCGGCACGCGAAAAGTTAGCTATCCCTGTTTGGAATCTCCCACCAATTCAAGGTTGGACTAAGACCGGGTACCACTTTCTCGCCCATAATGGGTGTCACCAATTTGATGTTATTTTCTGCTGCCATGTCAGCTACCATTTTGATAGATTCATCCCAGGGGTGCATTGCCAAATCAAAAACGCCCCAATGTATGGGAAACATGAGTTGTGTATTTATATCCTGACATAACTGAACTGCCTGATCAGGAAAGAGGTGGGTCAGAGGCCATCCTTTGTTCCAGCCATCTATCTCCACAAAAGCCAGGTCGAAGGGTCCATATTCTTCTCCTATGTCTTTCAGGTGAGAGCCGTATCCGGTATCGCCACTTACAAAAAGGTTTTTATCATCCCCTTTAATTACAAAAGAGGCCCAAAGGGTTTTATTTCTATCATTATAACTCCTACTGGTGTAGTGTATTCCCGGAAGGGCAGTTATATGCAAAGAACCAACAGTCTTGGCATCATGCCAACCTAACTCGCTGATGTTGTTTTTCTGAATACCCCAGCCTTCAAGTCTGGCACCTACACCCAGCGGCACGATAAATTCTGTATTTCTAGATGCCAGAAATCTTATGGTAGCAGCCTCCAAATGATCATAATGGTCATGGGTAATGACCACAATATCAATCTCGGGCAGTTCCTCTCTTTTAATTGGAGACACGTCAAACCTTCTCAAAATAAAGGGAAGGGGGCCTCCGTTTTCAAAAACCGGATCAAATAAGATCCGCTTTCCATCAAGCTCAAGAATAAATGTGGAGTGACCAAACCACCAAGCAGCAAAATCCGAAGGAGTTTCTGAAAAATCGCTTTTGGTAATCATCTGTTTGGGCAGTGGAAAACCTGGTGCATTTGGTGAAGTTTTAAAAAACCGCGCAGGACCTGAATCCCCTCCTGTGGTTTGTTCCGGATAATAGGGTAATGTCTCCGGACTTATAAACTCATCGCTATCTGCATTATAATATGCCAGCTTAGAGAATCTTTCCTTCCTGTCTTCCAAGGAATCCAAACTGCCCATCTGTTTGCTTACATAATATGCCAAGCTCCCAACTACGATCAGAAGTATGGCTAAAGTCCAAAGTGTTATTTTCAATATTTTCTTCATTCTTGTAAAGATTAATGGATTTTGGTTGATTCAGTTTGGAGATGGGTTTTTCGTTACTGTATCCTTCAAATTTACTCCGAATTTTTAAAGATACAGATTTTCAAGA
>NZ_JBGSXS010000376.1:0-4072 GCF_041751335.1 Aquiflexum sp.
TGCCGATAATTTATCAGAGGGGCCATCAACTATATCATGAGCTTTTTTCCAATCCCCTTTACCGTCGTGCCACAAAGCTTGTAGTTGTGAGGAAATACCTTTTGGAGGGTTTTTATCTTTCAAGGATTTTATAAATTGTTCAGGTTTCATCATTAGTTATTTAAATCCAAATTAACTTTTCCCGATCCTCAAAACAAATTCACGAAGATATTTCCAGAGTTTTAAAGGAGTTTTTTTGTTTTTGAATTTCGAAAAGTTGATTTCAGTGAATCTTATAAGTTAAATTGAATTTCCTACAAAAAATTTCATCGATAATTTCTCAGTTTTGATAATTAAAATCTATAACCGTGGATTAGAATTTTTTTCACTACCCAAAACATCAATATTGATATGCTTAATAATAATATTTCCCCTAAAGAAACCAAATTCAAATACATTCCTTCCGCTGAATTTTATAGTCAGATTATAGATAGTCTTCAGGATTATTCTATTTTCACACTTGATAAAGATTTAAAAATCAACAGTTGGAACTCGGGTTCCACAAATATTTTCGGTTGGGAAACTGATGAAATAATTGGTGAAAATTTTGATATCATATTTACCCAAGAGGATTTGGAAAATGGCATTCCAAATCAAGAAATCCAAATAGCATTGTCAAAAGGAAGGGCAACTGATGATCGTTGGCATAAAAAGAAAGATGATAGCAAGTTTATTGCTCACGGCTTGGTTTTTCCCCTGAAAAATGAAAACGAAGAAATAATTGGGTTTGTTAAAATCTTACGGGACTTGACTGATTTAAAGAAACCTGAGGAGGTTATCAATACCTACATCAAGGATCTTGAAGAGCTCAATTCCCATAAGGAAAGTGTACTGTCCATCATTTCACATGATTTAAGGACGCCATTGACCGGAATAATAGGTTTAGCGGCAAACTTAAAGGAAAATATCAAAGAAATGAGTGAGGAAGAGATCAGTGAAATGCTTGAACTCCTTCTCAAAACTTCCAAAGACGAATTGGAAATGCTGGATTATCTTGTCGAATGGTCAAGGATCAAGTACGCCAATGAGGCTTTTACACCTCAAAAAATTAATTTGGCAGATTTTGTTCAAAAAGTATTTGATAGAATGAAAGAAGCTTCTCAGTTGAATAAAATAAATCTTGTCCTTCAGATAGATAAAAATGAGATAGTATTTGCAGATCAAAAAATGTTGCTTTCAATTCTTCAGAACTTGGTTTCAAATGCAATCAAACATACCCCTCCCGGTGGTCAAATCATAATAATTGCTCAGCGAAATAAAAGTGAGATAACTGTTCAGGTAAAGGATTCGGGTATTGGTATGTCTAATAAAATAATGGAAAAGCTTTTTAAACCACAATTAAAAACATTGTCCAACCCTCGGAAAAAAAATAAAGGCGCTGGAATAGGACTACTTTTGTCAAAAGGATTTTTGGAAAGAAATGGTGGTAGGATATGGGTTGAAAGTATCGAAGGAATAGGCTCTTCTTTTTATTTTACTTTACCTATAGAAAAACAACTTAATGGACATGGTAAATCGGAAGTTTAGATCCTAAAATGGATAACCAATTCCAATATTGAAAACAGTCTGCCCCCTGTCGCCTAAGAAACTTTTGAAGAAATTACCCAAGATGAATCTTTCTCCAAGTGGCCTTGCAGGGTCAACAGCTTTGACACCCATATCTAATCTCAGCACAAGAAAATCAAAGTCCATTCTTAAGCCCAAACCTGTGCCTACGGCAATTTCTTTGTAAAACCTGTTGAATTCAAAATTTGCTCCGGGCCTTGTAGGATCATCATTGAAAGTCCAGGTATTTCCAAGGTCAATAAAAAATGCGCCATCAAAATATCCATAGATTTTTGACCTTAACTCAAACATTCCTTCAAAAAGGATATCACCCGGTTGTTCAAATCTGTAATCAAAAGAACCATCTTCAAAAGTAGTTGGCGTAAATGAACCTGGACCTAAACGTCTTGGCTGCCATGCTCGAATACCGGTACTACCTCCAGCAAAAAAGTATTTTTCATAAGGCAAAACCCCATTACTGACACCATAAGGTTTTGCCATGCCAAGATTGAGACGGTAAGCAAAGGTCTGTTGTCTGGTAATGGGGATATATCTTCTAAAATCTGCCTGAAACTTTAGGAATTGGAAATAGGCAAGGCTTCGTGCTTCTACAAATTCAGGGTTCACAAAATTCAAGGTTGTACCACCGCTTTCGAGAAACAATCTGAACAGCGAAGCCCTGTTTCTTTGAAATGCACCGTATTGGTTGAAATTGAATATTACCTGACCAGATACACTGCTTACATAGGAAGGCAAAAATGAATTGATCAAGTTGTTTCCTTGATCTTGAAGACCTTCCAATAATATTCTGAATTCATCACTGAGGCTGGAACGAATAAAATTGGCATCAAGGACATTGAATGTAAACTGCTGTTTCAGATTTCTGGTATTCCAATTATAGCTGATTACCCCATTGACACTTTCTCTGATATACTCAGGTCTGTTGACATAATTATATCCAATCAATGTTCTGGTTCTTGGGTTATACCTACCAAACCTTTCAAGGGAATTAATGCCTAAAGGAAGCAGAAACTGTGGGAAAATAATTGAAGCTGAGGTATTGAGTTCCCTGCTTCGAAATACACCGCCTTCACCTGTGGCAGATACCACACCTTCCAAACCCGCTCTGAAAAAGAATTCAAAAATCTCTGAACCACGGAAAAGGTTTCTATTTCTTAGAGAATGACTGAAAAATGGTCCCGGTACTTGTTCAGTGATACTTGCACCCACCTGATTGGTGATCTGGTATTTTTGATTGGGTTGGGTGTAGATGCGAGGCCTCAGGATGTTTCCGAGGGTATCAAATGCAATATTGACAAATCTAAAAAGGTCAAGATTGGCCAGTTGTCTTTGGGTCTCAATGACATCTGTTCGATTGTATAGGTCTCCTTTTGAAATAAAAATCCTGGATGAAATGATTTTTTCAGAATATTTATCTTGATAAACTTCAAAATTAATATCCTTATAAATATTCGTAAATCCCTGATCTATAAATTCATTTGAAGGGGGATCGATGGAAAAATAAATGGAATCCAATGTATAAACCTGGTGATTTTCTGCATAAACAGGTTTTCTGATCACCTGTTCAATATTGACGGTTTTTTCAAGGGTATCCTTAAAGACGTTATATTCAATATATGACCTGGAAAAGGTATAATATCCGTTTTCTTTCATCAGGTCTTCAACCCGTTGTCTTTCCTTAGATATGTTGTTTTGATCATAAATTTTAGAGGTTTTGATATTGGTGCCAGAATTATTGCTTAACAAAAGGTCGTAGATATCCGAGTCATCGGATCGGGTATAAAAAGTATCTATAATGTAGGGATCATTTTCTGTAATAAAATATGTGATACTCGCTTTCTTTTTGGATTTGGAAACTAGAAAATCGGCCTCTGCATCAAAGAATCCATTGTTGAACAAATAAAACTCCATTTGTCTACGGCTTTCCTCAGCTATTGCACTATCATATATAACCCTTGGATTTCCGGTCCTCATAAAAAAATTTCCAAAATCCAGCTTTTTTTCTATCGCTGTAATATTGGTATTGAGTTTATTGAGTCTTTTTGACTGATTCCTATCTAGTTTTTTTTCTTCATCGATTTTGATCAAGATTCCCCTTTCTTCCTCTAATTTAGCTTTTCGGTTTAGATGCTTGGTACTGTCAAAAGTCCATTCTCCAAACCGATAAAGTGAAACACCTACAGAAGTGTTGACTAAAGGGATTCTGGTATTCGGATTTTGGCGGATTAGGTTTTGGAGAGATGATTTATCACTTTTATCGACTCCTTTTAAATTGACATCATAGACCAGATATTCTCCTTCCTTGAGACCCTCGGTCAAAGAACAACCGGAAATAAAAATAAGCAGAAAGAGAAAGTTTATATATTTGGCTTTATTCACTATTTGGCAATTAACCGAATGTTAAGCAAAAATACGCTTAAGTTTATTAAATCCTTGCACCAGAAAAAATTCCGGAAACAGGAAAATG
>NZ_JBGSXS010000377.1:0-12859 GCF_041751335.1 Aquiflexum sp.
TTACCTAAAAATTGTTCCTGTGCAGGTGTGAATTTCGAATGTTCAAATTCTAAGTGGTCAAAAAAGTATTCAATTTCATTTTCAGAATAGTTACTGAAATTGTTTCCTGAAAAGTGGGCTGAAACCTTGTCAATCATCTGATGAGTTTCGTTGACCAACGGATCGATATAATTATGGAATTTATTTCGAAGTATAGAAGGATTTAAATCAGTAAACTCATGTTGGATTTCACGATCAAGATCCCTTTCAAATTCATGTGCTAGTTCGAATAAAGTTTCTGAAAATTCACTATCATTCAACTCGGCCAATAACCCGACAAATTCTTCGTCAGAGACTGTAACATTATTGTATGCATCTCCCGCTTCATATGTTTTAGAAAAAGGACTGTCTTCCGAAACATGAAATTCAAAACTATTAGTACTTTCATACTCACTTTCAATTTTGGTTGTTGGCGACATGAGAACGTCACTAAATGGAGTCTCAAATTGGTTGTTATAAATTCCAGCCATTTTATACTTGATTAAGTTACGGAATTTTATTTCACGTAAAGTTAGACATACAGAAGCTTATATTTCTATCCCCCGAAAGGGGGATTTTTTTACTTGTCAAAAAATGTTTGGTGGTAATAATTTATTAAAGCAGCTGTGTTTTTCGCTCCTGTTTTTTCCAAAATATGTTTTCGATGGGATTTGACAGTTTCGTAGGAAATAAAAAGTTTATCTGCTATTTCAATGTTGGTAAGTCCTTGCATCAACAAGCCCAAGATTTCGATTTCCCTAAGCGTTAATTTGGCTCCTTTGATATTAGTTCTATTATTTTTTATTCTTTTTAGCCTAAAAATTGCTTCTTCGTAATTTTTAACTTCGATAGAAAAGTCAAGCATGCAGGACGAAGACAACGGCCTTAATAACTCAAAAACTTCATGAATTTTATTGATTAAACTTGCTTCAGATTCAATTGTCCAATCAGTTGCCTCAAAAAATTTGTGTTCAAATTTTTCTTGTTTTTCTATTTGATTGATATGAAGAAATATACTAGCGGACATGAATATATCTTAAAAAAATACTGAAAATAATTATGAATATACTATATATAATTTTAACTATTATCAATATAAACTGAATAATTGCAATTCTTTCCTATAATGAAATTAAAATTCTTTAAAAAATCACCCTCCCACCAAAGCCTCAATTATCTCATTCCTTCGTGACCTAGAAAAAGGAATTTTCTTTGAACCCATATCTATCTCATTGCCTACAATTCCTTTGACTTTAGGCTTTGAGATAATATAGGTTTTGTGGACCCTTAAAAACTCCTTTTCCGGAAGGGACTCTTCTATGCTTTTCATGGTCATCAAGGTGATGAATCTGCCTTCATTGGTGTGGACGGCAATGTAATTTTCCATCCCTTCTATATATAGGATTTCGGAATAATTGATCCTTTTGAGTGAATTATCAACTTTAAGGAAAATATGGTCTTTGGTGTTTCCCGAAGTGGATTGTTGGTTTTTTAGGAGGTGCATTTCCCTTGCCTTGTTAGCAGCTTTCAAAAACCTTTCGAATGGGTATGGTTTGACCAGGTAATCAATCACATCCAACTCAAATCCCTGAAGGGCATAATTTGGATAGGCTGTAGTGAATATCACCAAGGGCGGATTTTTAAGAGATTTCAAAAAATCAAGACCTGTGATCTTAGGCATTTGAATGTCCAAAAACATCAGATCGGGGTTTTGCGATGAAATGGCATCATTGGCTTCCAAAGCATTTTCACATATGGCGACCAAGTCCAGAAAATCAATTTCCCTAATGTAGCTTTTCAGTCCTTCCCTTGCCAAAGGTTCATCTTCAACTATGATAGTTTTAATCTTCATTATTTTTGATTTCAAGTTTTACCTCAAATGAATCAGGCTGATCTTTAATTTCTAAGGTATGTCTTTTTGGATACAATATTTCAAGTCTTCTGCGGATATTTTTGAGACCGATTCCACCTTTTATTGAATCAACTACCTTTTTTTGATTGTCTTTTGTATTGAAAAAATAAGCTGATAATCTCCCATGGTAGAATCCGATTTTTACTTTCACCTGATTTTCCTGATCGGTATGAGATGATAGGTGTTTGAAGCAATTTTCCAGAAATGGAATCAACAACAATGGAGCTATGGAAAAGTCCTCCAACCCCTCCCCTTTTTCAAAAACCACCTTTAATCGCTCCCCCTTTCTGATTTTTTCCAATTCAATATAGTTTTCCAAATATTCCAGTTCCTGCTGAATATCAATACTATCAGTGGTGAATTCATATAGCTGTGACCTCAGCAGGTTGGAAAGTTTGATAAGTGTTTCCGAAGCCTTGTCAGGATCAATTCGGATCAATACATAAACGCTGTTGATGGCATTGAACAGGAAATGTGGGTTGACCTGGGATTTCAGGAAGTTCAGTTCACTTTCGATTCTTTCTTTTTCCCTAAGCTCATTTTGCCGGACGGTTTTTCTATTTTCCAAATAACCTTTTGACGCCAATAAAATACCTCCGGTAAATACATTTGATGAAAAGTAAACAAAAAATATCTGTAAGGAAGTTGCTTGAAAAAATTCCTCAAGATTCATGGATAAAGCGAGGGAAATCCCAATTTTCATAAATAAAGAACACAATGCTGACAAAATAAAAAATGCAGGAAGGAACAAAATCGAAAATTTGGTTTTCCTCAAATGTGGAATCAAAACATACTGGGAAATATAATAAACTCCCGCATTCGAAACGGTGTAAAATCCAGTTATCAAAAACAACTGATTGATATCCTTATACAAATTTTGATAAACTGATACCCAAAAAACAAAATATGCTATCCAGAAAAGAATATGGTGGATTTTATATCTTCCAAAAAGCGATCCTAGATTATTAAGGAATTCAAGAGCTCTCTCCATGATCGATTTTTCATTTGATTTCTCCATATTATTCTTTGACTTTAAAAGCTCCTGCTAAAAATAAAGTCATAAATACCACTCCTACTATAAATAATGTCCACCAGATCATAAGATTTCTTTTTTTTAATCAATCAGTTTTTTACTCAATGTTTGAAATTAAGATACATGTTCTAAAGAATAGAAGAAGATTGACCATTTGCATCATTCCTTTGACCAACTGCAAATACAAATTGAACAAAACTGCAAATCACTTTTCTTGGTGAAAATTAATCCTAATTACCATCCAATAACACCTTTTTCCATTTTTTCAACAGTTGGTCATGGAAGATTTTCACCTTGTCAATCAAATTATTTCACCGAATGGTTATTCACCAATTTTGGATAAACAAAAACTAAAATACCATGAAAACACAAAAATTAAATTGGCTACTTGTATGTATAATGATGGCGGCTTTCAAAACATTATATGCCTCAGCTGCACCTCAACTCATATCCACTGAAATGATTGGCAAAGGTCAACCCATGATATTGATCCACGGCATGTCCTGTAGTTCTAGGGTTTGGGATGAATTTGTTGAGAGGTATAAGGGAAAATACGAACTGCATCTGGTAACCATCAAAGGTTTTGGAAATATGGAAAAGGCGGATGCTGATTTCTATTTGAAATCGGTAAAAGATGAATTGATTGCCTATACAAAAGAGAATAATTTAAAGAATCCAATCATTGTTGGACATAGCATGGGTGGATTTTTGGGACTATGGGCTGTAGCCGAAGAACCAAAGCTTTTCGCAAAAATCATATCTGTAGATGGGGTTCCATATTTTCCTGTGTTTCAAATCCCAGGTATAACTCCCGAGGTAGCTAAACCGATGGCAGAAAGCATGAAAACTGCCATGGCCAATATGGATAAAGCTACCGCTGAGGCAAACCAAAAAATGATAGTTTCCTCTATGATAGCGACTGAAGAAAAAAGAGATAAGGTAGTCCAAATGGGAATGAACAGCAATCCAGTGATAGTGGGTCAGGCATACGGAGAAATGTTCACCACGGATATTAGACCCTTAATGTCCAAAGTTAAAACCCCGGTTTTGGTATTTGGTTCCTGGGCAGCTTATCAAAACTTTGGGGCAACCAAGGAATCCGTCACTTTGGGCTATCAAAATCAATTGAAGGATATTGATCATGTTAAATTACTGGTTGCAGAAAAAGGCTATCACTTTGTATTCTATGATGAACCGGAATGGTTTTACAGTGAATTGGATAAATTTCTTTCAGAATAAAATTGACACAACGTTAGTACTTATTCTTGCTTATTGATTCTAACCTTTGAAAAAATAAATAATTTTTGGTGTTTTAACTAACACTTATTGTTAAAAAACCGTACCATTAAACTAAGTGTGTCATTCATGACAGGAGAAAGATACAGGTCATAAGGAGTGTAAAGCTTTTCTCTTTTAGTTTAGTTGATAGGAAATTAATAGTCAAAGAATGACAGAAATGGGGGCCTATGCCCCCATTTCTACTTTATTTTTTTAAAGATCAGACAGGTCCTATTGGGTAAATAAATTTGTATTTTCCCCTCTTTATCAGATGGATAGACAGGATCACCCTCTATCCTTCCAAATCCTCCGAATTTTTTGTCATCAGAATTTAGGATGATTTTATATTTCCCTTTTTCAGGAACCTGAAATTCAAATCCAAAGATGGACTCACTGATATTCCAACTAAAAATAAAGACCAAACCCGTTCTTTCAAAAGCAATGATTTTTTTCTCAGCATCAAGGTGAAGCTGTTCAGCAGGTCCTGAAGCTAAAACGCTATAATCTTTTATGAACTTAATCATAGCCTTATCCCATTGAAAAAGATCATGGTATCTTAAATGATCTGAATCCACCAATGACCATTGCCTTCTGGCATATTGATAACTCCAATCATTGCCCAATCTTGGGAAATCCACCCATTCCGGATGGCCAAACTCATTGCCTATGAAGTTGAGGTAACCTTCTCCTCCCAATGCGATGGTGATCATCCTTATCATTTTGTGCAAAGCCACTCCCCTGTCCACCACCAGACTGTTTTGCAATTTTGACATGCTCGAATACATCTCCTTATCCATTAGCCAAAAAGCAATGGATTTATCTCCTACCAATGCCTGATCGTGGGATTCTGCATATGCTATGGTCCGTTCAAATTGGGGTCTGTTGGTCAGTTCATGCCACATTTCAAACATATCCCAATGCTCATCGGGCTTATGTTTGAGGGTTTTGATCCAAAAGTCAGGAATCCCCATGGCCAATCTGAAATCGAAACCGATACCACCATCCTTTATACTTCGGCACAATCCGGGCATTCCACTGACTTCCTCAGCAATGGACATCGCACTCTGTGAAAAATCATGGATCAACTGGTTGGCCAATTGAAGGTAAATGACTGCATCCCAATCTACCCCATCTTTGAAATATTTTTCAAGCTTATCAAAAGTGATATTTCCATGATGTAAGTACAATATGGAAGTAACTCCATCCCACCTATATCCATCAAAATGAAATTCCTCCAACCAATACCTGACATTGGAAAGCAAAAAATGCTGTACTTCTCTGTTTCCATAATCAAAAAGCTTGGAATCCCAACCCTCGTGATATCCCCGGGGTTCGGGATGAAAATATTGGTGGTCTGATCCGTCAAACTCATTCAGTCCTTCAAAAACATTTTTGACAGCATGGGAATGTACCAAATCCATGATCACAGATATTCCTAGTTCATGGGCTTTGTTGACAAGGTATTTCAGTTCTTCTGGTGTCCCAAATCTTGAAGTAGGACAAAAAAAGTTGGAAACATGATAACCAAAGGATCCATAATAGGGATGTTCCATGATGGCCATCATTTGAATAGTATTGTACCCAGCTGATTTGATTCTGGGGAGAATATTTTCGGCAAATTCCAGGTAGGTGCCCACACCCAATTTTTCTTGCGCCATTCCGATATGGCATTCATATATCAAAGGTTGTTCGAGATTGACCGCTGCATCAAATCTATGGTCTGTCCAATTAAATGACTTTTCATGGAACCATAGTTGACCAGTGAAATCATGTGTTTCCAAATCTTGTACTACCCTTCGTATATAAGCGGGAATTCTATCTAGGGCACCGTTTTTTCCTTCGACATGAACTTTAACTTTACTTCCATGAATAAATGAGTCTTTATATTCATTATATGGCAAGAACAATTCCCAGTCTCCGCGATGGTCTTTTTTCATGGGGTGGCTATACCGATTCCAATGATTAAAATCACCCATCAAAAAAAGATTGTATGCCTGAGGTGCCCATTCTCTATAGACCCAACCATTTCTAAAAGGATCAAAATGAATACCATAATATTCATGGGCACGTGCAAACTCTAAAAGGTTTCCATAATCATGTTCAATGGATTTTAAAACACCGTAATACCTTTCATATCTTTCAAAAATATCCACTGCATGGTCATTTAACCAGGGTGAATCCTTGACAATTGGTAAAATATTGGAATTATTCACAGAAAAGAATTTAAGATTTTTCTAATTTAAAGAATAATCAAAAGCTAAACCAAAAGTTACTGACCAATAAATGAAAAAAGTTTGTTTCCTCTCTTTATAAAATAAAGAAATAGAGCATGGTAGCAGCAAGGGAATAACCTATCAAGAAGGAAAAGAAAATCGGGGAACTGAGCGAAACTTTATCGTACTCTGGGGATTCTTTATGATGAAAGACGTGACTTAATTTCTTAGAATACCTTGGCGGAAATACAGAGAGGATAAAAAGTCCGTAGGCAAGGGTCAAAAGCAAAAGCGAAAAGAAAACCTGCATAAATGTATTATATATACTCAAAAATATATTATATATACGACTCAAAAAAACTTTTATTACAAAATCTTTAACCCAAAGTTATGGTAATGTTAATAGAATTTTAGGTACATGCGATTAGTCACTTTTATTGCGCTTTTTTTTACAATTCAACCCCAAAAAATATTTTGCTTTGTTGCTTATAGATTAATTCTCTATCAGCATTTCAACTCTCCTATTCAATACCCTTCCCTCCTCGGTCTGATTATCTGCAATAGGCCTACTCCCTCCCCAACCTGAAATCCTCACTCTTTCAAAATCAACACCATTTATAGTGAGGTATCCTCTGATTTTGGATGCCCTTTTCATTGAAAGGTCTTTGTTTAAGGATGGGTCGCCTGCATTATCCGTGTGGCCTTCCAAGCGGATAATAATATCTTGGTTTTCCTTCATGAAAGTTACCAGATTGTCCAAAACCTGTATCGATTTGGAATCCGCAAAATCCGAAGTTCCCCTGTTGAACTGAATGTTATTCAAAACAATTGCTGTTCCTGATATTGCAGGCTGAAGGAACAAGTCTTTTCCTTCAAGATCCACCCATTCAGAACTGTCCAACATTTTTGGTAAAAATCCTTTCGAGCTGATGATGATGGTATTCCATTGGGGTTCCCCCAATAATTCCCAAACTTCATTTTGAGATTCAAGAGCATTTTTCAAGCCACGGTCATTTCCGATTTCAATCTCATAGGGCACTTCCTCTAATGTCTGTCCATTTATAATTCTGATCATCTTTCTCGCCACAGCTAAAGTGGGAACAGGTGTATCCGATTGTTCATGCTGAATACCCTCTTTTTCACCAATAATTGACACAGTATCTTGCATGGCTTTCATTTCAGGTTCAGCACTAATTACCAAAGCGTCTTCTTGTATGAGTAAACTTTCGTCTACATTCACTTCAGGAGTGTTTTCCTGTATGTCCAAATTTGCCAAAGGATCTTTCGCCTCAAATCTTACCAACATGAAATCCCCAAACCCTTCACTGTTTTGTGTGGTAGTGAAAATTGCCTGATCGTTGTTTTGATCGATGATGGCATAACTCAATTCAGATCCTGTTGAATTCGCTAACCCGATCTTTTGTGGAAGGGTCCAATCTTCCCAAGATTGAGACATTCGTTGGGAAAAATAAATATCCTTTCCCCTCCCATTTCCATGGACATTGGATGAAAAATACATTGTCTGCAAATCATTGGAAAGATACGGAGTCTGTTCCTGGGCGAAAGAATTGACCTGCGGCCCAAGATTCAGAGGTGAAGTCCAAACAGTTTCAGATTGTTTGAAACTTATGTAAATGTCCTCATTACCAAATGTTCCGAAAGAATTCATGGACATGACAATTGCATTGCCTTCGGATACCAACCTGCCACTGAAATGTGAAGAGTTATTTTTAAAATTCCCCATTTCGAGTGGACGGAGGTAATTCCAAGAATTGCCAAACCGGGAATATTGATGGATGCCCTGTCTTTTGCCGTTATTGCCACTGTGGTAAACCAATGCAGTCAACGCATCCAAAAATCCTATAAGCACATCATTACCTGAAGTGGATAAACTTGGAATGTGTTGAGGTTTTTGCCATTCTCCGTTATTGTCTTTTTTACTCATCCATATATCTCCATAATCAGTGGGCCCTCCTATATTGCCCGGATGGAAACCAACCGTGAAAAACAGCTCGCCATTTAGCGATACAACTGGACTTTGTTCATCATAGGGAGAGTTCAAAACTGTCAAAGGCATTAATTCCTGAGCTTTGGCAGTGAAGAAAAAGGAAAAAGCAAGCAGGAATAGCCTGCTTGCTTTTGAAAAAAAGAAATACAAAGTTTTACTCATTTTATTGGTCTAATACTATGGCGAAAATCAATGGTACGACTATCGTAGCATCTGATTCTACAATGAATTTAGGGGTATCAAGCCCTAGCTTTCCCCAAGTGATTTTTTCGTTTGGAACTGCCCCTGAATATGAACCATAAGAGGTGGTAGAATCAGAAATTTGACAGAAATATCCCCAAAGTGGCACACCGCCTCTCTGTAGATCCTGATGCAACATTGGAACCACGCAAATCGGGAAATCTCCTGCTATCCCTCCTCCAATTTGGAAGAAACCAACAGTACTGTTGTCCTGCGCATTTTGGGTATACCACTCGGCCAAGAACATCATGTATTCAATTCCACTTCTTACAGTATGTACATCTTTGACATCTCCGGATATGACATGTCCCGCATACATATTTCCCAAAGTGGAATCTTCCCATCCCGGGACAATGATCGGAAGGTTTTTCTTTGCTGCTTCCAATAGCCAAGAGTCTTTTGGATCAATCTGGAAACTTTTATCCAATTTACCCGAAAGTAGAATTTTGTAGAAAAATTCATGTGGGAAAAAATGTTCTCCAGCTTTGTCAGCCTTTACCCATTCTTCCAAAATGACTTTTTCAATCCGCCTCATTGCCTCCATTTCAGGGATACAAGTATCGGTTACCCTGTTCATATGCCTTTCAAGCAAATCCTGTTCCGATTCAGGAGACAATTCCCTGTAATTTGGAATTCTTTCATAATAATCATGAGCGACCAAATTGAAAACATCTTCTTCAAGATTGGCCCCCGTACAGGATATGATATGGACTTTGTCCTGACGGATCATCTCGGCAAGAGAAATGCCCAATTCCGCTGTGGACATGGCACCCGCGAGAGTAACCATCATTTTACCGTTGTTGTCCAAGTGGGTTTTGTAACCTTCAGCAGCATCGATCAAAGCTGCAGCGTTAAAATGCCTAAAATTATGTTTTAAAAATTCTGTGATTTTCATGAGTATATTTTTGAATTTTTCCGCTGCAAAACTACCAATTAATAAAGCATAAAAAAAGTCCGGTCAAAAACCGGACTATATGTTAACAGGATTACAATGCTTAATTTGTTGCAGGTAATTTTGAGTCTGCATATTTTTTATTTATACCTTCGACCACCTTGTCAGTAATGTCCAGTGATTTTTTGGAATACCATACGGCACCGCCTCTGGTGTAGGACAAAATAAGCTCAAGGTCATTTTCTTCGGCAAACATTGCCATATATTCCTGTACTTGATCATATACATCACTATATAGCTTGGACTCATCTCCTGAGAGCTCTTGCATCAGATTATCCCTGTATGTGACTAAATTTCTTTCTTTTTTCATCAGGTCTTCTTGTTTTGCTCTTGCCTGATTCTGGGTCATTGTACCCGCTGTCTGTTCAAAATTTGCAACTTCCTGCTCGAAGCCTTTTGCTCTGTTGCTTAGCTCGCTTTCAAATTTTTTTCCTTTTTCAGTGATCTCCAATGATTTTTCTTTAAAAAACTCAAATCTGGAAATTACACTGTCTGTTAAAACATAAGCTATTTTTAAATCTGCAATACTTACTTCTTGGGCATCATTTTCTATTGTGCCTTCTTCTGTGGTATTACCTGCTTTGTCGCATGAGGAAAATGTAATTACTGCAATTCCCAACAGGCCGAACACTTTTGCTATTTTTTTCACGTCTCTAAATTTTTCTATTTGGCGCAAATATAAACAAAGTATCTTTTTTGCAAATTTTATTTGCATCCGCAATTGTTAAATTCGGTTAAATGGATTTTTATCGCTATCTATAAATGACTTAAAAACAACAGCTTGACCAAAAATTGACAATCCTGCAAACACAAGAATTAATCCAACTGTTCCAGTTAAAAACCAATGGATAAATGTGCCATTTGAATATTTTGAAATAATGGATTCCCCCAATACACTGAATCCAAGGCCCATCAATAATATCCCTGCTACGGAATAAATGAGCCACTTTTTCTTTAAAGATTTTTTGTTCATCATAACTTAGAAATAGATGTCTTGCGCTAACCTGAAAGTATTTGCATGTGCTTCAATGATATGGGAGAGCTTTTCCGAATATCCCCCACCCATGCAACACATAATTGGAATCTGATTGAGTTTAGCACTATCCAATACCATTTTATCTCTTTTTTTACAGCCATCCAAACTCAGCCCCAATCTTCCCAATTTATCTGATTCTAATACATCTACCCCGCTTTGATAAATGATAAACTCAGGCTGAAATGCATCAATAATTTTAGGAAGGTGTTCCCCTAAAAGAAGGAGGTATTCCTGATCTTTGATCATGTCAGGCAATCCGATATCCAGATCAGATATTTCTTTGTGCATTGGGTAATTGGCGGTGCCATGCATACTGAATGTAAATACATTTTTATTTTTATTAAAAATTTCCGCTGTGCCATTTCCTTGATGGACATCCAGGTCGACTACCAAAACTTTTTTTACAAATTGGTGATCCAATAGATAATTTGCACTGATTGCTATATCGTTTAAGAGACAGAATCCTTCGCCTCTATTGGTAAAGGCATGATGGGTACCACCTGCAATATTCATTGCAACCCCAAATTCCAAAGCAAACAAAGCCGCCTGAACAGATCCATGCATGATATGGATTTCTCTAATTATAAGGTCCTGACTCAATGGAAATCCTGTTTTTCTGATTTCAGATTTATTTAGGGAAAGGGTAGTTAACTTCTGAAAATACTTTTGGTCATGTGTATTTAGTATCCATTTGTGATCAAGGAAGGTGGGTTCAAAAAAATTATCCTCAGCAACTGTCCCCTCATATAGTAATTGTTCCGGCAACAGATTATATTTTTCCATTGGAAATCGATGGCCTTGGGGAAGGGGATGACAATAAACAGACGACCAGGCAATTTTCAACATATTACAAAAAAACGCTTGTTAGGAAACAAGCAAAAATCAAAATAGTTTAATCAAAGTTTTTTAAATCACTCATCCACATCTTCTTCTTCAGATTGAAAAGCAAATAAGGTTTCATCCAATTTTAAGGTGTCATCATTGAATTCTTTCACAAATTTTGAAATCGTTTTTTCACTGATGTATTCTACATTCAATGCGGCATCTAATCCAATGCCATAATCGTGATTGGTATCAATATCTACAAATTCCTGTACCTTGACAGTTTCCTCTTCTTCCATTTCCATAATGATCTCTGTAATAAACCATCCTATTTCTTCCTCCTCACTTGTTAATGGTTTCAAGTTCCCATTTTCATCTTCTTCATAATGAATACCCTTGAAATTTGGAAATTTCTTGGCAGCTTCATGTTCGGCCAATTCATACACTTCTGAAGCATGATGCAATCTTAAAGTATAAAGTGCCGCGTCATAGATTACCTCTTTACCTTCAAACATGCCAACAAAGTAGAAATTAACAAATTCATCAGCGTTTTCTTCGCTTTGGACTACCTTGTGGTTTTTGTTAGAGTCAATTAAATCTTGCTTCAAGGATTCGATAGTTTCCGGAGCGAAGCCTGCATTTTGATATTTCATATATTAAAAGTTGATGGAATAAAAGACAACATACGATTCATTACGTTAACTTAAAAGAATGATTCTTAAATATTGTCTCAAGTCTATATTTAAGTAATTAAAATACAAGCTTTTAAGTTAAAAAAAAATGTTAGCGCCAAAAAAAAATGAGGAAAGAATAAAAGACCTTGTCAGAAGACCTGAGAGCCAGACTTTGGACTTTAAATTACATGTCAATAATCCGTTGAAATTGGGCAAAACGCTGTCTGCTTTTGCCAATACCAATGGAGGTACTCTTGTTGTTGGGGTATCTGATAATAAAATACTGGTTGGAATTGATCCCGAAGAAGAGATTTTTATAGTGGAAAAATCTGCCAAAAATTATTGTAAACCTCCTGTAAAAGTTGAATTTGAAATTTTGGAACATGACATTACGAAAGATTTCGGGGATAAAGAAGAAATTTTGATTCTCCTGGTTCATGTACCCAAATCACAATTTATTCATTACTTGGCTGATGAAAATGGAAATATGAGTCTGTACAAAAGATTATTTGACAGAACTATACCTGCAATTGAAAAATGAACTACCTGCTGGTTCCCCCCAATGAAACTCCAAGCAATGAATTGATGATACTCAGGACAAAGCTGAATATAAGTGCCCACCAAAAACCATCAATTTCAAAGCCAGGAACGATTGCTGCTGCAAGCATAATCA